>CAJSZQ010000011.1 GCA_910574185.1 Lachnospiraceae bacterium
CCGCCGGGATTTATAGGTAACAAAAAAATCGCCTCCAGTCGATTGAAATAAAATATAATCAATCGGCTTCGCCGCAAATTTTGAGCGATTTGTCAAGCGTTTTTTGCAAAAAAGTGGGTGATTTTTTGAGATAGGGATCTGAAAGCCTTATAAAATCAGGGCTGAAGATTCCGAGAATATATAAAAATAAACAGGAGGAAATCAGAGGTGTTATTTGTACATTATCCAAAATGCACGACTTGTAAGAAGGCGGAGAAATGGCTGAAAGACCATGAGCTTACGTACAAGTCAAGAAATATTAAAGAAGAGAATCCAACGGAGGAAGAACTGACGGAATGGATTAAGCGGAGCGGTCTTCCGGTAAAACGTTTTTTTAATACCAGCGGAATGCTGTATCGTGAGATGGGGCTTAAAGATAAGCTGCCGGAGATGTCAGAGGCGGAGCAGATTGCTTTGCTGGCAACGGACGGAATGCTGGTAAAGAGACCGCTTCTGGTAACAGAAAAAGATGTGAAGGTCGCGTTTAAAGAAGCAGAATGGAGTAGCCTGCTGTAGTGTTATGGATTTTTACGAGAAAATAAGGCGGGTGTGTCTTGAGATTCCTTACGGGAAAGCGGCGACCTATGGACAGATTGCGCTGCTGTGCGGGAAGCCGAAGAACTCCAGACAGGTGGGGTATGCCCTTAGGACAGGGAAAGCCGGAGAGGGGCTGCCCGCCCACCGGGTAGTGAACGCCAGCGGAATCCTAAGCGGCGCTCATGCGTTTGCCACGCCGGATTTGCAGAAAAGAATGCTGGAGGCGGAAGGCGTGGAGGTATGCCGGACAGAAAAGGGCTGGCAGGTAGATATAAAAAAATACGGTTGGAAGCATACCGCAGAGGATGCAGAGCGGTTTTACTATATGTTTCAGCAGAAGACGGGAGAGCGGGATGTTTGGCAGAGGGAAAAGACTATAATGGGGAGAGATGTATGAATGCGAGAGAGATATTAAAGACATATTTTGGTTATGATTCTTTTCGGAACGGACAGGAGAATATTATCAACGCCATTCTTTCAGGAAGGGACGCCCTGGCTATTATGCCCACAGGCGCCGGTAAGTCCATATGTTATCAGGTGCCGGCGCTGCTCCTTTCTGGAATTACGCTCGTTATCTCTCCGCTGATTTCTCTGATGCAGGATCAGGTGAAGTCGTTAAATGAAGCCGGAATCCATGCGGCGTTTATTAACTCGTCCCTGACAGAGACACAGATATCCAAGGCGTTGAAGCTTGCGGCAAACGGTACATATAAGATTGTTTATGTGGCTCCGGAGAGATTAGAAAGCGCCGGATTTATGCAGTTTGCGTCAGATGCAGAGATTTCAATGGTCACAGTTGACGAGGCCCACTGCATCTCCCAGTGGGGGCAGGATTTCAGGCCAAGCTATCTAAAGATTGTTGATTTTATCGAACGCCTGCCTAAGCGGCCGATTGTAAGTGCATTTACAGCGACGGCCACGAATGAGGTTAAGACAGATATAGAGTGTATTCTGAAACTCAATCATCCGGATATTGTTGTGACCGGATTCGATAGAGAGAATCTGTATTACAGCGTGGAGCATCTTTCTGGCAGACAAAAAGAGCAGTTTATCGTGGATTATGTTCAAAAGCATCCGCATGATAGTGGAGTCATCTACTGCGCAACCAGGAAGAATGTAGATATGCTGTATGAAAATCTTTTTAAAATGGGCGTTCCGGTGACAAGATATCATGCTGGAATTGACAATTCGGCGCGCAAGAAGAGTCAGGATGATTTTATCTACGACAGGGTGCAGATTATTATTGCTACGAATGCGTTCGGAATGGGGATTGATAAGTCTAACGTGCGGTTTGTGATTCACTATAATATGCCCCAGAGCATGGAGAATTACTATCAGGAGGCGGGCCGCGCGGGACGCGACGGTGAAAATGCACAGTGCATACTTCTCTTTTCTCCACAAGATGTGATGATTCATAAATTTCTCCTTGAAAAGAAAGAATTTGAGGAAATGGAATATGAGGATATTGAGCTTGTCAGGCAAAGGGACGCCCACAGGCTCCAGTTTATGGAAGGATACTGCAAAACAACCTCCTGTCTCAGAAAATATATTCTGGAGTATTTTGGCGAGAAGGTAATGTCTCCCTGCGATAATTGTGGAAACTGCAATAATGATTATACAGAGATTGATATGACTGGAGACGCCAAATGGGTCGTTAACTGTATTGCAGAGACGAAGGGAAGATTTGGGCAGAACATTGTGATTGGGGCCCTGCTTGGAGCCAGCCGCGCGAGATTGAAAGAAGTTGGCGCAACGGCCTATAAGTCTTACGGGGCGTTGGCTCAAAGAAGTGAGAGCGATATCCGTCTGTTGATTGACCAGATGGTTGTAGAAGGGTATATTACCCAGACAGAGGGGAAATACAGCGTATTGCAGATGGGAAATATCAGCAGACTGCGGGATGAGAACACGCGGGTTGTTATTCGGAAACTTGAAGAGAAAGAGCCTGCGAAGAACAGAAAGAGGAAACCAAGAAGTACGGATTCCCTTACCAGCGCAGGCTTTTTGCTGTTTGAGAAGCTTCGAGCGCTGCGGCTTGTAATTGCGAAAGAAGAAGCAATGCCGCCTTATATTATTTTTAATGATAAGACACTGATTGATATGTGTGTCAGGAACCCAAAGAATAAGCAGGAAATGCTTGCGGTATCCGGCGTCGCGGAGAATAAGTTCCGGAAATACGGACAGAGATTTCTGGATGAAATCCAGGACTTTTTCACAGATAATCCGACTGCGGTTATCAGCATTCCTATGGAAAATCCTGGAGACAATAAGTCTGGGGAAGGGATACAGGAGAGCCGGACAGAGAATAAGACGTTTGCGCCAAACAGACAACCGCCCACGAATGTGGGAGCCGCATGGAATGAGGAAGAAGACAATCGCCTGGCGAAGGAATTTCAATCGGGAATGAAAATAGCTGAGATTGCAAGGGAACATGGCAGGACAAGCGGCGCAATCAGGTCCCGGCTGAAGAAACAGGGATTCATAGTTTAGTTTCCGAAGCTTTGCTTAGAAGTGATTCTGGGTCAGGAAGAAAGAGTTAACAGAAAGGAATGAATGATATGCAGGAAATTAAATGTCCCAGCTGCGGAGAGGTCTTTGTGGTGGACGAGTCCGGATATGCGCAGATTGTTCAGCAAATCAGAGATAAAGAATTTGAGAAAGAGCTAAAACGCCGGGAAAGGGATTTGCAAGAGAAGAGTACAAGCGATTTAAAGCTTGCGCGTATGGAGCAGAAAGAAGAGTTTGACAAAGCGTTATTTGAGAAAGAATCGGAGCTATCGGAAAAAGATAAGATGATTGAGCGGTTAAAGGCACAGATTTCCGGAAATGAGACCGAGAAGAAACTTGCGGTCACAGAAGCGGTTCAGGAAAAAGAGAAAGAAATTGCCAGTAAGGTTACAGAGATTACAGATTTAAGGAGCCAGTTATCGAATAAAGAAATCGAGAATCAGTTAAAAGAAAAGTCCCTGCGGGAGCAGTATGAGGACAGGCTGAAGTTAAAAGACGAGCAAATCGAGTATTATAAGGATTTTAAAGCAAGACAGTCTACGAAAATGATTGGAGAGAGTCTAGAGCAGCATTGTATGAATCAGTTTAATTCCCTGCGGATGACCGCGTTTCCGGCAGCTTATTTTGAGAAAGACAACGACGCCCGGAGAGGAAGCAAAGGAGACTTTATTTTCCGGGAATCGAAGGACGGCGTAGAATTTATATCAATTATGTTCGAGATGAAGAATGAAATGGATACGACCGCCACCAAGCATAAGAACGAGGACTTTTTAAAAGAGCTGGATAAGGACAGACGTGAAAAGAAGTGCGAGTATGCTGTGTTGGTATCTCTCCTTGAGATAGAGAATGAGTTATATAATAATGGAATTGTTGACGTGTCATACAAATATGAGAAGATGTATATCATTCGTCCGCAGTTTTTTATTCCGATGATTACTTTGCTTCGGAACGCAGCGCTTAATTCGTGGCAATACCGGCAGGAGCTAGAGATAGCCAGGCATCAGAAGATTGACATTCTTAATTTTGAAGAGAACATGAATGCGTTTAAAGAAGGATTTGCAAGGAATTATCGGATAGCAAGCGATAAATTCAAGAAAGCGATTGATGAGATTGATAAAACAATCATTCATCTGCAGAAGACAAAAGAGGCGCTTCTTTCATCGGAGAATAATCTACGTCTTGCCAATAATAAGGCGGAGGATTTAAGCATCAAGAAGCTTGCAAAAAATGCTCCGGCGGTGAAAAAGATGCTGGAGGAAATGAAGGACGTAAACGATTGATATTTATATGTTTATAGATAATTATATAAAATTATATAAAATCATTATCTTTTAGCAGTAGCCTTGAAATGAGTTAGATACAAAACTGGGAGCCGGCGTCATACGGGATAGTGCTTTACCATGGACAGTAATTGGTCGGTGAAGGTATTCAGTCTGGCCAGTTCCTGTTCTTTTTTATCTTGAAGCGCGGACGTGATTTTGTCGCTTATATCATGGCGCTGCTGTTCAGAAAATTCTTTCGGTATGCAGCCGCTTTTTTCCAGAAGAAGCCATAGAAATCCACCCTCGGCAGAAACCGGAGTCTGGTATAATAGATTTACCAGGAGTTCTGCAGACAGAGAGGGAATTACCGTCTTACAGGGCATAAAATATACCCGGCTATTAAACAGGCCAAGCTTTGCCTTCGTGGCAAATCCGCTGTCAGCGAGTCCGGTTCCGATAGCGGTAGTCAATGCATTTAAATGTCTGTCGGACCAGCCGCTGTTATAATCCTGCATGATATGCTTAAGCTCCAGAGATTCAACCTCCTTTAGATGGTTGAAAACAGGCGTAAGATAAGGGCGGCAGTCCGCAGGAATCTCCTGTTGTCTGGCAACATGTAATTTGCCTGCGCCGATTTCAACCAGGCCGGACTTAATCATTTCCTCAAAGACGGCAGACAGCAGACAGGCAATTTTGCTGTCGTCGTGTCCAAAAATTTTTCCTTTTCCCTGAACTGCACATAGAAAAAACGATTCTACGATAGAGATATCCGTCATAATTTTACCCCGATTCTGTCATTTCATATTTTTTACCATAAGAAAAGCGCCGTAAAAGCAGTAACTTTCTTATGATTTTAACACATGGGTATCAGTTTTTCTACTCTTAAGTAATTACGAAAGCGCCCGTATAATAAATTTACGATTTTATCATAATAACCCTTGACAAAATTGTACTGTTGTATTATTGTATTATTATCTTAATACAGCAAAACAATAAAAGAGAGAGGTGATAAAATGACATGGGTTTTAGACAATAACATGCCGATATATTTGCAATTAATGGGGCGGATTCAGCGAGACATTATCTCCGGCAGGTACGGGCCGGGTGATAAGCTTCCTTCAGTGCGTGAGCTGGCGGTGGAAGCAGCAGTGAATCCTAATACGATGCAGAAGGCGATGTCTGAGCTGGAGCGCAGTGGTCTGGTATATTCCCAGCGTACCAGCGGACGATTTATAACGGAGGATGAAGAATTGTTAAAGGAACTTAAGAAAGAGCAAGCGGCCAGATATCTGGAAGAATTTATTGAGAGTATGCATAATCTCGGATTGAAGAATGACGAGATACGGATATTATTTGAAGATGCGATGAAGGGGGAAAAGGAAGAATGAAACCGATTTTGGAATGTTATGGTCTATCAAAGTCTTATGGAAATGGGCGATGGGCCTTATCGAATCTGAATCTGTCTCTGGAACGCGGGCAGATTGTAGGACTATTAGGACCCAATGGGAGCGGTAAGACTACTTTGATTAAACTGATTAATGATTTGTTGGTGCCGACGGAGGGAAGCGTTCAGATTGATGGGATTCTGCCAGGTGTGGAGACGAAAAAGATTGTTTCTTATCTGCCGGAGAGGACTTACCTGACGCCATCCTGGAAGGTTCGGGATTTAATCATGTATTTTGAAGACTTTTATGATAATTTCAGAAGGGACCGGGCAGAGGAGATGCTGGAGGCGCTGGGAATCGGGCTGCACGCAAGGCTCCGTACCTTATCGAAGGGCACGAGAGAGAAGGTTCAGCTTGTGATGGTAATGAGCAGGGATGCAGAACTTTATATTCTGGATGAGCCAATCGGCGGGGTTGATCCGGCGGCCAGAGATTATATTTTAAATACGATTTTGACTAATTATAACGAAAATGCTACAATTCTTCTGTCTACACATCTGATTTCAGATATCGAGAATATTCTGGACCGTGTGATTTTTCTGCAGAACGGACAGGTAGTGCTGAATGCGTCGGTGGATGAAGTCCGTATGGAGCAGAAGAAGTCAGTGGATATGTTATTCAGGGAGGTATTCAGATGTTAGGAAAACTGATTAAATATGATTTTAAAGCATTGAGTCGTTATTTGATTTTGATTCATATCATGCTTTTAATTACTGCGGCGCTGGGAAGATTTCTGTTTATTGGTAAACTTGTGGATAATCCGAACAGTCTTTCTGATTCGGGCGCTATAATTATGACAATTGCAATTATGCTGTATGTGATATTATTTATGACGGCAGTATTTGGAACGTTGCTGGTGATAGCGATACATTTTTATAAGAATCTGTACTCAGATGAGGGTTACCTTACTCATACGCTTCCCGTTTCAAGGACGCAGTTATTGATTTCAAAGACCGTCTCCGGCAGCGTATGGATGATGATTGATATGATACTGGTAATTTTGAGCGTACTGGTGCTGGTTATCTACAAACCGATGATTAGAGAGTTTGCAGTTCATAAAGATGAGGCGCTCAGGGAAATGGGATTTCCGGATTCAGTAGGATATGGGAAGATTATAATGGCGTTTATCGTTTTGTTTGTGATTTCAGCCATTGCAAATGTAATGACAATCTATGTGTCCATCACAATCGGCCAGTTATTTTCAAATCACAGAGTGCTGGGTTCAATTGTTTCTTACTTTGGAATAAGTACAATTATCAGTATTATCAGTAGTGTTATCGGGGCGGCTTACAGTGTGTCGGCAGTCATGAAAGCTGAGACCGCAGGCGACGCTTATGTATACCAATTCTTTTTAAAGACAATGATATTTGCTATAATACTTCAGGTGGTAACTACGGTGGTATTTTATATAATTACTCAATTATTAATGCAGAAGAAGTTAAACTTGAGTTAAAAATGTAACAGTCCGCAACTGCGCGGTTAGCAGCCGGAAGGCTGAATCTCGTTACTGTTCACACGTCACCTGCCGGACGCGGGTTGAATCAGGAGCAGGTCTCTAAGCAGACGGAGTAACATTCCATTGAACTATCAGCTAACGCAGATTAAGCCGCCAAGGAAAGCCTTCGCGTCTAAGTCTGCATAAGCTGCTATTTCAATTCCATGAAAAGCACTCCTGAATTGTCCGCTTAGAGACCTGCTCATGATTCAACCCGTTGTTTACCAGATGACCTGTGGACAGTAACGAATCGCTGCTTAAAAATTACTGCAATGTGGAAAACTATTGTTTTTTCCGCATTGCAGTGTTACTATTATTAAGAAAAAGTTAAGGAATTACTACCTAAATTCTTTCGATTTAGGGACTATACTGGGGAGTGATAAAGAGGAGAGGAGGGCGCAATGAGAAAAGTCATAGAAGTAAAGCATCTGTATAAGCTCTACCGTTTGGGGGACGAGGTGGTCCGGGCGTTGGACGGCGTGGATTTCACCATACATAAGGGAGAGTTTTGTGCGATTGTGGGAACCTCCGGTTCAGGAAAGTCAACGCTTCTTAATATGCTGGCAGGTCTGGAACGCCCCACGAAAGGAGAGGTTATTATCAGCGGACAGCACATTGAGAAGCTGAACGAGGAGCAGTTAGTTACCTTCCGTCGGGAACATGTGGGATTTATTTTTCAGTCTTTTCATCTGCTTGGGACGATGAACGCGCTGGAGAATATCGCGCTTCCCTTAAGCTTTCGGGGCGAGTCAAAGAGTGTGCGCATGAAGAAGGCGGAGAAGCTTCTGAAGTTGGTGAAATTAGAGAAGCATGCGAAGCATCTGCCGACGCAGATGTCTGGCGGTCAGCAGCAGCGTGTAGGCGTGGCAAGGGCTCTGGTTGTGGAGCCGGATATTATATTTGCCGACGAGCCTACCGGGAATCTGGATTCTCATACATCGGAAGAGGTTATGCAGCTCATGAAACAGATTGTCAGGGAACAGAAAATGACTCTTGTGATGGTAACTCATGATAACCATTTGGCAGAGTATGCAGATAGGGTGTTCCATATTATAGATGGCAAGATTGTTCGGATTGAGGACAGACGGCAGAAGGAAACAGAGCCGGCAGAAAATTTTAAGTACACAGAAGGCAGGGAGGTTATGGAATCATGAAGAGAGTGAGTAGATGGCTGGCAAGGGTATGTATGGCGGCGGTTCTGTTTGGAGCAGTGGGGCTGGAGGCAGTTTCGGTGAATGCGGAAGAGGCGCCGGTATCTCCGTTGGTTGTAGAGACGCCGGAGAATAGAGTGCAGACGTATCAGTGTGGAGAGCCACAGGATTTTGTGCTGAATATCAGAAATACCAGTACGGAGAGGATTGCGAATGTCGTTGTGTCTCCCGTTTTGAAGGATAAAGGGGATGAATGGCCTTTCGTTACGGATTACCAAAGCTATGAAGCAAGGCTGGAGGGACTGAATCCGAGCGGAACAGAAGGAGACGCAGGCAGCGTTGTTTTTGGCTTTACACAGAGAGACGATGCAGGCGCTGCAAGGTATCAGCTAACGTTTCAGATTACAGCGGGAATTGTGACAGTAGATGAAGATGGTAAGGAAACAATAGAGAATATCACGACGGAGAAGTCCTTTTATGTGAATACTTCTGCGAAGATAGAAGAAATAGAGAATCCAGAAGAGAATTTGGAAGAGAATCAAGAGGAAATTCCAGAAGATTTGATGCTTGCCGCAGGCGGTTTTGATACCGGCGAGGCTTCCTATGTCGGCGGAGGCGGTTCTTCCTCATCCGGCAACGGCTCTGTGCCAAGAGTGATTGTGACAGGATTTACAACGAATCCCGGAGATGTGAGAGCGGGCAGCGACTTTGTCCTGACGGTTCATTTGAAGAATACGTCGAAGAAAACAAGAGTAAATAATATGTTATTTGAATTGCAGGCGCCTACCGAAGGGAAGGACGAACAGACAATAGCGCCGGCGTTTCTTCCGACGTCCGGTTCAAATTCTATTTATATGGAAGGGATTCCGGCAGGAGGAACTGCAGATATCTCTATCTCACTGAATGCAAAATCAGATCTGGTGCAGAAGCCTTATGAGATTGGTTTATCTATGAAATATGAGGACAGCGACGCAGCGCAGATTGAGGCTGGAGCAAGCCTGTCTATTCCGGTTAAGCAGAACGTCCGGTTTGAATTTAGCGAATTTGAGATTACGCCGGAGAGTATTGAAGTGGGTTCCGAGGCGAATGTATCCTGCAATCTGTATAACCTTGGCAGGATTAAATTATATAATGTTAAGGCGATATTTGAAGGAGACGGCATTAAGAAAGAGGAAGTATTTCTTGGTAACGTAGAACCCGGAACAAGTACGGCTATTGATGCGATGCTGGAAGGAACAAAGGCTTCGGAGGGAGAAGGAAAGGTGAAGATGACCCTTTCCTATGAAGATGAAGCGGGAACTGTAGCGACAGCAGAGGAGAGCTTTAATCTTATGGTTATGGAAGCTATGGAGAGCGGCGGCGATATGATGACAGAGGGCATGATGGAGGAGCCGAAAGCTGGGCTGCCAATCGTTCCGATTGCAGTTGCCGCAGCTATTGTAATTATTTTAATTGTAGTAACGATAATGAGGAAGAAGAGAAAAGCCCGCAAATTGTTAGCAGAGGAGGAGGAATTACTGGATGAGCTGGATGGACCTTCTGAGGATGAGCAGCAGTAACTTAAGACGAAGAAAGCTTCGTACCTTTCTCACTGTGCTGGGCGTAATGATTGGAACGACTTCAATTGTAGTGATGATTTCCCTTGGTCTCGGCCTGCAGGCGTCTATGTATGAAGAGCTGGAAATGATGGGCGGCCTGAATACGATTAGCGTTACCGGTGCGGATGCGGGTGATAGTATGATTTATTACGGCAGCAGCAGTGACGAAGAGAAATCGGATAAACGCCTTACAGACGCGGCGATTCATGAACTTGCCAAACTTGAACATGTAACAAGTGTGGAGCCTAAGTATACGATGTCAGTTATGCTTCTAAAAGGCGGCTATGAAGGATGGGCCCAGTTGGAGGCGCTGACGCCGACAGCGCTTGAGCAGCTCAAGCTGGATTTGGCGGATGGGGGCAGACTTCCGGTAACAGGTACCAGTACGCTTGAGTTAGTATATGGTAATGGTATTATTACCAATTTTAATGAAAAAGGCACTGGAAAAGGGTACTATGAGACCGGGGAGCTGCCAGATATTGATATGCAGAAAGATACTATTTTTCTGATTCTCGACCAAGAAGGCTATTATGCAGCCCAGCAGGGGCCGTCAATCGGGACGGCGGATAATCCGGAGCAGTCTGAGCAGACGGTAAAGAAAGTAGAGAAGCACGCAGTAAGGGCAAGCGGCGTGGTGGCGGGCGACCCAGATACTTATAAGAATGGATATTATAATGTATACTGTGATTTGGAGACGTTAAAGCAGGTTCTGAAAAAGGAATTTAGCGGAAGAACGATTCCTGGACAGCCCACTACTTCGAGCGGCAAGCCTTATAAAGACTTTTCTTATTCATCTGTTCAGATTAAAGTTGAGGATGCAGATTTAGTAGAGCAGGTTGTGGCGGATATCCGCGCCGCCGGTTACAATGCCAGTACGAATGCGGAGCTTTTAGAGAGTGCAAAGAAGCAGCTTGCGATGATTCAGGCAGTGTTGGGAGGAATCGGTGCGGTTTCGCTTCTGGTAGCGGCAATCGGTATCGCGAATACGATGATGATGTCGATTTATGAACGCACGAAAGAAATTGGCGTTATAAAGGTACTGGGATGCAGTCTGAGGAACATCAAGCAGATGTTTTTGATGGAAGCAGCGTTTATCGGCTTGATTGGCGGGTTCACCGGAATGATATTAAGCTTTATGCTGTCTGGACTCATTAATATATTGACTGGTCATGGAGCTGCGATGGGTATTGAGGGAAATATTTCTTATATACCGATGTGGCTGGTACTTGCGGCAATGGGATTTGCTATGCTTGTAGGTACTTTGGCGGGATATTTCCCGGCGCTGCGCGCGATGCGGCTGAGTCCGCTGGCGGCGATTAAAACAGAATAAAAATTCCCGGTCGCGGGGCGTGAACTCTGCCCTTCGCCCTCTGGGAAGCGATTCAGAAAACGACCGTTCTCACGCAAAGCCGGGCAACGCGGAAATGAACTAACTGCTAATTACGACTAAGAAACTCAGGAATGCCTTCGTTTCTAAGTCTCCATAAGCAGTGGATTTCATTTCCGCTAAAAGCGCCCTTTAATGCTTTGTGTGAGAACGGTCGTTTTCTGAATCGCTTCCCAGAGGGCGAAGGGCAGAGTTCACACCCCGCGACCGGGAATTTTTTGGGAAGATGGGAATAAATTTTCAAACACGTTCCGGTGTGTTAGCTTCTTAATCTTCTTCTATGATTTGGATTTCGAGGTAGTCGAAATCAATGGAATCTACGAAATTATCCTGATAGAATCTCGCTTTGGAATGGCGCTTAAATTCACTAATCGTGCTGTCGAGCCAGATTGGCTTGCTTAAATCAAATTCATAACATACCTCGTCCAGTGCGTGAAATACTTTATGAGTACGGGTGTCTTCTGTGTCGTCGCAAATGACGGTATCCCGGAGCATTCGGTTATCTTTTAATTCTTTGGCCCATAATCGGAACATATGGCGTTCTCCTTTCTACACGAAACTCTATTGTCGTACGGTTCACCCGTAAGCCGGCAAACAGCAGAGGGAAATTCAGTCAGCGATGTCGCTGTATCGCCTTCCGCTTCCGTCTGCGCCCGCAAACGGGCATGTGAACTAAAACTATCATAAAATTGCATTTTATAAATGTCAAGACTTGTATTTCTATATGGAGTTATGCAACAATAAATACAGAGGTGAAAAAAGAATGGATGGAGAACAGAGAAGGATGTTGATTCTTAAGCTCCTGAATACGGAAAAGGAGCCGCTGTCAGGAACTGCTCTGGCAAAACGAATGGGAGTCAGCAGGCAGGTTATTGTGCAGGACATCGCATTGCTTCGGGCGACGAATAAGAATATTTTGTCTACAAATAAAGGGTATGTAATATACGGGAAGCAGGAGGGAAGGCTTACCTGCAAGCGTGTATTTGCGGTGAAGCATACTGACGGGGAAATGCGGGAGGAGCTTTACTGTATTGTAGATGCGGGAGCGAAGGTGCTGGATGTGATTATTGAGCATCATGTGTACGGGCAGATTTCCGCAGATTTATTTATGAATAGCAGACGAGATGTAGATGAATTTATGGAAAAGATTCTGAGCAATAAGGTAAAACCTTTGAAGGAGCTTACCAGAGATGTTCATTTTCATACGGTAGAAGCAGGTGATGAAGAGACGCTTGACCTAGTTGAGTCAAAACTAAGAGAGAAACAATACTTGATTTCATAGTCTGATTATGATAGACTTTCCTGATGACAAGACATGTGTAAACACGTATGCGCGACAGCTTTTGGAGAAAAGGCTGGAGTCTGGGTACGAAAAAGGTACAGAGGAGAGAGTTATGGGAAAGTTGAAGAAGGTATTAGACAGGATATTTATTGACGGGCTGAGCGGTATGGCACAGGGGTTGTTTGCAACCCTGATTGTGGGAACGATTATTCAGCAGATTGGAACGCTGCTTGGCGGAGCGGCCGGAGATATGATTTATGTAATTGGAAAGGTTGCTGCGTCTCTGACAGGAGCGGGTATCGGTATTGGCGTGGCATATAAGTTTAAGTGTAGTCAGCTTGTGGTGGTTTCCGCGGCGACAGCCGGGATGGTGGGAGCATTTGCAAGTAAGATTCTGGCAGGCGCGGTGCTGGTGGAAGGCAGTATGATTTACGCTGGACCGGGAGAACCCCTGGGAGCATTTATCGCTGCATATGTGGGGATTGAATTAGGCCAGCTTGTAACAGGCAGGACGAAGGTGGATATTCTGGTTACGCCGCTTATAGTGATTGGAAGCGGTTCATTGGTTGGATTGATTCTCGGACCTCCGATTTCAGGATTCATGACCTGGCTTGGCTCTATTATTAACTGGGGAACGGAACAGCAGCCGTTCCTTATGGGAATTATTGTATCGGTGCTGATGGGTATGATTCTTACATTGCCAATCAGTTCGGCGGCGCTGGGAATTATTTTGAATCTGTCAGGGCTTGCGGCAGGCGCGGCGACCGTTGGATGCTGCTGTAATATGGTTGGTTTTGCTGTGGCAAGTTATCGAGAGAATAAAGTAGGAGGACTTCTGGCACAGGGAATCGGAACTTCTATGCTTCAGGTTCCAAATATTGTGAGAAAACCGGTTATTTGGGTTCCGGCGATTTTATCCAGTGCCATTCTGGGACCGGTAGGTACGCTGGTATTACATATGACCAGTAACGCGACAGGTTCCGGTATGGGGACGGCAGGTCTGGTGGGGCAGATTATGACCTGGCAGGTAATGGTTCAGACTGAAGCGGCAGCAATCGTGCTGATGAAGATTCTGGTAATTCAGGTCATTCTTCCGGCAGTAGTGACGCTTATCATTTCTGAATTTATGCGGAAAAAAGAATGGATTAAGTTCGGTGACATGAAACTGGATTTATAAGAGAGATTCCCCTGTAGATGTTTGAGCTGATATTCCTACCGGTTTGTTTTTGTATGCTGTAAGTTAGTACGCAGGCAATAACCGAAATGTTGATAATGATATGTCAGGATAAGAAAACAGCAGGATATAGGCGAGGAAAGCGGGGGAGAACTATGATTGGAACTGGTTTGGTTCATATCTATTATGGAGACGGTAAAGGGAAGACAACGGCGGCTATGGGGCAGGCAATTCGCGCTGCAGGGAGTGGACTGGATGTGCTGGTGTTTCAGTTTATGAAGGATAATACATCCAGCGAGAGAAAGATACTGGAAGAGATTCCGAATATTACGCTGCTTCCCGGCAAACGTCATATGAAGTTTTTTAATCAGATGAATACAGAGGAGAAAGCGGAGTATCGCCATTATAATACAAAAGCTTTGGATGAGATAGCGAAATTCTGTATTAATTTTGACGTACTGGTCTTGGATGAAGCGGTATGCGCAGTGGATTTGGAGCTTTTGAGTGAAGAAAAACTGGTGAATTTTATTAAGCATAAGCCAAGAGGCCTTGAAGTGATTATGACAGGGCATCATGTGAGCGACGCATTATTTGAGACGGCAGATTATGTGACGGAGATGACAAAGGTGAAGCATCCTTTTGATACGGGAAAAAGAGCAAGGGAAGGGATTGAATTTTAAATAGGTAAATAGTAATCATTAAAAAATTCTGAAATCTATGACTTTAATTCCATATTGTGGTATACTGTATGTATGAAAATACAAAGTACTCTTCACAGGGGGAGAAGAAAGCGAAGAGGAGAGAAGGATATGGAAATGACGATTCGCAATTATGAGGATGTGGACAGTTGGAAGACAGTCATGTTTCTATATACATCTGCACTCAAGGAAGTGGGCACAAAGCTGGAGATTTTGAATGATGAATTTCAGCATGTGCACAGTTATAATCCAATTGAACATATTAAGACCCGGATTAAGTCGCCAGAAAGTATTGTCAAGAAACTAAAACGGCATGGACATGAGACATCTATTGAAAATATGGTGAAGTATGTGAATGATATTGCGGGGGTTCGATTGATTTGTTCATTTACTTCAGACATTTATAAACTTGCAGAGATGATAGGAAATCAGACAGATCTTAAGGTTCTTTCTATTAAGGATTATATTAAGAATCCAAAGCAAAGTGGATATAAGAGTTACCACATGTTGGTTTCTGTCCCTATTTTTTTATCTGACAGCGTAGTAGACACTAAGGTTGAGATTCAGATTCGGACGATTGCTATGGATTTTTGGGCGAGCCTTGAGCACAAGATATACTATAAGTATGAGGGCAGGGCGCCGGAATATATCAGTAAGGATCTGAGAGAGTGCGCAGATATGGTAGCTACTCTGGATGATAAGATGTTACAGCTTAATGAGGCGATTCTGGCGTGTCTTGAAGAGCAGGAAGTTCAGAAACTTGAACGTGCAAGAGATGTTTCCAGAAACCGGCAGGAAGAACAAATCAGCCGGACACAAAGTGCTTGACAGTACTTAAGATAATTTTTCAAACACACTCTAGAGCGTGTTTGAAAATTCATTCCTACAATCTGCCGCCCCGCTTCACACCAGATTTTATGCTGAATTTGGTCAATGTAGCCCGCTACACCTCCCAAATCTAGCATAAAATCTGATGCAAACTGGGACGACATCTTGCAGAAAGCAATTTTCAAACACACTCTAGAGGAAGAGTGAGACTCCGGCAGTGATGCCGGAGTTTTTCACCTGTGAAGACGGCTGCATTCGTCTGCGCAGATAAGAATTTTTAGGAGGAGATGCAGTTACGAATGAAGAAAACGGATATGACCTTTGATCTTACGGAGGGCAGCGTCAGGAGCCGCCTGATACAGTATGCGGTTCCCCTGGTGATTATCAGTCTGATGCAGTCGTTATATAGTATGGCAGATTTGATGATATCTGGACATTTTATCGGTGCCAGGGGCATTTCCGGAATTAATAATTCCAGTCAGGTGATGGAGCTTCTGACTAAGATTATGATTGGCTTGTCTCAGGGAGGCAGTATTTTAATCGGACAGTTTTTTGGAGCAAAAGAAGATGAAAAGCGAAAAGAGACTACAAATACGTTGTTTTATAGTTTTATAGTGATGTCAGTGGTTCTTGCGACTGTTATTTATCTGTCGGCAGGAACGATATTAAAGGCGCTTGACGCGCCTGCATATGAGGAAGCTTTGGCTTATTTGCGTATTTGTAGTATTGGAATTTTCTTTATTGCAGGGTATAATGCACTGGTAGCGGCAGTCCGCGGCGTGGGCGATTCAAAACGACCGATGAAGATTATTTTGTTTTCGATTTGTGTGAATGTTCTGTTGGATTTGCTGCTTGTAGGTGGATTTCGTATGGGAACCAGAGGCGCCGCTATTGCAACCGTAATTTCACAGGGCGTTTCTTTTTTGCTGATTCTTATCCATGTGCTGAAGAATCCGGATATTTTTGGAATCAGACTTTTACAGCCGGTTTTTTATACAAGGCGTTTCAGTCGGATTGTCGCGCTGGGGATACCTTGTGCAGTGCAGATGTCTTTGGCGGCTGTTTCCTGGCTGACGGTGACGAAATTTGTTAATGGATATGGTGTGACGGCTTCGGCGGGAGCGGGCGTCAGCGCTAAGATTAAGGATTTCTGTCAGTTGTTTATCTCGGCGGTCAGCAGCGCGTCCGCTACCATGGTGGCTCAGACTCTGGGAGCTGGGAAATATGACCGGGCAAAAGAGGTTCTGTATACAGCTATGAAGCTTACCTGTGCTGCAGCGCTTGTATTGATTGTGGCGGTAGAAATTGGCGCGCCGGTGTTCGCGGGATTCTTTACGAGGGATTCGGGAGCTGTGGATGTGGCGGCGTTGAACTTACGTATTGAAATTATTGGCCAGATATTTTATGCGGTATTTATGATGTATCATGGATTTGCAATCGGCGCCGGGCATACTTGGTTTGTGCTTTTTAGTTCTTTTGTGAATTGTATATTGGTCCGGGTGGTGCTGGTAGTGATTTTGGAAAGCTTTTTAGGAATTTCCGGGATTTTCCTGGCTTGTATGATTGCGCCGAGTGCATCGGTACCGTTGGGAATGATTTACGTAAAGACAGATGTATGGAGAAAGAAACAGGCTTATGAATAGGGGCGATGATAATCGGTGGAATAACGCTTGCTGCGGTGAGGCAGCCATGGAGGATGGACGTTACTGTTGATATAACAGTGGTAATTGCGTTTCTTGCGATTGTAATTCTTGGAACGATTCTGCCGTTTTGCTTTTATCTGTCGGCGCTTACCAAAATCGGAGCGGTTTATACAGGTCTGATGACCAGTGTGGAGCCGGTGACGGCAACCGTTCTTGCGGCAATCTTTTTGGGTACGGCATATGCGAGGATTGATATTGTCGGATTTGTGCTGGTTCTTTCTACCGGTTTTATATTAAATGTAGGGAAAGGGAAGTGACAGAATGAAAAAAATAGCAGTAATCAATGATTTGTCCGGATTTGGAAAATGTTCGCTGACCGCGGCGATTCCGGTAATATCGGTGATGGGAGTGCAGCCATGTCCGCTTCCTACGGCTATCTTAAGCGCTCAGACCGGATATCCCAGCTATTTTCTGGAAGATTTTACCGATAAGATGGAGGCTTTTCGATTGGAGTGGAAGAATCTTGGAGCCGAGTTTGATGGAATTTATACGGGCTTTGTTGCCAGCGAGATACAGATTGAGCATATATTTCAATTTATCGAAACATTTCGGAGAGAGAAAACCTTTCTTTTAGTGGACCCGGTTATGGGAGATGACGGGAACAAGTATGACATGTTTACAGAAGGACTTCTTCGGAAGATGAAGAAGTTAGTCTTTATGGCGGACGTAATTACTCCAAATCTTACGGAATTTTGTCTTCTGGCGGACGTGGAGTATGGAGAGGTCTGCCGCCTTTCTGGAGATAAGCTTATGCAGACGCTCCGGCAGATGGCGGATAGAATTTTGCCAAGCGGGCCGGATACAGTGGTGGTGACGGGAATTCATTTTACCGATGAAGGCGGGGAGAAGATTGGCAATCTGATACTGACAGAGAAAGATTCACAGATGATAGCCTTTCCGTATATTGGACAAAGTTTCTCTGGAACCGGAGATTTATTTGCGTCGATTCTTGCAGGAGGAATGGCAAGGGGAGACCGTATTGAGGATTTGTGCGAACTTGCAGGCCGGTTTACCTGGAGGGCAATGGAAGATTCCGTAAAGAATGGCACAGAGAATATCAGCGGGACAGAATTTGAACGGCATCTTGGAATGCTGCTGCCTGAAAGTGCGGAATAAGAACAGGCGAGGAGAGGTTCAGGAAAGAAAAACAGGAGAATTGAAGGAATGGAAACAAGAGTATCTGTGATTAGTATTATGATAAAGAATGAAGAGACGGCGGTCGCAGTGAATGAATTGCTTCACGAATACAGACAATACGTCATAGGGAGAATGGGACTTCCCTACAGGGAGAAAGGAATTTCTATTATCAGCGTAGTCATTGACGCACCGGGAAATGTGACCAGCGCCTTGTCCGGTAAACTGGGGATGCAGCCCGGCGTCAGTGCGAAAACGCTGACGGCGAAGATATAGCGCAAAAGCGGTATAAAGAAAAAAGAGATAAAGGATGCCAGAGCGCATGAATAATGAACGTATGTCCATTGGGGGCGCGCCGGCATCCTTTTATTTATCTGACAAGTTCCGGAAATCTTTCTTTATTCTTTCGTTTGCATTCGTACATAAGCGCGTCGGCTTTTTGAAGGATTTCATCGAGAGTCATGGTATTAGCGGCGCCTGGAATATCCACAACGCCGAAGCTGAAACTGCACTGATATTCACTGAAGTCACTTTCCTGAAATTCGGTCAGGATTTCCTCTAACTTCCTATCCAGCAATTCTTTCATGTTGCCGGTTAATACCAGACAAAATTCATCCCCGCCAATTCTGGCAAATGTATCTCCGCTTCGGAAATCCTTTCGGATGATTTCAACAAAGTTCTGAATGTACATATCGCCTTCTAGGTGACCGTATTTGTCATTGACGTATTTGAGTCCGTCTAAATCCAGATAACAGAGAGTTGCCTGCTGTTTATCACGCAGTATAATTTCCATATATTCTTCAAAGAACAGACGATTCTTAATTCCGGTGCCGGGGTCATGATATGCCTTGCTGGTAAGGTTATGCGCCATCCGCTTTTCTTCCGTAATATCGACGATGATATGTACATAGGAGGAACGTTCCTTTAACTCGATAGGGAAAGAGGTTATGCGGTAATTGGCGCCGTCCTCGCCAGACATTTCCCATACGCTGTATTGTTCGTCGCCCTTCCAGCTCAAGAGTTCGGGATGGAAGGTCAGGCGATTCTTGCAGGTTTTACAAAAATGGTTGTCGGAACGTCCGAATTGTTTGCGTTTATTACAGTATAGAATCTCTTTGGATTCCATATCCACTACAAGAAGCCATTCGTCGCGTTTGCTGAGCATAGCTACAAGAAGTTCGTTATAGCCTTCAATCATATCTGCCCGGTTTTGAATACGCTGTTTTTCTTCTTCAAACTGCTGTTCCCGCTTCTTGTAGGCAATCAGTTCTTCTCCTGTCTGCAAAAGTTCATGTCCGAAGTCCCGATAATTCTCGTCAAGTTCATTGATATCAAGAGATGGGACTTCTGGGCCGCTGCGGATACCTTTTAAGTATTCATATAAAATCTCATAATTTTTATCATTCATACTGTAGTCATCTCCCATCATTTCTTTCTTCATTTTATCACAAGTTCAGGGCGGTTACAATGACAAAACAAAAACAGTGCGTTGCTTGTTTGGCCTTGAGTTCACACATCGCCTGCCGGACGCGGATTGAATCAGGAGCATGTCTCTGAGCAGACGGAGTGACATGCTCCTGATTCAATCCACTGTTTACCAAATGACCTGTGAACTGTAACGGCCTTGAGATGACAAGGTTATTCCTGAAGCGATATGCGGCATGCAAGGAAGAAAAGAAGGAATAGGAGGCAGTAGTTGTGAATATTTATACAAGAAGAGAAGGAATGCGGGAACAGAAGTTAGCGCTGTAAAGGAAAAGTGAATATATGTATTTTACAAAGATGCATGGACTGGGAAATGATTACGTGTATGTAAATTGTTTTGCGGAGTACATAAGAGAGCCGGAACGGATTGCCAGGCAGATAAGCGACCGGCATTTTGGCGTTGGCTCGGATGGGCTGATTCTCATTGGTCCCTCAAAGAAGGCAGACTTTAAGATGGAAATTTACAATGCAGACGGCTCCCGGGCGGAGATGTGCGGCAACGGTATCCGGTGTCTGGCAAAGTACGTATATGAACATAAGTTGACCGATAAAAAGGAACTTCTGGTGGAAACGCTGGCGGGAATCCGCAGGCTTTGGCTCAGAGTATCGGGAGAACAGGTGGAAGAAGTGACGGTAGATATGGGATACCCTATACTTCAGGCGGATAAGATACCGATTATTTCGGAAAACAGCAGGGTAGTCCAGGAGAAAATTACGATTCATCAAACGGAATACCGAATGACCGGGGTTTCTATGGGAAATCCGCATGCAGTAGTTTATGTAAAACGTGTAAAAGGGATTGATTTAGAGCGAATGGGACCGGAATTTGAGTATCATGGACGGTTTCCGAAACGTGTCAATGTGGAATTTGCCGAGGTGACAGACCGGAATAACATAAAAGTACGCGTGTGGGAGAGAGGGGCCGGTGAAACAATGGCTTGTGGGACCGGCGCCTGCGCGTCTGTTGTGGCAAGTGTATTAAATGACTTGACAGAACGCCAGGTTACGGTAAAATTAAAGGGTGGAGAATTGACCGTTTTATGGAGTGAGAAGGACGGAAAAGTATATATGACCGGTCCGGCTGTAACTGTGTATGACGGAGAAATCAGGGTATGATAGAAGAGGAGAATACATAGGATGTTTAAAGTAAACGAAGATTATCTGAAGTTACCAGGGAGTTATCTGTTTTCAACAATCGGAAAAAAGGTGGCGGCATTTACCGCGGCGAATCCGGACAAAAGTATTATTCGGCTGGGAATCGGAGATGTGACGCAGCCGCTTGCACCGGCGATTATTGACGCTCTGCACAGCGCTGTGGACGAGATGGCGCAGGCAGAGACCTTTCATGGATATGCCCCGGATTTGGGTTATGAGTTTTTGAGAAACGCAATGGCGAAGCATGATTACCAAGACAGGGGATGCGACGTCCGCGCAGATGAGATATTCATTTCAGACGGTGCTAAAGGGGATTCCGGCAATATTCAGGAGATATTTGCCAGGGATAATAAGATTGCAGTGTGCGATCCGGTTTATCCGGTTTATGTAGATACGAATGTGATGGCGGGGCGTACCGGCATTTATGATAAAGAGACCGAGACCTGGAGCGACGTTATCTATATGCCCTGCACGAAGGAGACGAACTTCGCGCCAGAGCTTCCGAAGGAGACGCCGGATATTATTTATCTGTGTTTTCCGAATAATCCAACCGGTTCGACCGTTACGAAAGGTCAGCTTCAGGAGTGGGTGGATTATGCCAATAAGGTTGGAGCAGTTATTATTTATGACGCTGCTTACGAGGCGTATATTTCTGAGGAAGACGTGCCGCATACTATTTATGAGTGCGAGGGAGCAAGAACCTGTGCCATTGAACTTCGGAGCTTTTCTAAGAATGCAGGGTTTACCGGGGTACGTCTCGGCGCGACGGTGATTCCAAAAGATATAAAACAGGGAGATGTAACGCTGCATTCTCTGTGGGCGAGACGCCATGGAACCAAGTATAACGGAGCGCCTTATATTGTTCAGAAAGCGGGCGAGGCAGTTTATTCCGAGGCTGGCAGAGCGCAGCTTAAAAAGCAGGTGGCATATTACATGAAAAATGCCAAAGTGATTTATGAAGGACTGAAAGAAGCGGGATACAGTGTGTCAGGCGGTATTAATGCGCCTTATATCTGGCTTGAAACGCCGAAGGGAATGACTTCCTGGGAATTTTTTGATTATCTTCTTGACCATGCAAACGTAGTAGGAACGCCGGGCTCCGGTTTTGGACCAAGCGGAGAGGGGTATTTCAGGCTGACGGCTTTTGGTTCTTATGAAAATACTGTAGCGGCTATAGAGAGAATTAAAAAGTTATAATTCTATATTTAATGCTTGAAGTGAAAAAACGGATAACAATTGTCAGATATATTCTGAGAGTAGTGAATTAGAAGGCCAGAAAGGGGAATCCCACTGGCCTTTTCTGTATTGCATTCTGCTCAGAGACACGCTCCTGATTCAATCCGCGTCCGGCGGGCGACGTGTGAAAAGTAACGAACTGTTACCAGGAAGGTAATATGAACGGCAACAATAATTGACAAATTATTGATATAATAGTAACATTAATGACAAGTCGTACGAAAGGATGATTTCATAATGGGCAATATGGATGTAAAGATTAACGGCAGTTTATTTGGCGGATATAATAAGAAAAGCGCGGACGCTTATATTGAGGAACTTCAGGGGATGATTCAGAAGCTCCGGGAGGATTTGAGCTCGGTGAATGAACAGAGTCAGAAACAGGCACAGAAGCTTAGCGAGGCTGAGAATTACTATAAGAAGCTCTGGGAGCACAGTAAAGAGCAAGAGAAAATCATTGAACAGCAGAAGAATCAAATTAAGACAAGCGAAAGTGTCATAGACGTTCAAAAGGAAACGGTTCGCTCCAGGGGAGAAGTAATTAGGAAGCAGGAGAATCTGCTTCAAAAAGAAAGAGAAGCCGTAATATGCCTGCAGGAAGATATGGAGAGAGCCAGAGAGGATTTCGAGAAGCAGAATGAGCGGATACAGGGATTAGAAACAGAGCTGGAAGAAAAGAGCCAGATTATCCAGAGCGCTCAGGATAAAATCGCAGAGTTAGAAGATAAGTTAGAGAAGCAGCAATGGCTATATGAGGAATTTTTTAAGAATAAAGGCAGAGCTGTGGGTTCAAAACTTGAAAAGTATGTTCGGGAGAGCATGAAGAAGAGAATGAAACGTAAATAGCAAAAGAAGCGTGAAAAGTTTTGAAATTGCATTGTGATAAGATGTGTGTGGAAATTTTGAGCACACGCTGGCATGGGAAAGGTCATAGTTTATGGACAGAAAAGAATGGGGCGATTTTGCAGAGTATCTTCCAAGTCCGGAAGAATTGTTCCATGGGGATGATTGGGAAAGAGCGAAGCGTCAGGAAAAGGGGAATCAGGGAGCAGCAGAACAGGAGGCTGCGAAGCAGTGTAAGAAGAAAGAAGAAGTGAATCCGGAAGAAGTCGACAACGTTCAGGGGCAGGTTCTGATAGAAGAGCCTGCTTCAAAACGTAAAAAAACGAAGAATTTTTCTACAAAATTCGTCATTGTCTTGCTGCTTTTGGCATTGATTATTACGAATCTGATTTCTTTTCGTATCCATCTGTTTTGTATGATGTCAGAGAGCATGGGGAACGCGCTTCCCAAAGGCAGTCTGATTGTTTCCTGTCAGGCTCCGGCAGAAAAGCTTGGGACAGGAGACATTATTACTTATAAGAATCAGGAGGGCTTATTGATTACGCAAGAAATTGTAAGAATAACTGAGAATGATAAAGGGAGCGGCTGTTATACGTTCCACACGAAAGGGAGAGCCAATTCATCGGAGGATGAAGAAGAAGTTAGATATGGCATGATTGAAGGGAAGGCGCTTTTTTACATACCTTATATCGGAAAGCCGTTTGTAAAATAGATGTGCTGCAGTCTGTGGGGAGGGTTTTATAGATACCCTTCGCGCAGATTGTTGTTATATTGGGGGTAAATTGTTATATGGAGGAAAAGGGGTATATGAATTTAGCCGACAGAATACCGAGAGAGTTTTACAGGCTGTTTGCAAGCAAATATATGGACTATTACCAGCAGTTTTTAATTGGAATTTACGAAGAGTCTGCACGTTCGTATTCGCTGCTTGGACTGACGGAGACGGAGTGCCGCAGTATTATGAATGAACGGATTGCAGCTCAGGCGCCTGACTTGAGCGAGGAAGAATTTGACGAGGAGGGAGAACTTCTGAATCGGACCAATATGGCGTCAATCTGTCTGAAACATCTGGAGGATTGGGGATGGCTTAGACGGGATTATGACGAAGTTCTGGACAGTTACGTGGTGTCGTTTCCGGAGTACAGTCAGATGTTTGTAGAGTTATTTGTCCGCCTGCACAGCGAGGAGCATACCAGAGAACGGGAGAGTGTGCTGGCGGTTTACAGCTATCTGTATACTTACAGTGCGGATAAAGAGAAGAATAATGAGATTTTAAAGAGTGCTCTGCAGGCTTCGCGCGCCCTGTTACAGATGCTTGCCAATATGCAGGAGGGTATGCGGGGATATTTTGACGAGCTGTCCAGACAGAGGAGTTTTCTGGGAATCCAGGAGGTGCTGGTGAAAGAAATTAACAACAGCGACAGCAGAAAATATGCGATTTTGACCACGACAGACAGCTTTTATCGGTATAAAGAGGCTGTAAAGGAGCTGATAGCTCAGAATCTCAGTGAAAACGAGGACAGAAGACAGGAATTTTTGGAGCAGAAGCGGAAACTGGAAGAAGCGGCCGGACAGTTACAAGAAACAGGCGGACGGACAGAGGCGATAGAGAGAGGAATAGAGACAGAGGAAAAGAAGAAAAAGAGCATAGAAGAGCCGCGCTCAGTAAAGAAATGGGAGGTCGGTTACCAGATAAAGATAAGCCGTATAGAAAGGATGGCCGCGCTGTGCGAGGAGGCGACGAACCTGATTTGCCGGATTGAGAGAGAATTTGACGCGATAGAGCGAAGATATAATAAGCTGATTGAACAGAAGACAGTATTTGCCAGCCGGGCGGCGGCAAGAATCCGCTATATTCTGATGGAAGGCGCTATGGAGGAAGACCGGACAGTGGCTTTGGTAAAGCTTTTGAATCAGAGTAATAAGCAAGAGGAGATGCTGGAGAAGCTGGCCTGCAATATGAAGCTTACCGGACGATACCGGGCAATGACCGGGCAGAGTCTGTACCGGCGTAAGAATACAAAACGAGCAGAATTTCAGCCGCAGGCGGTAGTGCGGGGAGAAGAACAGGAAGAGTTGGACGGATTTATTTTAAAGCCCTTATATACCAGACAGGAAATTGACGCTTTCCGAAAAAGGAATGAGCGAAACGGCGTATTTACAGTAACAGAGGATACGGTGCAGTCCATGGAGGATTTGGAGAAGTTGTTCTTTGTGTGGCAGGACGCGGTGGAAATTGCGGACAGCGACAGGGAGATTACGATTGGGCAGGAGTTTGAGAATCCGAAAGGATACCGTTTTTCCGAACTAAAGATTAAGGAGTAAACAGATGGCTGCGTATATGGCATATATGGAAGAATTGTCTGTCAGCGAGGCGGAGAATTTAAAGAGAACAATAAACAAATTATTCCGGCAGACCTGCATTTTACAGATGAGGTATGATCCGGTAACGTTAGCACCAAGGGATAATCCGGATTATGAACTCTGTATCAGGCATAAAGGGTTTATAGAGGATTATCTGTCAGTGCTGGGCTGCGAATTGGAGCATGACCCGCAGGAGCATATCTTCCGGTTGAAGGGAGACGGAGTTGAGACGGAGAAAATCAGTCTGACTTCGACGATTATCATCCTGCTGGTTAAGATGATTTACCGGGATAAGATTCTTGGCGAGGGGCTTCATGCAACGGTAACAAACCTTGAGGAAATCCGGGAATACGGCAAGAATACGAATCTCCTGAATCGGAAGCTTGCCGGTGCAGAGTGGCGAGAGGCGCTGTATCTTATGAACAGACATCAGATAATCGAGCTTCCGGGTTCTGTGCGGGATGTGGAAGATAAGACGCCGATTTATCTGTACAGCACGATTAATCTCTATGTGAGCGCAGCGGATATGAACGAGCTGCTCGACGAATACAGGGAGGAGGCCGCAGAGGATGAAACAATCGAAGAAATTATTTCGACGGATGCTGATAAATAACTGGGGCGGAATCAGCCACAAAGTATTAGAATTTCATGAGTATGTGAACCTGTTCAGTGGAAAAAGCGGCTCAGGTAAGTCTACAGTGATGGATGCGATACAGGTTATTCTATATGGAAGTGTGTCGGCCGCGTTTTTAAATAAGGCGGCGGACGACGCGAAAAACAGGAGAAGCGTATTAAGTTATCTGAGGGGAGCTCAGAAGGACGGAACTGCAAACCGGGAACATGTGGACTTTTGCTCCCAGATTGTGTTGGAGATTGAAGATACCGGAAGCAGGATGATAACCTGTATCGGGGCTGTTTTTGAAGTGGGGAAGAATGATCAGGATTTGAGAAAATATCATTTCTTCAGTCATGTGGGAGAGCTTCCGGAAAATGGATATTTAACGGAGGATGGAACGCCTTATACGGCGGCACAATTAAAGAAGCTGATTGAGTTGAGAAGCAAGTCGGAAGAGAATAAGGGAAGTCTGGATATCAACCGTATCTATCCGTCAAAAGAGGCCTACTTAAATACGCTGTATGATATTATATTCGGATACATTGATCCAGGACGTTTCATGACCATGGAGAAGAGCGCAATTGCTCTTCGGATGGCGGATGGTACGGGACAGTTTATCCGGGACTACATGTTTCCTAAGAGTAAGGAGGATACGGTATCTGCGATTAGCAGACAGTTAGGAGCATACCGCGAGATAAAGGAGCGGGTAGATGATTTGGAGCGTCGGATTGCAATTCTTAGCGAGATACGGGAAGAGAACCGGAAGCTGAATCAAGTGAAGGCGGACAGACTGCGCGTAGAGCGTATCTTAAAGATTCTGGATATTGAGAGCTGCAAGATGCGAGTGGAAGCGAAGGAAGAGGACTTGAAGGAGATTGGCGCAAGAATTTCCGAATTAGAGGAGAAATACAATACCCTAGAAAGCGACAAAAAACAAAAGACGGATGAGCTGATTGAGGTAAAAGCGGAGTTTCACGCGAGCGACTATGGCGTAAAGAAGAAGGAAATGGAGGATATGCAGACCACCGTCGGTCTTCTTGAGGGAAATTCCAGACAGTGGAGAGAGATTCTTGACGGATTGAAGGCATGGGCGGAGGATGAGGACATCAGCGGGTATGTCAGTAATCCGACTTTGCAGTGTATTGACGAGATATTAGAAGGAGAGGCGTCGGTATCCGCCTTTGAGAAGCTGAAGCGCGGAATTGAAAATGCACTGGAAATGATTGGGGAAGAGCTGGCGGAGCTAAAAGACAGTATTCGCAGGACGAAAAAAGAGTTAAATGATAAGAAAGAGGCGGTGGAAGATTTAAAAAATGACAGGAAGCCTTATCGAAAGGATTTAAAAAGCGCCAGAGCACAGCTGCAGAGCGAGCTTGGAAGTCAGTATGGACGAACAGTTCACGTGGAAATATTTGCAGATCTCTTTGATATTACGGATGAAAAATGGAAAAATGCCATTGAAGGAAGGCTGGGGCGCATCAAGCACAGCCTGATTGTTGAACCGCAGTACGCATTGGACGCGGCAAAGATTTTCCGCAGGATAAAACGAAAAGAGTTTGAAGAAGTGGACTTAATAAATACGGCAGCAATCAAGAGGGATAATCCCAGTGCGGACGAGGGAACACTATATGACGCGGTAAGTACTGACAAGCCTTATGTTGAGCTGTGCTTGAAAAAGTATCTCGGAAGAATTTATAAATGTGAGACAGTGGACGAACTGCATAAAGTGCGCGACGGCGTAACGCCAGATTGTTATTCCTACAGTAATTATATCTTTCGGCACTTAAGAGAGGATGACTATAATCGGTATGCCTGCATTGGAACCAGGGTTTCTAAGACAAAGCTAAAAGAGTTGGAGGATGAGGTCTACGAATTGCAAAAACTGCTGATTGCGGACATTCAGCTGCAGGAAACCTTAAATCAGGCGCAGAAATTCGAGCGTTTGAATCAGAATCCGGAACAGCTTATGCAGCTTTCTTCTGCGGCTAAAGAGCTGGAAACTTATCTGGAGAAACGAAAGATGCTGGAGGAAGAGCTTCGCAGGCTGGAGGACGGAACCTTTACCGCCCGACTAAAAGAACGGCTGGAGGGTCTTAATCAGGCGCTTGCAGAGCTTAACAGGCAGATGAATCGGATTAATAAAGAGCGCATTGGGCGAGAAGGAGATTACCGAACGGTAGAGAAAGAGTTGGGTGATTTTAGGGAAAAGCTTGCCAATCTGACGGAAGGATTTACGGTAAATGAGACGCTTCTTGCAGAGGTGAAGGGGAATTTAGAAAAGCAGACAGAAAATACCTACCGCAGAAAGCAGCATGAGCAGTTTGCGCGGCTTGGAGAGCAGGAAGAGCAGGCGGCAGATCAGAAAACCATCGCGAGAAATCATTTTAACAGAGAGTATCCCGCGTACGGATTTACCGGAGTTGAACGGGATAACGATGCGTATGATAAAGTGTTAGAACAGCTTCAGAAAGATTATGAGCCGAAATACAAAGAAGAATTTGAGAAACAGTATCGTCTGGTTTACCATTCTCTGAGAGAGAATGTGATTGCGACGATTCATGGGGAAATCAAAGCCGCTTATCGTCACAAGAGAGAGATTAACCAGATGCTGTCAAAAATTCGTTTTTCAGACAGTACCTATCAGATTGATATTCTTCCGGCAGAGAATGAGAATGGGCAGTTCTATGAGATGCTGATGGCGTCGGAGCTTGACAGCAAAGTACTTTATAACGATGGATTTGAAGGACAGCTAAGTTTAGGGGAGGATGAATTTTACCAGAAATACGAGCGGCAGATACAGATGCTTACCGAAAAATTCATGCCGCCCCGGAACGAAGATGGTGAAAAACGCTCCCTCCACAAGCAAGAAATGGAAAAATATGCGGATTATCGCAACTATCTAACTTTCAGTATGTATGAAAGAGTGGAGGACGAGCAGGGAAATATTAAGAAAAACGCAGTAGATGAGATGGCTGGCAGGGATTCTGGCGGCGAAGGACAGAACCCAAAATACGTGGCGCTTCTGGCAGGATTTGCTATGCTGTATATGCAGCAGAGCAACCGGGATTCTAAGATACGGCTGGTACTGTTGGACGAAGCATTTTCTAAGATGGACAAGGAACGGAGCGAGGTGTGTCTGCGCTATGCAAGGGAGCTGGAACTGCAGTTGATTGTGTGCGTGCCAGACGAGCGTCTGCAGTCTTTGATTCGCAATGTGGACTGCGTGTATGGATTCCGCAGGCATCAGAATCAGATTTCTATGATGCATATTGATAAAGGGAATTATCTGAAAATGATAGAAGGCGGGATAGATTAGTAAACCCAGGGGCATTCCTTCATACAATGCCCTTGGGTATAATTTTTTGAAAAACTTCCATACTAAGGGAAGGAAAAGAATCTGATACGTTCTGGGACGCAGGTTTTTTAAGGATGAGCTGAAACCAGAGCGTATGAACAGTATGGAAGGTGGATATGATATGATTCAGAAAACAAAGGGAGTTCAGAGTATTGCATTTTCTGAGTCTCCCTATATTATGAGCAGCGCGACTGTGGTGGGAAAGAAGGAGAGCGAAGGGCCGCTGGGGAAATATTTTGATATGACGGACTCGGAAAATCTTTTTGGGGAGGAGACCTGGGAAGCTGCGGAAGGAACCATGCAGAAAGAAGCCTGTACACTGGCTTTGGGAAAGGCGAAACTTACGCCGGACAAGGTTAGATATCTGTTTGGCGGAGACCTCTTGAGACAGGGAATTGCAACTTCTATGGGGTTGGAAAGCTTTCAGATTCCCCTGTTTGGCTTATTTGGAGCCTGCTCTACTTCAGGAGAAGCTCTGGCGCTGGCGTCTATGTGCGTGGCGGCAGGATACGGGGAACATATGCTGGCAGTTACCTCCAGCCATTTCGGAACGGCGGAGAAGGAATTTCGATTCCCTCTCAGCTATGCTAATCAAAGACCGCTGTCTGCCCAGTGGACTGTAACCGGAAGCGGCGCTTTTGTGGTGGGAAATAAAAAAAGCCATGTCAGAATATCGGGAATCACCGTTGGAAAAATTGTAGATTACGGCCTAAAGGATTCCCAGAATATGGGGGCCTGTATGGCGCCTGCGGCGGCAGATACCATAGCGATTAATCTGGCGGATTTTGAAAGGCAGGCGGACGACTACAGTCGGATTGTCACCGGAGACTTGGGGTATGTGGGGCAGAGTATCCTTTTTGATTTGATGCGGAAAAAGGGACTGGATATCATGAAGAATCACATGGACTGCGGCATGACCATATTTGACCAGCAGACCCAGGATACTCATGCGGGAGGCAGCGGATGCGGTTGTGCGGCTACGACCCTTGCCGCTTATATCTTGCCGAAGATTGAAAAAGGCGAGTGGAAAAAAGTATTGTTTGTACCGACAGGCGCGCTCATGTCTACGGTCAGTTTCAACGAGGGAGAAAGTGTTCCGGGAATCGCGCATGGCATTGTGCTGGAGCACTGTTAAAAGAAGGGAGAATAACTGTGAATATAATGGATTATGTCAATGCGTTCTGGGTCGGCGGATTAATCTGTGCGTTGGCGCAGATATTGTTAGACCGGACAAAGCTGATGCCGGGAAGGATTATGGTACTTCTTGTGTGCAGTGGGGCGGTGCTTGGATTTCTTGGAATCTATCAGCCGTTTCAGGATTTTGCGGGAGCCGGAGCGAGCGTACCGCTGCTGGGATTTGGAAATACACTGTTTAAAGGCGTAAAAGAAGCAGTGAAGGACGAAGGATTTATCGGAATCTTTATGGGGGGATTTAAGGCCAGCGCGGTGGGGATTTCCGCGGCGCTGATTTTCGGATATCTGGCGTCAAGGATATTTGAGCCGAGAATGAAAAAATAGAACGGACTGTATGGATATCGGGAGTTGCCTGATAACCCGCTGTTTACCAAATCACCTGTGAACTGTAATCCTGAAAGCGTGTAAACCGGCGCTATGTTTAACCAATGATTGACGAAAATCATCGAATTTGATAAGATGGAATCAATAAAATTTGATGGAGGTACAGAATGGGTAATAATAAGAGACCGGACAGTATGGAACGGATTACAACGACAGAGCTGGCAGAAGCTTTTATTGCCGGGCAGGTAAAAGAGATTCAGGCGCAGGTTGGAGATAAAAAGGTGCTGTTGGCGCTTTCGGGAGGAGTGGATTCTTCTGTTGTTGCGGCGCTTTTGATTAAGGCAGTTGGAAAGCAGTTGGTATGCGTACATGTGAACCATGGACTTTTGCGTAAAGGCGAGCCGGAACAGGTAGTAGAAGTATTTCGCAATCAGATGGATGCTAATTTAATCTATGTAGATGCAGTGGACCGTTTTCTGGATAAGCTAAAGGACGTTGCAGAGCCGGAGAAAAAGCGTAAGATTATTGGAGCAGAGTTTATCCGGGTGTTTGAGGAAGAAGCAAGAGGGCAGGAAGGAATTGAATTTCTGGCTCAGGGGACGATTTATCCAGACATTATTGAGAGCGACGGAGTAAAAGCGCATCACAATGTAGGCGGCTTGCCGGAAGATTTGCAATTTGAACTTGTAGAGCCTTTGAAGTTCTTATATAAGGATGAAGTACGCGTGGTAGGGAAGGCGCTGGGACTTCCGGACGGCATGGTTTACCGTCAACCGTTTCCGGGGCCGGGACTTGGAGTGCGCTGTCTTGGAGCTATTACCCGCGAACGTCTGGAAATTGTTCGGGAATCTGATGCGATACTTCGTGAGGAATTTGCGAAGAACGGGCTGGAAGGCAAAGTGTGGCAGTATTTTACCGCAGTACCAGATTTTAGGTCGGTGGGTGTGTCGGAAGGAGCCAGAACCTTTGCGTATCCGGTTATCCTTCGTGCAGTAAATACGGTAGACGCAATGACGGCGACTGTAGAGAATGTACCGTTTGAATTGCTGGAGCATATTACAGAACGGATTACCCACGAAGTGGAGGGCGTGAACAGGGTGCTTTATGATTTGACGCCGAAGCCTTGTGGGACAATTGAATGGGAGTGATGTAAAAATAGCGGGAAGCCTTGTAAATCGAGGCTTCCCGTTTGTTGTGTCTGCAGTTTTTGGTTGCTACATCATAGTTACAAACGGTACAATATTCATACATATAATAAGTAATTTGTATGATAGATATAAAGAGATAAAAACAATTCAGAGATGGATGTAATAAATGTACGAAGGAGACATGAGCATGAGCAATTTTACTTTCCTTGAAAATAGATGGAGTGATTTGGCAAGGTTAGGTGGGAAAAATACTTGCAAATCATGTATAGATATAGTATTGTATAAATAGAATAAAACTGTAACGAGTTACAGTTTTGGTCTGGGCGAAAGCTCTTTGGACCACCGTAGGCGGGAAGAATTTCCCGCCATTTCTATTATTTATAAAGGATAGTATTAATGAAAGAACTGAGTGTGTTTATCGATGAATCCGGAGATTTCGGAGTAATAAAAGAGCGACCGGCATACTATTTGGTAACTTTTGTTTTTCATAATCAGGATGATGACATAGAAGAACATGTTTCAAAGTTAGAAGAAAGTGTCCGTAGCTCGGGATTTGATGTAGAATATATACATACAGGTCCGGTCATTCGACGGGAGGAAGTATTTGCAAGATATTCTATAGATGAGCGAAGGAAATTGCTGTATAAAATGCTTAATTTTGTGAATAGATGTCCGATTTCTTATTTAACAGTTATCGTGGATAGAAGAGAAGCAACAGATAAGATTGCGTTGTCTGGTAGATTGGCAAAGGCAATTAATAGATCGTTAAGCGAACGTATCGAGTTTTTTTCGGGATTTGATAAGATTATTGTTTATTATGATAATGGTCAGGTTGAACTTAGCACAATTCTAAATGCGGTATTTTCAATACAATTTTCGAATGTAGAATTTAGAAAAGCTGAACCGCAGAAATATCGGCTATTACAGGCAGCAGACTTTATTTGTTCTATGGAATTGTTGAAGATTAAGCGAGTTGAAAAACGATTAAGTAAATCGGAAGAACACTTTTTCTATAAGCCGCAAGAATTAAAGAAAACCTTTTTGAAAAGTGTTGAGAAGAAGAAATTATAGACAAGCATGATTGCAAAAAGTTCCTGAACGGGAAATAATGTGTGGAATATTTAGAATGATTATATAATATGAGGTGGAAGAACAACTGATTAGAGACAATATATAGTCGTCAAAATCGAGTTCGAGTAATGTAAAAATAGCGGGAAGCCTTGTAAAAAAAGGCTTCCCGTTTGTTGTGCCTGCAGTTTTTGGTTGTCGCATCATAGTTACAAATGGTACAATATTCATACATATAATAAGTAATTTATCAACCGTTACTCGAACAGGGATAAACCGGAAGCTCAAGCCGCACAGTATATTCGACGTCATTTTGTTCTGTCTGCAATGTCCCGCCCATTAGTTCCAGCATTTTACGAACGCTCTTCAATCCAATCTGTGTACTTTCAATATCCGAAGACTCCTGTTTTACGGTATTGAAAAGGCTGATTAGTATATGGTCAGTTGCTATAGAACCGGTAATGATTACCAATTCTTTTTTTGTCCCGTATTTTATGATATTAGAGAAGAGATTATTAAATATTCTGGTAAGTAGAGTTTCATCACCGGAAAAGTAAAGGGTGTCTTGAGACTTTGGCTCAGAAGACTGGCTGAGTGACGTAAGTGTTTCCGGCAGTTCCAGGGATACCAGAAAGCCAGTCAGACGGAGAAAGTCTGCATTTTCCGACAGATACCGGTATAAGGCGCCAACAGGAAGAGCAGAGAGGACGGGAAGTTCTGCTTCTTCGTATACCAGGGCATATTCAAATATCCGATCTGTCATCTGGCGGATTTCGTCGGTTTTATTTAAGCAGCGGTTGAGGTACTCTTCTTGCATTTCCGGCTTTTTATTTAATTTTGCAATTTCCAGATATCCATTTAATATGGTAAGAGGCGTGCGCAGGTCATGTGAAAGCGCGGAAATCAAATCCTGATTTGCAAGGCGGCTTTCCTGTTCCTGGGTGATGGTTTCGTGAAGCGCAATGCGCAGGCCGTCTAGTTCATGTGCCAGAATACCGATTTCGTCCTGCTGTAGTTTAGGTATGGGAGAGGTTAAATCCCCAGCGGCCATCTGAAGTATTTTCTGCTTTAGAAGAATGACAGAATTTACTTTCCTGCTGATAAAAAGCAGGATAACGACAAAGAAGATAATCATACTGAGCCCAAAACAGAAAAAGAAATATGGCGCTACAAAAAAGGTGGGATGAAGAAAGTGAACTATTACCTGGGCATATCCATTTCTAAATTCTACAACGAGATCCTGTTCATATTCTCCCTGTCCGTCTGACCATTGATAAAGACTGTTAAAAAACATGGAACTGCCGGTATCAAAGTAGGAAGGAGTTGTGCCTGCCCGATACAATCCGTCTTCTATTCCGTAAATATAGATGGAGGTATATGGATCGGCAATCTCGAAAAAAGGAGCTATTGCTTTGTTGCCGTCCGCGTCCGTTTCGGACTCAGGTATATCGTAATTTAACGCTTCTGTGCGGATTGTCATCCAAAAATCATCCTGGGGGCCGGGAAAGATATGCTGGAGTATGGCGGGAGAAGACTGCAGCAGCTCGTAAACCTGCCATTTATATTTCCACATAGAATTGTACAGCAGAAAGCAAAAGAGACCTGCTGCAAAGATTAGCAGGAAAAGCTGGGTGCGTATTTTCATATTCTTAAAATTAATCACAGCGATATCCCTTTCCCCAGATAGTTTTTATTAAGACAGGATTTTTCGGCTCTGGTTCAATCTTACGGCGAAGGTTCCGGATATGTACCATAATCGTATTATTGGCGCCATAATAGTAAGGCTCGTGCCAGATACTTTCATAGAGACGCTCGGCAGAGAATATCTGACGCCGGTTTGTGGTCAGGAGCTTTAATATGGCATATTCCGTATCTGTCAGTTCCAGAAGCCTGCCATCTTTGCGAACTTCTTCTGTTTCGGTGTTGATTTCCAGTTCCCGGTAGCGGAGAGTAGTGGGAGGCATTTGCGGGGCGGGAAGGGTAGATTCTCGGACGCCCTGATAGATATGATAACGACGAATCAGCGCTTTTACCCGGCCTGTCAGTTCAGAGTAGGAAAAGGGCTTGGCTAAATAATCGTCGCCTCCGCTGGAAAACCCCAGCAGTTTATCGCTGTCTTTGGTGCGGGCGCTTAAAAATAAAATGGGTGCGTTGGTGATTTTGCGTATTTCCAGACAGGTCTGGTATCCATTCAGACCCGGCATCATAATATCGAGTATAATGATGTCAAAAGAAATCTGAGCCAGCTTCTCAAGAGCCGAGTTTCCGGTTTTGGCTTCTGTTACCTGATATCCTTCACTGCTCAGAAGTATCTGTATAATTTCCCTGATTTCAGGATTATCATCCACAACCAATACCTGGAAGATATTCTGTCTAGTTGAATCCATGTGTAAAACCTCCATACGAAAATTGCGGATTACAGTTCAGAGAGTATGTAGCTTGCATAAAGAGCCATATACTCTCTGAGCTGTAAATAATTACAGAATAATTACCACCTTAATTATACAGAAATTTAAGCAATAATGTGTTTTTCTTAAGAAAACTTTAGAAATATTTTTGGCAATACTTAAGATATGGAGCGTAAGATAACTGGAAAAATATGTTGCTAATCAAAATGAACAGTAACCAGAAGAAAACGACAACAGGAGGGATGACAGATGGATAAAATATCGGTAGTAATTCCATGCTGGAATGAAGAGGAGGCTCTTCCCATTTATTACAAGGAAATGAATCGGGTGATGGAGTCAATGAATCAAAAGACGGAAAAAGTGGCGCTGGATTTTGAGCTGATTTTTGTGGACGACGGCTCCTTAGACGGCACGCTCCGGATTATGAAGGAGTTAAATCAGAAGGATACACGCTGCAGATACCTGTCTTTTTCCAGAAATTTTGGGAAAGAGGCGGCGATATATGCCGGACTGAAGGCGGCTGAGGGAAACTATGTTGCGGTAATGGATGTTGATTTGCAGGACCCGCCTGCTCTGCTGCCTGATATGTACCATATTCTGAGAGAAGGGTATTATGACAGTGTTGCAACGAAACGCAGCACAAGAACAGGAGAGCCAAGAATCCGTTCTTTTTTATCGGAGCGTTTCTACAGATTCGTAAATAGAATTTCTAAGACAGAGATTGTAAATGGAGCGAGAGATTACCGGCTGATGAACCGCAAGATGGTTGATGCGGTTCTCGAAATGAGTGAATATAACCGTTTTTCCAAGGGGATTTTCGGATGGGTCGGATTTCGGACCAAATGGCTGGAATTTGAAAATGTGGAGCGTTCGGCAGGAGAGACCAAGTGGTCGCTAAAGAAATTATTTTGTTATTCATTGGAAGGAATTACCGGATTTTCGGTAGCGCCGCTGTCATTGGCGGCGATTGTGGGCGTATTATTTTGCGGGCTTTCATTTTTGCTGATTGTTGTGATTATTGTGAGGACGCTTGTATGGGGCGATCCGGTGTCGGGATGGCCGTCGCTGGCATGTATTATTTTTATGGTCAGCGGCGTACAGCTTTTGTGTACGGGAATTGTGGGACAGTATCTTTCAAAGACTTATCTTGAGACAAAACACCGGCCTATATTTATATTGAGAGACTCCAGCGAGGATGGTGAACGGAATTGAAAACGTTGAATATGGGAAGCGGGACGGCAGGGAGAGCGGCAGGCAGGATAACTGGAAGAGCCGTGGGGAAGATGACCGGCAGAATAACAGACAGAACAGGAAATAGTGGAATAGCCGGAAGGAGGACGACGGTAACAGGTAAGGGAACAAAATTGCTGCCCTATATATTTCTCTGTGTGCTGACGGTTATTTGCTGTTTGGTTTTTACAGGGAGTCAGAACGTATTTGGTGTAAAAGTGGACTGGCTTAGTCAGCACAGCGTATTGCCGGATTATTTCAGGCGGCAGTTTTATGATACCGGAGAATTGTTTCCAGAGTTTGCAGGGAGCTTAGGAGGGGGGCAGAATATTTACTACTTCTCTTATTACGGATTATACAGTCCCATTTATTTACTTTCCTATGCTCTTCCCTTCGTAAAAATGGGGGATTACCTGATGGCTGCCAGTATAGCCGGTATTATTATTTCTGTAAGTCTGCTTTATTACTGGCTTTGCCAGAGAGGATTTTCCTGGGAAATCAGTCTGCCTGTTTCGGTACTGTTTCTCCTTGCGGGACCGGTTATCTTTCAGTCTTGCCATCAAGTGATGTTTGTGAATTATATGCCGTTTTTATATATGGCGTTGTTGGGGGTGGACCGGCATTTTGAGAAGGGGCGGTCAGGGCTCTATGTAGTTGGTGTGTTTCTGATGATTATGAGCAGTTTTTATTTCAGTATCGGCGGAATGATGGCGCTGGCGCTGTATGGACTGACGAGGTATATAGAATATAAAGAAATGCCGGAAGAAGTCGGCAGGCTAACGTGTAATTTTGCGATGCGGCCAGGAAGGACTAGTATGCGCAGATGCCGGAGAGCATTCGTCGATTTTCTGAGAGCTGCCGTTCAATTTGTGACGCCAATGATTGCGGCAATTCTGATGAGTGGATTTCTTCTGGCGCCTACGGCTTATGCGATACTGGGAAGGCAGAAACAAGGGAAAGGTATAGAGGCGGGGAAGCTTCTTATGCCGGCGCTTCCGCTGGAGAGTCTGGTTCATGGCGCGTATGGAGCCGGTCTCACAACGTTAATTATTACGATTTTGATAACCGGGTTATTTTACCGAAAATGGAGTCAACGACTGCTGCATGGGAGCTGTCTGCTAATTTTTGTAATACCGTTTTTTCAGTGGGTTCTCAATGGAGGTCTGTATGTGCGGGGCAAGGCGCTGATTCCGTTTCTGCCGCTTCTCTGCTATATTACGGCGGTGTATTTGGAAAAGCAGAAGAACAGGGAGATACCTTTTGGAGTGAATATTATGGCATATCTTCTTACCGTTGTATGGCTGCTTGTTAGTTATATTCATGGAAATGAATTGGCTGGAGAACCTTTCCGGCGATATATGATTCTGGCAGAGAGCGTTCTGTTTTTGGTATGTTTCTGTATATACTGGCGGTATAACAGTATGCTGTTTCTGACAATTCCATCGGTTATCTGTCTGTTTCTTAGCGGGAGCTTTTTCTACGGCGCCGCTGGGGGAGAGCTGGATGTGAGGACTTATGAGCATATAACAGATGAAAGAACAGAAAGACTGATTGAGCGGACGCTGGCTAAGGAAGAAGGGTTCTGGAGGCTGGAGCAGAGCGGTAATGAGGAGGAGAAGTCAGCAAACTTAAATCGGATATGGAATACCAGACAATGGGTTTCGTCACTATATTCTTCCGCCGGCAACGCTGATTACAGCAGATTCCGAAAGGAGGTATTCGGAGTGGAGGAGCCTTTCCGCAATGAATTGATGCAGGCGACGTCGGAAAATCCCTTGTACCGGAAGCTTTTGGGAGTCAAATATATCGTGGGAAGCGCGGAAGATGAAACGGTGGCGGCGGCAGCGGGATATGAGCCTTGTGAAAGAGAAGGGGAGCGGGTAGTTTACCGCAGCGCGGATACTGCGCCCATTGCTTACGCTACAAACAGGATAGTTGGAGAACAGGACTATGACAAGCTGAAATTTCCCTGCAATCAGACGGCGCTCATGAGATACGCGGTTGTGAGAAACAGTAAGGATAAAGGGGTGGAATGGAAAAATGAGATAGAGGCAGTTACAATTCCAGCGGATTTGCATGTGCCGGAGGTGAAAAAAGAGGGGCTGACAATCGAACCGTTAGCAAAGGGTTCTTATCATATTGAGGCGGAACGTAAGACGGGCGCAGTATGCCGGATAGAACCCGGTACAGATTCAGCCCCGGCTGAGAAAGCGGCTTTCTATGACAAAGCGGGAGGGAAAGAGGACGCGCTGGAAGGAACTCTGGTTTTTCTGCAATTTCAAGTGAAGAACCTCCGTCCGAATCAGGACGCGGCAGTGTGGATAAACGGAATCCGCAACAAGCTCAGCGCTAGAAATCATATTTATTATAACGGAAACACCGAATTTACTTATGCGACGGTGCTGGAGCCAGGAGTGTCGGATGTATATCTTGAGTTTGGAAAGGGAGATTATGAAATTTTGAATGTGGAATGCTTTCTTGCAGATTCCGGCATATTGAAAGATACAAAAGAGACGGATAAAAAATTGTATCAGTCTCCTTTTAAAGTAGACTGGGAGAAGACAAAGGGCAACCAGATTCAGGGCGACATAAAGGTTCGTGAAACAGGATATTTTATTACTTCTATTCCTTATGACAAAGGTTTTGAAATTTTTGTAGATGGAAGAAAGACGGTTGCGGAGAAAGTAAATAAGGCGTTTTTAGGGTGCGCCGTCAGAAAGGGAGAGCATCAGATTCAAATTGTCTATCATGCTCCGGGAGCAAAGGCAGGAAAATTTCTGGCGTATTTTGGGTTTATACTCTTCTTTGCGATGCTTGCAGCGGAGGCTTATATTTTCACGAAAAGCGGTAAAAAAGTGAATATAAGTTAAATTTTTTAAACAATATTTAACGCCGTTTCAGTTGTAAAAGGGAAAGGACTCTGCTATGCTTGAATCAGCAAAGGCCGATGCAAAAAATCACCTGGGGAGGTATTTTATGCAGATTGGACAGATAATTCGTAAGAATCGTAAAGAAAAGAATATGACGCAGGAGGAAATGGCAAACTATCTTGGAGTAACGGCGCCGGCAGTAAATAAGTGGGAAAATGGAGCGTCCTATCCGGATATTATGTTGCTTGCCCCAATTGCAAGACTGCTGGGGATTTCCGTTGACGCGCTCTTGGCCTTCCAGGAAGAATTGACGGCGGAAGAAATTGGAGTTATCGTTCGGGAATTGGATTCCATGCTGAAAGATAAGACTTATGAAGAAGCTTTTGCATGGGCCAGAGAGAAGCTTCGGCTGTATCCGAACTGTGGACAGCTTTTCTGGCAGCTTGCGCTGATTCTTGATGTTCATCGCCTTACCAAAGATGTGGAAGCGGCGGGACGGTATGATGAATTTATTATTCAGTGGTATAACAGAGCGCTGGAGAGCGGAGAGGAAGAAGTCCGCGTCAAAGCTGCCGACTCACTATTTGCATATTATGAGAGGAATGGGCAATATGAGAAGGCGGAGGAATATCTGGCCTGTTTTTCTGACCAGAGTCCGGAGAAGAAGAGAAAACAAGCGTCTCTGTACAGTAAGACAGGGAGAAGAGACGAGGCGTATAAGGCGTATGAGGAATTGTTGTTTTCAAATTATCAGACGGCGCGTATGCTGTTTTACAGCATTTTCACACTTGTTGTGGAAGACGAGAATATGGACAAGGCCCGTTTGTTGGCAGAAAAGCAAGAGGAACTGGCCAGAGTATATGATATGGGCGTGTACAATGAGGTCTTGGGGAAACTAGAGCTGGCGGTAACGGAGAAGGATGCGGATACAGCTATAGACATTATCGACAGAATGCTGGCGTCAGTAGAGAGCATTGCTGATTACACGAAATCACCGCTTTATGAGCATATGACTTTCCGGGCGTTAAGCCGGGAATTTACAGAACAGACGAGGAGCAGTCTTTTGGAGTACATTCGGGAAGATGAAAGCCTGGAATTTCTGAAGGATGGCGGAGGATGGGAAAAACTGGAAGAGAAATATAAGGAACTGGTTTGTAAAAAGTAAAAGAGTAATCGGGAGTTTGCAGGACAATGAACAGGGAGTATACGTATATTGCAATTGATTTAAAATCTTTTTATGCTTCTGTAGAATGTATCGAACGGGGATTAGACCCGATGAATACGAATCTTGTGGTGGCGGACAAGAGCCGTACGGATAAGACTATTTGTCTGGCGGTTTCACCTTCCTTGAAGGCATACGGGATTCCCGGAAGACCCAGACTTTTTGAAGTGATAAGAAGATTAAGGGAAGTGAATGCGGCAAGACAGAAGAGGGCTCCGGGACAAGCGTTTACCGGAGCCTCAGCGCATGCAATCGAATTGGAATATATGCCGGAGCTGAAGGTGGATTTTGTGACGGCGGCGCCGAGAATGGCGCTGTATCTGGAGTACAGCGGACGTATTTATGATATTTATTTAAAGTATGTAGCCCCGGAAGATATTCATGTGTATTCTATTGACGAGGTATTTATGGATGTGACGCATTATCTGAATACTTATCAGATGACGGCGAGGGAACTGGCGGCGAAGATTGTCAGAGATGTGCTGGAGACTACGGGAATCACGTCTACGGCAGGAATTGGCACGAATCTGTATCTCTGTAAAGTGGCAATGGATATTGTTGCAAAGCATATTCCGCCGGATAAGTACGGCGTTAGGATTGCGAAGCTGGATGAGATGAGTTACCGCAGGCTATTGTGGGGCCATAAACCTCTGACGGATTTCTGGCGCGTGGGGAGAGGCTATGCGAAAAGGCTGGAAGCGCAGGGAATTTATACGATGGGAGACATTGCCCGTTGTTCGCTGGGAGGTCCTGGAGATTATTACAATGAAGAGCTGCTCTATCATATGTTTGGGGTAAATGCAGAGCTTCTAATTGATCATGCATGGGGATTTGAACCTTGCAGGATGGAGGATATTAAGGCGTATAAACCAGAAAATAACAGTATGGGTTCCGGGCAGGTGCTGCAGTGCGCTTATGATTTCGAGAAAGCAAAATTGATAGTCAGAGAAATGACGGAGCAGGTGGCCCTTAAATTGGTGGAAAAGGGGCTGGTAGCAGACCAGATGGTTCTTACGGTAAATTTTGACAGGAGCAGTCTGGAAAATCCGAAAATCAGAAATGCCTACAAAGGGGAGACAGCGAAAGATTATTATGGTCGATTGGTTCCGAGGCATGCGCATGGAACCGCTAATCTGGGAAGGAAAACAGCTTCGACGAAAGTAATTATGAATGCGGTAATGGAATTGTACGACAGGATTGTAGATAAAAATTTGTTGGTAAGAAGAATCAATATAGCGGCAAATCATGTGGTAGAAGAAGCGCAGGCACAAGAGACGGAAACTTATGAACAGATGAATTTATTTACAGATTACGGGGAGCTAAAGAGAGAGCGGGAGGAAGAAAAAAAGGCCCTTGAACGGGAGCGGAGGCTCCAGCAGACTATGCTGGATATTAAGAAAAAATATGGAAAGAATGCTATATTGAAGGGCATGAATTTAGAAGAAGGCGCGACGGCAAGAGAGCGGAATAATCAGATTGGCGGGCATAAGGCCTGAACGTTACTGTTCAATCCGTTCACAGCAACAATTTCTTGAGAAAGGTTTTGCAGGAGGGAACTATGAGTGAAGAAAAGAACAAGAAGAATCATTCAAATAGCGCTTTGCAGGGGTCTGGACAATATGCGGATATCATTCATCTGCCGCGCCATGTGTCCAGAATCCATCCGCAGATGCCGTTGTGGGAGCGGGCGGCACAATTTGCCCCTTTTGCGGCGTTGACAGAACATGGCGCGGTTATCCGGAAAACGGAATCCAGTCATGTCAGTGATGAGATAGAACGAATAAAGTATGAGGAAGAAACGTAGGTTACGTATTTTGTATCCGACGCTCTAAAATCTGCACAAGCTCGTCGACGGATTCTTTTTTTCCGTTTTTTTCCCAATAGATAAATACATTTAACAAGGCTCCTGCATAGTAATACAAATCATAGACAGAGCCTGAGTAATGCGGAGCTACGTAAAGCTGTAAGTAATCATTTATAGCATGAATCATCAGGTAATATAGATTCGCTTCTTCTAATGTAATAAAAAGAAAAGCATAACGGTCAAAATAGCAGAGGGCATGGCGTATTCGCGCTGTTCCCTGAAGCATATGAAAAGTAATTATCTCCGGACATTCTTCCACATAACCATTGATAACTTCATAAAGATAATTATTAAGGGCGTCGGTTTTGTCATGAAAGTAGTGATAGAAGGTCATTCTTGAAACGCCCGCTTTTTTTACAATATCGGAAATCGTTATGGCTTCAAAGCCTTTCTGATGAATTAGAAATAAAATAGCTTCACCAATGCATTGTCGGGTAAATCGGTTTCTTTTCGTAAATTTTTTATTGATGAATCTTCGCATCATACCCTCCTGATTTCTTTTCGTTTAGTGGGATAATTAATACTTACACTTTATTCCTCTTTGTAAATTGTATCATAAGAAAGAAAGGGATACAATTAATATGTAGTAATAAAAACTACTTATTGCGAAAATTCGGGAGGGGTATATGAATAGAATTATTATATTGGCAGAGACAGGTTCGGATATCACAAAAGAAGTGGCGGCAGAGTATGGGATACAACTGGTGCCGATGCATGTGTCATTTGGAAGTGAGACAAAGGATGACGGAACATTTCCGGCAGAGGAGATATATGGATATTATGAGCGTACCGGAACTTTGCCAAAAACCAGCGGCAGTGTGCCGGAAGACTTTACGAAGGTATTTGGTGAAATCAGGGAAAAGCATCCGGAGAGCCGGATTTTATATCTTGCCTATTCGTCGGTTACCACGTGTTCTTATCAGAGCGCTAAGATTGCAATTGATACCGGACATGTAGAAGGGGTAACCTGTGTAGATACCAAGCAGGTATCCGCAGGACAGTATGCGGTGGTTGTGAGAATAGCTGAGCTTTTGAGAGAACATCCAGAGTGGACGGCAGAGGAAGCAGCGAGACAGGCGGTCGCCATTTCCGGACGGGTAAAGATGTGCTTTGTTCCAGATACGTTAGAATTTTTGCGGGCAGGAGGAAGGGTCAGCAATGCGGCGGCTTTGGCAGGGAGCCTTCTAAAGCTGCATCCATGTATTGAGATTCTTGACGGATACCTTCAGGCAACGAAGAAATATCGAGGAAATATGAGCAAGATTGTACCAAAACTGGTGAAAGAATATATTGCTGGACAGAAGTTGTCCCTGGATGAAATCTATTTGATTTGGGCGACAGGGCTTTCAGAAGAGACGAAGAAGGCGGCAGAGGAGTCTGCCCATGAAGCGGGGGTAAAGAAAATAACCTGGGTGCAGACCGGAGGAGTGATTACCTGCCATGGCGGACCGGGGGCGTTTGGAATCGTAGGGTTTGCCGAATAAGGACCTGATATAGTAATCGTTGATATAACAAATGAGTAATAAAGAATGACTTGCGTAAAGGGACTACGAAGGTCATTCTTTTTGTGTTATACTATATAATAATTAGGGGCGCCGCTAGTGTGCTGACCGCATTATATCTGGCGAAACTCCGCAGAATATTCGCTCATCTGCAAGGCGGATTTTCGACGGCGTAGCGGTGGCTGCGGATAGAAAATCCAACGCGGCAGATGGACGGATAGGCAAGGAGGATTTTCGACGGCGTAGCGGTGGCTGCGGATAGAAAATCCAACGCGGCAGATGGACGGATAGGCAAGGAAGTTTGGCTGAATATAATTCGGTCAGCACACCAGGAAAGACAAGGAAGAACTTGCGGCGGTTTGTCCCTATAATCAAATAAATGAAAAGATAATGCAGAAGGAGAGGAAATTCAGATGAAGATTGCAGTAACTTATGAGAATGGACAGGTGTTCCAGCATTTTGGACATACGGAGAAATTTAAGGTGTACCATGTAGAGGATAAGAAGATTGTGGATTCCGAGATTGTAGATACCAATGGACAGGGACATGGCGCTCTGGCAGGTTTTCTTCTCGGCGGCGGAATCGATATGCTAATCTGCGGAGGTATTGGAGGAGGAGCACGCGCAGCGCTTGCGGAGGCGGGGATTGCGCTTTATCCGGGATGTACTGGTGATGCGGACGAGAAGGTAGAGCAGTTCCTTGCCGGAACGCTGGACTATGACCCGGATACTGTGTGCAGCCATCATGGGGGACATCATCACGACGGTCACAGCTGCGGAGGACATCACGAAGGACATGGCTGCGGCGAGCATGGTTGCCATTAATTATGTCTGGAGAATATCAACATATCAGGCATGGGTTTGAACCGATTTATGATGAGAGTTCCCGGATTCTGATTCTGGGAACTCTGCCGTCGGTGAAGTCCAGGGAACAGCAGTTTTACTATGGACATCCACAGAATCGGTTTTGGAAATTATTGGCGGGACTTGTGGAAGAAAGTAATGTGCCTGCGTCTATTCAGGAGAAGACGCAGTTTCTATTAAAGCATAGAATTGCCATATGGGATGTGATTGCAGAGTGCGACATCATAGGTTCTAGCGACAGTTCCATTAAGAATGTAGTTCCAGCAGATTTGACCAGGATTTTGAATGTAGCGCCGATTCAGGGAATCTATGCAAATGGTACGAAGGCCTATGAATTATATATGAAATATAGCTATGAGAAGACTGGCCGGAAGATTGAAAAACTGCCGTCTACCAGTCCGGCGAACGCAGCTTTTCAGATGGAGAGGCTGCTTTCTGTATGGGGAAGTAAACTTTCTGGATTCATAGGAGCCGGTGCCGGTGAGACCTTTTGACTCTGGCGTCATATTAGTTACGGTTCGCAGGTGTTTGATAAACAGTGGGTTGAATCAGGAGCATGTCTTTAAGCAGACAATTCAGGAGCTCTTTTCATGGAATTGAAATAGCAGCTTATGCAGACTTAGACGCGAAGGCTTTCCTGAGCGGCTTAGTCTGCGTTAGCTGATAGTTCAATGGAATGTTGCTCCGTCTGCTTAAAGACATGCTCCTGATTCAATCCGCGTCCGGCAGGCGGCGTGTGAACGGCAACGCATATGATTACGGAGAATAAGTTTTATAAGTAATGTTCTTGACCGGTATTTTAGATACGTGGTAAAGTAAGTAGTATAATTTTACTATGAGAAAACGAATGAGAGGTTTGTGATTATGAAGAAAAATAATCCAAAGGCGTTACTGCCGATTGGCGTTTTCCTGGTGCTGTATCTGGGACTGGGAATTGTGTTTGAATATGTGATGAAGATTCCTATGGGATTTTACAATATCCCGATTGTGACTGCTTTTTTGGCTGCAATCCTGACAGCATGTCTTCAGAACAGAGAATTAAAGTTTGATGATAAGCTTAGCGTAATGGCTCAGGGAATGTCGGATAAGAATATTATTACTATGCTGCTTATCTTTCTGGTTGCGGGCACCTTTGTTGGCGTTGTAGGCAGAAGCAGCGCCGAGAGTGTGGCGTATTTTATGCTGTCGCTGATTCCTGCAAGATTTGCAGTTGCGGTGCTCTTTGTGGTGTCCTGTTTTGTATCTACGGCAATGGGGACCTCGGTAGGAACGATTACGCTGATTACGCCGATTGCGGCGGCAGTCTCCGCAGCATCCGGTTTCAGCCTGCCGCTGTGTGTGGGTTCAGTCATGGGCGGCGCTATGTTCGGCGATAACCTGTCCTTTATATCAGATACTACGATTGCGGCGTGTAACGGACAGGGGTGCGCTATGAAGGATAAGTTCCGGGAGAACTTTGGCATTGCATTTCCAGCGGCGCTCGTTACGTTGGCGCTGATTCTGCTGCTTTCTATGGGTACTGATTTAAACGGAGCTGTGTCGCAGGAATATAATCTGATGCAGATTATTCCTTATGTGCTTGTTCTGGCGGGCGGAGTGATTGGAGTGAATGTATTTCTTGTCCTTTTAGTGGGGATTGTATCTGGCTCTGTAATTATGCTGACAGAAGGTCAGATTACCGCAGTGGAGCTAATCGGCAATATGGGTTCCGGGGCGTCGGGAATGTTCGAGACCTGTATGGTTGCTATTCTGGTGTCTGCGATGTGCGCGCTGATACGGGATTACGGCGGTTTTGAAGCTCTGCTGTCTGCGATACGTAAAGTATTCAAAGGAAAAAAGGGCGGACAGCTTGGTATGGGACTTTTGGTATGCGCGATGGATATTGCTACGGCCAATAATACGGTTGCCATTGTTATGGCGAATCCCATTGCTTCCGAGATGTCGGAAGAATATGGAATTACGCCCAGAAAAGCGGCGTCTATATTGGATACCTTCTCCTGTATATCCCAGGGAGCGATTCCTTACGGCGCCCAGATGCTGGTAGCGTTGTCTGCTGTCAATGAACTGGGTTATGAGCTGTCGGCCTTTGATGTGATACCAAAGCTGTTCTATCCGGGGCTTTTGTTGGTTAGCTCACTGATATTTATTTTTGTAATTCCAGATAGGAAGAAAGTATAGAAATCATATAAGATATCCTCTCTTTACAGGGGACGGAGAATAAAGACATGATACATATTGCAATCTGTGATGATGAGGAAAAGTTTGTGAGTCATCTGACGGCGCTTATCAGGAGGTATGCCGCAGAGAATAGTGAAGAGATTAAGATTACGGCATACTATGACGGTTTGGAATTGATTGAAAAGTATGATACTACCATCGACCTTATTTTTTTGGATATTCAGATGAAGCTGGTGGACGGCCTGCATGCGGCGGAGCGGGTCCGCAGGCTGGACGGGAATGTGGGGATTATCTTCCTCACAACTCTGATTCAGTACGGGCTGGAGGGCTATAAATATCAGGCTATTGATTATATAATCAAGCCGATGAAATATGTGCGGTTAAAATCGGAGCTGGATGGGTTCATTGCCAGACGCTGCTTAGAGAAGAATCCATCCATTTATATCAGCAATGACTCAGGAAAATATAAGGTGCTTTTAAATACCCTTCGTTATGTTGAAACATTTAACCGGAATCTGATGGTTCATGCAGAACAGGAAAATATTATCTGTTATAAGAGTATGAAAGAGATGACCCAGGAGCTTTCGGCGTATCATTTCGTCCGGTGTCACAGCAGCTATCTGGTGAACCTTGCTTATGTGAAGGGAGTAAAGAAGCTGGAAATCACGCTGATTACCGGGGAAACGCTGCCAATCAGCCAGCCAAAGCGCAAGGAATTTATGGAGCAGTTAACCGAATACTGGGGGGATATGCTATGATAAAATTTCTGGACGTCATTTCTTATATCTTGCAGTGGGGATATGTTCTGGTGTTTTTCCTGTTGCTCCATTCATTTTTATCCCTGAGGCAGAAAATTTTACTGCGTATACTGGCGTTCTTTGTGGGAGCGCCAATTTTTGTCGTGATTGTGTATTCCAACGACCTGCCGAATCTCTTCTATCCTCTGGCTGGTTTTATCCTTTATGCGGCGGTATTCTTCCGGGGACGTTTTATAGAAAAGCTTACGGTGGTTCTGGTGTTTTACCCGGCGGTAATTGCGGTCAATTATCTGATACAGGATATCGGAAGCCGCCTATTTTTCTGGATTACAGACGCGCCGGCGGCGGAGGGGATGGGATGGACGTGGAAAATGCATTTTATGAGTTCGCTGATTAACATGATATTTCTTTTGGCGAGGCTTTTGTTCTGGCTGGCGGCGTGGACGCTTTTGCGGAAATATCTGAAACGGATAGCGCAGAATTTAACGTTTCGGATGTGGCTTGTTGTGGACGTACTGCTTCTTGCTCCCATTACGGCAATTTTTACTATTATTTATTTCCTTCCGGATGAAATTATCGTGGTATATCCAATCTGTATCACATCAATTATTTCCAGCTTTGGCGGAATCGGTCTGGCGGCTTATATCAGCGATTCCTTAAGGACTGAATACGGCGCCAGAGAACTGGAAACGAAACTATCGTATTACAAAGATAAGACGGAGGAAGAAGAGCGGGTAAGAAGGGTGTACCATGATATGAAGAATCACCTTCTCGTACTGCAGGCTCAGACGGAAAATTCCAGGGAAATCGGAAGGTCGATTGAGAATCTCCAGGAGGAAATCGAAGGGTATGAGGCTTACTGTCATACGGGCAATGAGATTTTGGACGTGGTGATTCGGGATAAGATTCGGGCGGCTAAGAGCCGGAACATTGATTTTCAGGAAAGGATACGGTTTGAGGACGGTGATTTTGTGGACCCGTTGGATATCAGCGCCATATTTGGAAATGCACTGGACAATGCCATAGAGGCGAGCGAGAAACTGGCGGAGAGTATGCGTCTTATTACGGTAAAGGCGTCGAGAATTCATGATATGATGGTGATTGCAGTGGAGAATAATATGCGGCCTGACGTGCCGGTTTATGGGAAGACCAGTAAAAAGGATAAGCTGATGCATGGCTTTGGGATTGCCAATATCCAGAGCGCGGCCGAGAAGTATGGAGGCCAGTGTACGGCGAAGGGGAAAGATGGGAAATTTGTGCTAAAGGTGATGATTCCAATTCCGTAACAATAGATGTAAGACAGAAGTAAATGCGCCTCAAGTCGGATGACAGAGGCGCTGATTTTATGTGTTTTTGATTAAGGTAGTTTGTCTAAAACATTTTTATACTTTTTCTCAATCCCAGATTTCAGGTTTTCAAATTCTGGGATAAAATCCGTTATAATTTGCTGAATCAATAATTTTGCGGCGTCTCCGTTATAAATATGAGCCGTATTATTTCGCTCTTTTAGCATTAGAAGCCATGGTTTCTCTTCCATGAAATCAAAGCATTGATAGGCTTCCCTGATGATTTCCCGCGGCGCGCCGGTTTTCCCGCTGGAAATCCCTTCGTATAGCAGCAGTTCTTTTAAAACCTTCCAACCAAGTTCAAACTGTATGGAAAATTTATCAATAATTCCGCTAACGATAAATTCATTATTTAAATCCTGTCCCGGTGATTTTTGTAATACGGCTAAATTGCTGACAAAATTATCAAACTTTTTCATAAATTACGATTCCATCCCTTTCAATTTCTGATATCAATTCTTTGGAAACAGTTTCGTCCAGGTTAATCAAATCTATTTTTAAAAGTGTCCAGACATGTTCTTCTATTGCATAGCAGAATTTGGTAAAATCCTTGCATCCGTACACAGCTAAGTCTAAGTCGCTTTTGCTTTGATGCATACCTCTGGCTCTGGAGCCAAATAGTAGGATTCTTGCGACGTGATATTCCGCTGCTATGGTGTGAATGTCCTGAAAAATCCTTCGGGGGATTCCGGTATATTCTAAATTTTTGTTATCTGGTTTGTTTGTTTTCATAGAGACCTCTTTTCCAAATGCCATACAATATATTACCATATTTCACGATATTCGGCTAGTGTGTTTACCAAATGACCTGTAACTGTAATATAACAGGGCAGTTTGTCTGAACGATTATCTTATAATTAGATTTTACCGTATCAATGTTAGTTTAATCATCCTATATGGCGGAAATTACCCATTTTCTTATACTGAAAGCAGGGTAACAGTTCAGCCTTCCGGCTTTACTGTTACAAAGCAAGTTCCGAACAGGAAGCGATTCATTGATAAAATATAAGAAAAGGGGAATCTATTATGAGTATTTTAAGCACGACAAAACTGATTAAGAGATACGGCAAAGAGCCAAATATTGTAAATGCCTTAAACGGGGTGGACCTTACCATTGAGCAGGGAGAATTTGCCGCTATTATCGGCACTTCTGGCAGTGGAAAATCTACGTTATTGAACATGTTGGGAGGGCTGGATAAGCCGACCTCCGGCAGTGTGAAGGTGGATAATTATGAGCTTGGAAAGCTTAATGACGAGGACTTGACGGTGTTCAGGAGACAACGGATTGGATTTATCTTCCAGAATTATAATCTGGTGCCTGTTCTGAATGTGTATGAGAACATAATCATGCCAATTCAGCTTGATGGGAAGAAACCGGATCAGAGATTCATCCATGAGATTGTATCCATGCTGGGATTAGAAAAGAAGCTTTATAATATGCCCAATACCCTGTCCGGCGGACAACAGCAGCGGGTGGCCATTGCAAGGGCCCTTGCCAGCAAACCGGCGATTATACTTGCGGACGAGCCCACCGGGAACTTGGACAGCAGGACCAGCGACGAGGTAATCGAGCTGTTAAAGGCGTCCAGCCGAAAATTTGACCAGACGATTGTGATGATTACCCATAACCCGGAGATTGCCGCTCAGGCAGACCGGCGTATCCGTATTGAAGACGGCAATATCCATGAGTAGGACGGTGGAAGATATGAGAGACACGAGAGATAAGGGCGGAACAAAAGATATGAACGGCAGGAAAGATGAGAGAGAGATGGAAGATATGGGCGGTGTAAAAGATATAAAAGAGCAGAAAAAGATTGTAAAGACGCTGACAATCCGCAGTTTAAGGAAGAATAAAGGGCGGAATTTGGCGGCGATACTGGCGATTATTATGACGACGATGATGTTTACCACATTATTTACATTGGCGCAGAGCATGGGGAAGAATATGACGGAAATGTATCTCCACCAGTCGGGTTCAAAGGCCCATGCAAGCGGCAAGGGAATTACCGACGAGCAGGTAGAAAAGATTGTTTCTCATCCGGAGGTGAAGGCAGGCGGAAGAAGCATCGTAGCCGGATTGGCGGAGAATCTAAGCCTTGCCGGACGTCAGGTAGAAATACGTTACGGAGACGAACAGTACGCGAGAGATGTTTTTGCATGGCCGGAGGAGGGAAGGATGCCGGAGAGCAGAGATGAGATTGCGCTGGATACGCTGGTGATAGAGAGGCTTGGAATCAGTCCTGAATTGGGGAAGGAAGTTACGCTGGAGTGGAAGCCGGATATGGGCTCAGAGGATAAGTCGTCGGATACTTTTACACTTTGCGGATACTGGGAGGGAAATTTATCTTCCTATGCAAGTATGGCCTGGGTCAGTGAGGATTTTGTGAGAGAAAAATGTGACGTTATCGGAGAGCCGGCGGACGGTCAGGCGTTGGGGCTTCAGATGATGGGAATTTCCTTTGCAGATACAAAGAATATTCAGGAGCAGGCAGACAGGGTGTTGTCGGACTGCAATCTGTCTGAACTGAAGTTTACGGAGAATTTAGCTTACATGGACGAGACGCAGCAGAGCATCCGAATGGAGACTCTTCCGATTTACGGCGGTATGATACTGGTATTTATTGCGGGATATTTGATTATTTATAATGTATTTCAGATTTCGGTAGCTTCTGATATCCAGTTTTATGGAAAATTAAAAACCCTTGGAATGACCAGGAAGCAGATTCGGAAGATGATTCTGGGACAGGGAGGATTTCTTTCTGTAATCGGAATCCCGGCAGGTTTGATTGCGGGATATCTGCTTGGAATTGTGCTGGTTCCGGTTCTGATGTCCAGGACAGAGGATGCTCTGGTTTCTGCAAATCCGATTATCTTCGCAGGCGCCGGATTGTTTGCCCTTTGTACGGTAATGATTTCTTGCCTGCTGCCTGCACGCCTGGCCGGGAGGGTATCTCCGGTGGAGGCTCTCCGCTATACGGATACGGATGCCGGTGGAAAGAAAAAAATGAAAAAAAGCACAAACGGCGCTACCTTGCAGGGAATGGCATGGGCCAATCTCTGGAGGAACAGGAAGAGAACCATTTTAGTAATCAGTTCCCTTACATTAGGACTGGTGCTGATGAGCTTCTTCTATGCGAAAAATGCAAGTTTTGATGTGGAGAAATATCTGGTGGAGCTTGCGGTGGCAGACTATCAGATTGACGACGCGACCAACAGCCGGGTAAGCGGATACGACTCCCAGAGTCAGACTATCAGCTCGGAACTGATGGCAGATATTGCCTCTTTAGAGGGATTAGAAGGGACAGGACGTCTGTATTCCAGTGAAACCAGCCAGGTTCTTAGCGTTCAGGCAAGAGAGAATCTTGAGAGTTTCTATGACAGAGAGAATCTGGAAAATTTTGAATCGGATTATCCTGATTTTCCCAGTTGGAAACAAGGGTTTGACGCCGCCGTTCGGGGTGAAGAAACGATACACACCATTTATGGGGCGGACGGGATTATCTTAGACGCGGCGGCAGGGGATGCGTATGTTCTTACGGGAACCTACGATGCGGACAAATTCGCGACGGGAGAATATGCCCTTGCCATCGGACCTTCGGTAAATCCGCAGGAACTGCTCCCTACCTATTCGGTGGGAGAAAAGGTTGCGATAGAAAATCGGGAATTTACAATTATGGCGGTACTTTCGCCCTTATATCCCATGACAAATGGGATGAGCCCGGCGTTTGACATGCCGCTTATTATCCCGGCGGATGTTTATACCGAACTGTGGCCGGACAGCAATTTAAGAAAATACTATTTTAATGTGACGGACGAAAATATGGATGAAGCTGGCGGGATGCTGCGTGAGTATCAGCAGACAAAGGCTATAGGAATGAGTATTACAGACCGTCAATCCATGATTGAACAGTATGAGGCAGAAACCCGTTCCTCAGCAGTTATCGGCTATGCAATCAGCGTGGTAGTTGCGCTGGTAGGAGTTTTGAATTTTGTGAACAGTATGGTGACGGCAATCATTTCCCGGAAAAAAGAATTTGCCATGATTCAAAGCGTTGGGATGACGAAGAGGCAGCTTAGACGGATGCTTACCTTCGAGGGTTTTGATTACGCGGGAATTACGCTGGTTATTTCCTATATACTAAGCGCTTTTGTCGTAGGCGTTGTAGTACGGATAATTACAGAAGGAGGATATGCTTCGACATTTCATTTTACATTGCTTCCCCTTGTCATATGTACGCCGATTTTGATAGGGCTGGCTGTGCTGATACCATATATTTGCTTTAAAAACTTAGAGAAGCAGAGTGTTACAGAACGGCTGCGGATGACGGATTAGAGGCGGCGTTACAGCTCACACGCGCCTGCCGGACGCAGGTTGAATCAGGAGCAGGTCTCTGAGCAGACAATTCAGGAGTGCTTTTCATGAAATTGAAATAGCAGCTTATGCAGACTTAGGCGCGAAGGCTTTCCTGAGCGGCTTAGTCTGCGTTAGCTGATAGTTCAATGGAATGTTACTTCGTCTGCTTAGAGACCTGCTCCTGATTCAACCCGCGTCCGGCAGGCGATGTGTGAACAGTAACGAGCATGTCTCTAAGCAGACGATGCAGCACGCTCCAGGGTTGACTTTCGCTGGTATCTATGATAATATTGACTTCAATGGATAAAAGCGTTAAAGGGGTAAAGTAAAATGCCGATTACAGAAATATTAGAAAAGAATTGCAGAAAGTACGGAGAGGATATCTGCCTGGTGGAGATTAATCCCCAGCAGCCGGAGGACAGGCGGATTACATGGAAGGAGTACGAGCTGATTGAGCCCACTCCTTTCGTACATTACCGCAGGGAGATTACATGGAACGTATTTAATGAGAAGGCGAACCGTTTCGCGAATCTGCTGTTAAGCCGGGGGGTGAAGAAAGGAGATAAGGTGGCGATTCTGCTAATGAATTGTCTGGAGTGGCTGCCTATCTATTTTGGTATTTTAAAGACCGGCGCTCTGGCAGTGCCGCTGAATTTCCGGTATTCTGCCGAAGAGATTGAATATTGCGTTAATTTGTCTGATACGGATGTGCTTGTATTTGGACCGGAGTTTATCGGGCGAGTGGAGGAGATTGCAGATTCCATTGTGAAGAATCGTCTGCTGTTCTTTGTGGGCGACGGATGTCCTTCTTTTGCAGAGAGTTATGTGCAGCAGACGGCGAATTGTTCCGGTTCCTCGCCGGATATTAAGCTGACAGACCAGGATAACGCGGCGATTTATTTCTCTTCTGGAACGACAGGATTTCCGAAGGCAATTTTACACAACCATGAAAGTCTGATGCATTCCTGCAAAGTAGAGCAGAATCATCATGGGCAGACAAGGGAAGATATTTTCCTGTGCATTCCTCCGCTGTATCATACGGGAGCTAAGATGCATTGGTTTGGAAGTTTTCTGACTGGCTCGAAGGCAGTTCTTTTGAAAGGAACAAATCCAAAGTATATTATGGATGCCATTTCTCAGGAGAAATGTTCCATCGTGTGGCTGTTGGTTCCATGGGCGCAGGATATTTTAGACGCCATTGACAGGGGTGATATTCAGCTGAAGGATTATGAGCTTGACCAGTTAAGGCTGATGCACATCGGCGCCCAGCCGGTTCCGCCAAGTTTGATTAAGCGCTGGAAAGCATATTTTCCGCATCATCAGTATGACACCAATTATGGTCTGAGCGAATCTATCGGACCAGGCGCGGTACATCTTGGCGTAGAGAATATCCATAAAGTGGGAGCTATTGGTAAAGCCGGGTATGGGTGGAAGACCCGAATTGTGGATGAGAATGGAACTGACGTAGAGCCGGGGGGCGTGGGGGAACTGCTTCTTAAGGGTCCGGGCGTGATGACCTGCTATTACCATGATGAGGAGGCGACGAAAGAATCGCTGAAGGATGGATGGCTCTATACGGGAGATATGGCGCAGGAGGATGAGGACGGATTTATCTTCCTGGTAGACAGGAAAAAGGATGTCATTATCAGCGGCGGTGAGAATCTGTATCCGGTACAGATTGAAGATTTCTTGCGCGCGCATAAGGCAATCAAGGACGTTGCGGTAATCGGCCTGCCGGATAAACGCTTGGGCGAGATTGCGGCGGCCGTTGTGGAGGTCAAAGAAGGCGCGGAGTGTACGCGGGAGGATTTGGAGCTGTTTTGTAAGAAGCTTCCCCGGTATAAGCGGCCGCATAAGTACATATTTGCAGAGGTGCCGAGAAATGCGACTGGTAAGATTGAGAAGCCGAAACTTCGTGAGATTTACTGTGGTAAACGGCTGGTAGAGATGCAGAATAAAGGATAAATGAATAAGACATATCAGACCGTCTGTAATCTGATATGTCTTATTTTTATCATTTCTTTCGCTTTTCTCAAGACACAAACAAGCGTCCCAAAATCCATTTTATGGAAATACAGTCAAGAAATGCAGATTGCGCCGCTGGGTTGGAGGGGAGCTAAATATTAGCAAAAATTTTCATATATTTCTGAACGACTTCTGAAACATACTGCATCTGATTCAATGCGACTACCGACAGGTGCGGATTCTCTTTTTCCAGAAGCGCTCTGGTGTGTTGTACGGTGTAATCGGAGATTTCGGTATTCACATTAATCTTTGCAATACCATTTGAGATACATTCTTTAACCTTCGCTTCCGGAGTACCGCTTCCGCCATGAAGTACCAGCGGCATACACAGTTTTTCGTTGATTGTCTGAAGAATATCTGTGCGGATATTTGACGTACCTTTGTATAGACCATGTACGGTGCCGATGGAAACAGCCAGAGCGTCTACGCCGGTTTTGCCCACAAATTCTTTAGCGGCATCCGGATTGGTATACACCTCTATGTCGTCGGCAGACCCTTCGTGCGAAGATTCCCCGGCGGCGAGACTTCCCAGCTCAGCCTCAACACTGACGCCGCTTGCGTGGGCAACTTTACAGATATGCTCTGTGTTGGCGGCATTTTCCTCAAAGGGAAGTGCAGAACCGTCGTACATTACAGAGGTGAATCCAGCGCGGATTGCCTGGTAGATAATTTCCATATTATCGCAGTGGTCAAGGTGAAGGCATACATCCGTTTTGAAGGCGGCGGCAGAAGCGGCTGTGATTGCCTTGACTTCGTCGAAAGACATGTTGGACAGATATTTTTTTCCAAATGATACGATGACCGGAGTGTTCATTTGTTCCGCGGCCTGCAGGATGCCCTTTAAAGTTTCGTAGTTATAAAAATTGAATGAACCAATTGCCTTTTTTTGCTCATAGGCAGTCTGAAGCATAGAATTGAAATTAGTAAGCATTGTATTTCCTCCCATAAATATATAATCCTTTTATACTACTTTTTAAAATATAATAAAAATAGAAGAAATTCAATGAAAATCTTGTAATTACTGAATAATGTGCTACAATAATAGTAATTATTATTAATTTGAAACAGATATGAAATTAAAAGGAGGCAAGAAGAGGTTATCGCTATGAAGATTATTATATCCCCTGCGAAAAAGATGAATATCAATACCGACGTCTTTCCAGTAAAGCGTCTCCCTGATTTTTTGGAAGAAGCTAAGATATTGTGCGGCGAGATTCAGAAGTTGTCTTTTGAGGAGGCGAAAGAATTATGGCGGTGCAATGATAAGCTTGCAGAGCTGAACTACAGGCGGTTTCAGGATATGGAGCTGGAAAAGTGTCTTACCCCGGCAATCCTTGCATATGAAGGGCTGCAGTATCAGCATATGGCTCCAGAAGTGTTTAGCGGGGAGGCTTGCGAATACATAGACGCGCATTTGCGAATCCTATCCGGTTTTTACGGGGCGCTGGGACCTTTTGACGGCGTAACGCCTTACCGTCTGGAAATGCAGGCGAAGCTGTCTGTAAATGGAAAGACGGATTTATATGATTACTGGGGTAATAGGTTGTATAAGGCAGTTTCTGATGAGGAACATATCATCTTCAATCTTGCTTCCAAAGAATATTCGCGGGTGATTCAGAAATATTTAAGTCCGAAAGACCATTTTATAACGGTAGAGTTTGGGGAGCTGGATGCGGGAAAGGTGAGGCAGAAGGGAACGTTTGCGAAGATGGCAAGGGGCGAGATGGTACGGTTTATGGCGGAAAATCAGGTGCATAACAGAGAAGAGCTTCAAGAATTTCATGGGCTTGGATTAACGTACAGCGAGAAATTGTCAGAAGCGGACAGGATGGTATTTTTACGATAGAGTCTGGATTTGAACAGACTGCTCATGCTGAATATAGAGTGGTAAAGTCTTATAATGATTTGAGAAAGACTTAAACTGGCGGACTTAAAACAGTGGAAGATAAGAGGTATGCAATCGTTATGGCAAGAGGTGCGAATGGAAAGTTAAAGTTATTGTATTTGCAGAAAATCCTTCTGGAACGAACAGACGAGGAGCATGGCATGACAATGCCGGAAATCGTGAGAGCGCTGGAAGAATACGGGATTTCTGCAGAGCGGAAAAGTCTGTACGGAGATATTGAGACGCTTTTGAATTACGGCATGGATATTATCGGAGAGCAGGACGGAAAGCATTATCGTTATCGTGTAGCCAGTCGTGAATTTGAATTGCCTGAGTTAAAGCTGCTGGTGGACGCAGTGCAATCCTCGAAATTTATAACAGAGCGAAAATCAACCGAGCTAATTCGGAAGCTGGAGAACTTGAGCAGCAGGTATGAAGCAAAGAAGCTGCAGCGTCAGGTTTATGTGTCGGGCAGGATTAAGACCATGAATGAGAGCATCTATTATAATGTGGATGAGATTCAGAATGCAATCGCTGGCAATGAGAAGATTCGGTTTCAATATTTTCAGTGGAATGTGAAGAAAGAAATGGAGCTCAGGCGCGGCGGCAAATTTTACTGTATCAGCCCGTGGGGCGTGTCCTGGGACAACGAGAATTATTATATGATCGGCTATGACAGCGACGCAGAGCTGATGAAGTATTACCGGATAGATAAGATGGTAAAATTATCCGTTGTAGAAGAAAAGCGAGACGGGAAAAAAGCGTTTCAGGAAATGGATTTGGCGGCGTTGTCCCAGAAGACGTTCAGTATGTTTGCCGGGGAAGAGCAGTATGTCAAGCTGGAGATTGTAAATGAGATGGCTGGTATTGTGATTGATCGGTTTGGCAGGGATATTTCACTGATTAAAAAGGATGAGGGGCATTTTACAATAAATGTAAAGGTTGCAGTCAGCAGACAGTTTCTGGCATGGGTGATTTCGCTGGGCGACGGCGTACGGATACTCGGACCGGAAGAGGTGCGGCGGCAGATGAAAAAAGAGGCTGAACGTCTGATGCAAATATATTAAAAATACCGCTTTACTTTACTATGCTACTATGCTACAATACTACTTGGCTACTAGAGTGAAATGTGGAGGAGACGGTTATGAAGAAGAAAATAGTTGCATTTATGTTGTGCCTGACGATGGTACTTTCCATGACGGCCTGCGGCGGAAGTGATTCTGAGGAGAAGAAGGATGCGAAGGATAATACAGAAGCAGGCGAATCGGGAAGCGATGTAGATTACATCAAGGATAAGGGAACACTGGTAATCGGTATTACCGAGTTTGAGCCTATGGATTACAAAGATGATTCTGGCGAGTGGGTTGGTTTTGACGCGGACATGGCGAAGCTGGTTGCGGAAGAATTAGGCGTTGAGGCTGAATTTGTAGTGATTGACTGGGATACTAAGATTATGGAATTGGATTCTAAGAACATTGATGTTGTATGGAATGGTATGACTCTGACGTCAGAGGTTACTTCCGCTATGGAGTGTACGAATGCATATTGCAACAATGCGCAGGTAGTTGTGGTACCCGGAGATAAAAAGGACGCAGATTTAGCGGGACTTACCTTTGCAGTTGAGGCGGGCTCTGCCGGAGAGGCTGCTGCCAGTGACAAGGAGTATAATATGAATGCTGTTGCATCTCAGGCGGACGCATTGATGGAAGTTGCTTCCGGAACTTCGGATGCAGCAATCATTGATCTTTTGATGGCGGGAGCCATGATTGGTGAGGGTACCAGTTATGAAGATTTAATTCATACCGAGGAACTTACGACTGAGGAGTATGGCGTAGGATGCCGCAAGGGTTCTGATTTGGCCGAGTTTATTAACGGAATATTTGAGACGACTTACGGGGACGGGCGCATGATGGAGATTGCGGAAACCTACGGTGTTCAGGAGGCTATTGTAGAGCAGTAAGTAAGACGAAAAAGAGAGTGAGAGTCAGGCAGAGGGCAGGAAGCCCTCTGCTTTGTGCACGTCTTACGGTACTTGCAGGAAAGAAAGGGCACATCCGAGGCGGATATGAGGCACGCACTCTAAGTTGGGTATAGGGTATGTTATTTTGTGAGAGAGGGAACTAAGGATGTTTGGAACAGTAACATTAGAATTGATAAAGGGTCTGTGGACTACAGTACAGATATTTATATTAACGCTTATATTTTCGCTGCCGCTTGGATTGGTTTTGGGAGTCGGGAGCGCTGGAAAATGGAAGATTCTTAAGCGGGTGATTCAGGTTTTTGTATGGATTATCAGGGGAACGCCTTTGATGCTGCAGTTGATTATTATATTTTATGGTCCGGGTTTGTGGCTGGGGCATAATATTTGGAGCGGCAACGAGTCGGGAAGAATCACCGCAACAGTAGTGGCTTTTGTGATAAATTATGCCTGTTATTTTTCTGTTATTTTCCGCGGAGGAATTGAAGGGGTGCCGGCAGGGCAGCGAGAAGCGGGACAGGTACTTGGAATGACAAAGAGTCAGATTTTCTTTCAGATTACGCTGCTTCAGATGGTAAAGCGAGTTGTGCCGCCTATGTCCAACGAGATTATTACACTGGTCAAAGACACGTCTCTTGCCCGGATTATTGCGGCGTATGAGCTGACCTTTGCAGGATTTTCCTTTATGAAATCAGCGGGAATTACATGGCCCTTATTCTATACAGGTGTGTTTTACCTGGCATTTATAGGGATATTGACATTGTTGTTTAATTATATTGAGAAGAAACTGGATTATTTCAGATAGGAGGTGCAGACAGGATGGCGATTTTAGAGGTAAAAAATATTGGAAAACATTTTGGGAGCACCGAGGTTTTGAAGGATGTAAGTTTTTCCCTGGAAGAAGGCAATGCCCTGGCGATTATTGGTTCTTCAGGGTCAGGGAAGACGACGCTGCTTCGCTGCCTGAATTTTCTGGAAAAGCCCAGTCAGGGAGAGATTCTGGTAAAAGGAAACGCTGTGTTTGACGCTTCAAGACCTGTGAAGATGAGCGAGCGGGAGCTTCGCAGGAAACGCCTGCATTTTGGTCTGGTATTTCAGGCGTTTCATCTGTTTCCACAGTATACTGCGCTGGAGAATGTTACGCTGGCGGAAAAGCTGCTTGCTCAGGAGAGAGAGGACTTTAAGAGTAATAAGAAGCAGATTATGGAAGAGATTCTGGAGCATGGCAATGCGCTGCTTGCTCAGATGGGGCTTGCCGACCGGGCGACTCACTATCCGCATCAGTTGTCTGGCGGACAGCAGCAGCGGGTGGCGATTGCCAGAGCTCTGGCGCTTAAGCCGGATATTCTGTGTTTTGACGAGCCTACGTCGGCTCTTGACCCAGAGCTTACCGGGGAGGTGCTGAAGGTGATTCGGAGCCTTGCAGAGCAGAAAACTACCATGATTATTGTAACCCATGAAATGGCGTTTGCCAGGGACGTGGCCGACCAGATTATTTTCATGGATGAAGGCTATATCGTAGAACAGGGAGATGCGAAACAAGTGATTGATAATCCGAAAGAGGAGAGAACCAGACAGTTTCTCTCCCGCTATTCACAGGGATAGGGATAGGAAAAAGAACTTCTTTCTTTTAATGCGGAAGTTCTTTTTTTATGCAATATCTCAAATTTTCAGATGAATAAAGGAGATTTTTCTCTCATATTATGAATTGAAAGGCTTTTTGGACAGGCTTAAAATAGATGGGGGTGATGAAAGATGGAACAGAAGCAAAAAACAAGAGAATATCTCTTTGACAATTATAAAGTATTGTTAATTGTATTGGTGGTGATTGGCCATTTTATAGAGCCATGTTATGACCAGAATCCATTTCTGTATGAATTGAAATGGGGAATCGTGGCATTCCATATGCCGGCGTTTATTTTTATATCCGGATATTTTTCAAAGAAGAACCCGTCGTTAAAGAAGCTGGTTGGAAGTTTGATTATCCCATATTTTGTGTATGAGGTAATCTATTATCTTGTGTACACGTTTCTGCTTGACAAAGATACGGAGTTGTATTTTACGAGGCCGAAATTCACTTTGTGGTATCTTCTGGCGTTGTTTGTATGGCGCCTGGCGGCTCCTGCGGTAAAGAAGATACCGTATTACCTCCCGGTATCCCTGGCGGCGGGATTGTTGATTGGACTTTTTGGAATTGGGAATTTTTTGTCGATTCCAAGGATTGTTTTCTTTTTCCCATTCTTTCTGGCAGGAATGGAGTTTGACAGCTCCTGGCTTGCGAAATATAGGAATGCCGGAGGTTATGTAGGGGCGCTTGCGATTCTGGGAGGATTTGCAATCTATTTATTTACGGACGAGTATCATCGGGGATTGCCGGTAAAGATATTTTATGGACGGTATTCTTATGAAGCTCTTGGCTTAGAACCGGTGGAAGGGATTCTGATTAGGATTTTGTGCTACGGGATATCGTTTACATTGATTTATCTGTTTATGCTGGTGCTGCCTTCTGAGAAAAAGTCTTATTCTTATCTGGGCGAGCGGACGATGGCGATTTATATTTTTCATGGAATTATTTATAGCTGCGTGAAGCATGAATCTACCATTTTGCACTCAATCAAAAGCTATAGGGAGAGTAGTTTGTTAATCCTGTGCTGTCTGGGACTTGTGTGGGTGGTGTCGCGAAAGCCGTTTGTGCGTCTTACAAATCGGATTGCGCATTTGATGTAGGAATGAACCGTTACATGGAAGGAGGAATAAGATGAAAAGATTGTATGTGGAGGATTTATTTCGATTTATAGAAAACAGTCCGACTGCCTTTCACGCAGTTGATACGATGAAGAAAGAACTGGAGACGCAGGGATATATCTGTCTTTTAGAAAGTGAGAATTGGAAGTTGGAAGCGGGAGGAAAATATTACGTTATCCGCAACGGTTCCTCGTTGATTGCTTTTCGGATTCCCGCAACGGATTTCAAAGGATTTCAGATTATGGCGAGTCACAGCGATTCGCCTTGTTTGAAAATAAAGGAAAATCCGGTATTAAAGTCAGAGAATACTTATGTGAAACTGAATGTGGAGAAATACGGCGGCATGCTGTGTGCGACCTGGTTTGACCGGCCGTTGTCTGTGGCGGGAAGATTGGTTGTTCGTGAAAATGACAGGATAATCACGAAGTTGGTCAATGTGAAAAGAGATTTACTGATGATTCCGAGCCTGGCGATTCATATGAATCGGGAGGCGAATGACGGATACCGATATAATGTGCAGAAGGACATGCTTCCATTGTATGGCATGGATGCAAAGAGGCGACAGAAGGAATCCATGCAAACGGCTGCCGGACAGGAAACGGAAAGAAACATGTCAGAAGGGATTCTGGAAATTGGAGAGGATACGGCGCAAGTAAATTTTATGGAAATGATTGCGGGTGAAGCAGGAGTGAGTGAGCGTGAGATTCTTGGAAGCGAGCTTTATCTGTATAACCGGATGCCGGGAAGCGTGTGGGGTGCAAAAGAGGAATTTATCTCTGCGGGAAGGCTGGACGATTTGGAGTGTGTATATGCCTCTTTGCGGGCATTTCTGGAAGCGGATGAGGGATGCGCCGTTCCGGTTCACTGCGTATTTGATAACGAGGAAGTAGGAAGCAGTACCAGACAGGGGGCGGCGTCTACTTTTCTGGCAGATACGCTGTATCGTATCTGTGAAGCTTTTGGCATGAACGGCGCGGACTATCGAAGAAGGCTGTCTGCCAGTCTTATGTTGTCTGCGGACAATGCTCATGCGGTACACCCCAATTTCCCAGATAAAGGCTGCCCGTCGAATCGTCCTGTAATGAACCGGGGGATTGTAGTGAAATTCAGCGGCAATCAGAGATATACCTCAGATGCGGTGTCGGCGGCGTTATTCCGCCGGATTTGCGGGAAAGCCGAAGTTCCGGTTCAGGTATTCACAAACCGCTCAGATATATTGGGAGGTTCAACTCTGGGAAATATTTCCGGCACACAGGTTGCGGTAAGTTGTGCGGATATTGGGCTTGCACAGTTGGCGATGCATTCCAGCTATGAAACGGCGGGAGCGAAAGATTTGGAGTATCTGATACGGGCGGCGAAGATTTTTTACGAATCGTCAGTAGAAGAGGCGGGAGTGGGAGAATACCGGTTATCTACGAAAGACGAGAATCGGCGAAGGCAGGCATAGGGATTGCCTGCCTAAAAAATGCACATTGCCATTATAATTACTTATTTCGACATAAGATTTTTTAATATTAATATTGCACATTGATAAAAAATAAACTATAATAGATACATAGCTTATGCGGCTTTGAATTTACTCTTCTTTATCGGGGAAAGAAAGAGCAAACATCATTAGCATCATTTTGAAGAGAAAAGGAGAGAGAACTATGATTAATGCTATTATTATGGGTACGATTATTGTATACCTCTGCCTGTTGATTGGCGTTGGAGTATACAATGGGAAGAAGAACAGCAATACAGAAGACTTCTACCTCGGCGGCAGGAGGATGGGACCGCTTGTAGTTGCCATGAGCGCTGAGGCGAGCGACATGTCAAGCTGGCTTCTGATGGGACTTCCGGGAGTTGCCTATGCGACTGGTTTGGCAGATCCCTTCTGGACGGCGGCAGGGTTGGCGCTTGGTACATACTTTAACTGGCTTCTGGTATCGAGAAGATTGAGAAGGTACTCCTACAAGGTGGATGCGATTACCGTACCGTCCTTTCTGGCAAGGCGTTTCCGGGATAAGAAGAATATCATCACCGCTCTTGCAGCGCTGGTAATTGTTATATTCTTTATCCCATATACAGCTTCCGGTTTTGCAGCCTGCGGCAAGCTGTTCCATTCTTTATTTGGAATACCGTACATGACCGGCGTGCTGGTTTTTGCAGTAGTTATCGTTGTTTATACCATTATCGGAGGTTTCAGTACAGTCGCTACGAATGACTTTATTCAGAGTATGGTTATGTCCGTAGCGCTGATTTCCATTACGATATATGGCGTGACTCATGCAGGAGGATTTGGCGCCGTTATTGATAATGCAAAGGCGCTTCCGGGGTATTTGAATTTGAATCAGAGCTTTGATGCTGTGGCGGGAGCGGCAGTGGAGTATCCGGCGTTAAAGAGCGCGTCCATGCTTGCATGGGGGTTTGGATATTTTGGTATGCCTCATATTCTGGTAAGATTCATGTCGATTGAAGATGAGAAGAAGTTGAAATTATCCAGACGTATCGGTTCTATCTGGGTAGTGATTGCCATGACTGTTGCAGTATTTATTGGTATTGTAGGTCTCGGAATGTCCAGCGCGGGAGCAATGGAGAATCTGGAAGACAGTGAGACTGTTATTGTTGTAATCGCAAGAATGCTCAGCCAGCATGGCGTGCTTCCCGCAATCCTTGGCGGTGTGATTCTGGCAGGCATCCTGGCGGCAACCATGTCTACGGCGGACAGTCAGCTTTTGGTTGCGGCATCCGGTGTTTCAGAGAATATTATTCAGGACTTCCTGGGTATAAAACTTTCTGAGAAGAAGAGCCTTAGCATTGCGCGTATTACGATTCTTGTAATCTCTGTAGTTGGCGTATTTCTTGCAAGAGACCCGAACTCCAGCGTATTCGGAATTGTGTCCTTTGCGTGGGCAGGCTTCGGCGGTTCTTTTGGCGCCGCTATGATTTGCGCTTTGTTCTGGAAACGCACAACTCTGCAAGGGGCGCTTGCTGGAATGATTTCAGGCGGCGTGACGGTATTTGTATGGAAGTATGCGGTTGCTCCGATGGGCGGTTTGTTCAATATTTATGAGTTGCTTCCGGCTTTTTTCGTATCGCTGGCATTTGTAATCGTAGTAAGTCTGCTGACGAAGGCTCCGGAGCAGGAGATTATCGACGAGTTTGAATATGCAAGAGCAAAGTCTGAGTAAGAAAAGAATCTGCTAATATAGATATTTATAGACACAAAGGGAATGTTGCAAAATGCTTATAAGCTGCGTTTTGTAACATTCCCTTTGTTTTTAACTTTATTTTGGTAAGGCTTCCCATCGTCCGGATGCTCCGCAGGGCAGGATAAGACCTGTATCAGAGACTGGAAGTCCGATTTCTTGTGATTCGACTGAGCCATGGAAGTGTTTCAGCTCTGTGGCAAGCATATAGGTGAGTACCGCTGGAGCCAGTCCGGTGGTGTAGGAATTTACCAGAAAGAACAGCGGGGTGTCAGAGAGCAGACGTGCGCATAGTTTTATAAAAGAATGAATGGAATCTTCAATTTTCCATATCTCGCCTTTTGGTCCTCTCCCATAGGAGGGCGGGTCCATAATGACGGCGTCATAATGGTTTCCCCGGCGGATTTCCCGTTCGACAAATTTTACGCAGTCATCCACCAGCCAGCGTATGGGCGCGTCTTTCAGATTAGAGGATACGGCGTTCTCCTTAGCCCATCCCACCATGCCTTTGGAGGCGTCGACATGGGTTACGGCGGCGCCTGCGGCAGCGGCGGCAAGGGTAGCGCCGCCGGTATAAGCGAATAGATTTAGTACTTTTACCGGTCTTTTGGCGGTTCTGATTTTCTCGGAAAACCAGTTCCAATTAGCGGCCTGCTCTGGGAAAAGTCCTGTGTGTTTAAAATTAAAAGGTTTCAAGTTGAAGGTCAGAGTTTTGTACCGAATAGTCCACTGTTTAGGCAAATCAAAAAATTCCCACTCGCCGCCGCCTTTCTTGCTGCGATGATAGTGACCGTTAATATGCCGCCAGTTTTGATTCTTTTTGGGAGTATCCCAGATTACTTGTGGATCTGGACGTATCAGAAGATAATCTCCCCAACGTTCTAATTTTTCACCCTTACTGCAATCAATTACTTCATAGTCTTTCCATTTATCTGCAATCCACATAATTTGTCCTCTTTCTTACTGATTGAAACACTGTATAAGTATGCGTTTGTATTTAATTTGTTCCCGGTAACATACGGGTTCATTGTAACATGACAGAATATAAAAGAAAAGTATAAAGTAAATTATGAGTTACAATATAGTAACAGTTCAGCCTTCCGGCTTCACTGTTACGGAATCCGCCCATTTTAAAGTCTGCCTGCGGCAAAGGGGCGGATTCCTGGCTGCTTAAGTTTATTTGTAGAAGTTTTCTATAAGAAATCTACATATAGACAATTTCTATAAAGCGACTTAAATATAGGCTGCATCTATTTGAAGAAAAGCAGGCAGGGTTATATAATGTTGATATAGATAAAAATATTTACCTTTGAAGCGTTTAGTGATAGAATATATCTATAAATGCCTGGGTAATATTAAGAAAGGTGGAGAAATTATGGTTACAGTTAACGCAATGGGTGATAATTGCCCGATTCCGGTAATTAAGGCAAAGAAAGCAATGCAGGCATTGACAGGGCCAGAGACGATTGAAGTATTGGTGGATAATGAGATTGCGGTCCAAAATGTTACAAAGATGGCGTCTTCTTCTGGTGGAACAGTTACATCTGAAAAGTTAGGGGAAAAAGAATATAAGATTACGATTGCTATGGCAGGGGCACCGGCGACAGCTGAGGAAGATACGGCATGTATTCCGGATATGAGGGATAACACCGTTGTGGTTGTTTCCTCTGACCGTATGGGAATTGGTAATGACGAATTGGGAAAAGTGTTGATTAAAGGGTTTATTTTTGCGGTTACCCAGCTTGATACACTGCCGAAGACGATGCTGTTCTATAACGGAGGCGCGACAATTACCTGCGAGGAATCAGATTCTTTGGAAGATTTGAAGTCTTTGGAGGCTCAGGGAGTCGAGATATTAACCTGCGGGACATGTCTTGACTATTATGGACTGAAAGAGAAGCTTGCAGTAGGTTCTGTAACGAATATGTACAGTATCGTAGAGAAGATGGCGGGAGCAAATAAAATATTAAGGCCATAAACAAGCGTAATAAGGAGAAGCGCCGACTATTGAATTTCTGGCGCTTTGAGATAGATTCCTGCAGCTTTTGGCCGCAGGAATTGTAAATTAACAAAGTTTTTTTGAAGGAGATTGTATGATGAATACGGATGTTAAGCTGACAAGCTTAAGCAAAACGGCAGGGTGAGCGGCAAAAATAGGTCCGGAGACCCTTGCTCAGGTTCTGAGTAAGCTGCCAAAATTTCAGGATGACAGGCTGCTGGTAGGAATCGAGACTTCCGACGATGCAGCTATTTACAAGGTGACGGATGATATCGCCATGATTCAGACGGTGGATTTCTTCACACCGATTGTGGACGACCCTTATATGTTCGGACAGATTGCAGCGGCCAATTCTTTAAGCGATGTGTGGGCCATGGGCGGCGAGCCGGCGGTGGCTTTGAATATCGTGGGATTTCCTAACTGCCTTGATCCGGCGATTCTGGGTGATATTCTTGCGGGAGGCGCAGATAAAGTGAAAGAAGCCGGGGCGGTACTGGTAGGAGGTCATTCTGTGCAGGATGATGAGCCGAAATACGGTTTGTGTGTGTCTGGTTTTGTACATCCGGACAGGATATTTAAGAACTACGGATGCAGGCCGGGGGATGTGCTGGTCCTGACGAAGCAGATTGGCAGCGGAATTGTGAATACGGCAATCAAAGCAGATTTTGCTTCGCCTGCTGCAATCAGGGAAGCTCAAATGGTGATGGCGTCGCTGAATAAGAAAGGGAAGCAGGTCGTGGAGAAATACCATGTTTCAGCCTGTACGGATATTACTGGTTTTGGACTTTTGGGACATTGTGTTGAGATGGCGTCGGCCAGCGAGGTGACCTTTGAATTGAAAGTGAAGGATATTGCGTACCTTGCGGATGCTATTGACTATGCGAAGATGGGGCTTGTTCCCGCGGGAGCCTACAAGAATCGGCGGTATTCCATTAGCCAGATTGAGGCGGACAATGTGGAAGAACATTATCTGGATTTGTTATATGATCCCCAGACTTCCGGCGGTCTTCTGATTAGTGTGAGTCCTGGGAATCTCGAAGAGATGCTTGCAGATTTTGAAAAAGCAGGAATGGATACGACAGTATCTGTGATTGGACGCGTATCAGAGAAGAGTGATAAGCTGATACGTTTACGCTAAAAATTAAGAAGGGCGGAAGAATATGAATAAAAATATGTTATATCGCAGCATACCAAAGGTCGATGTGCTGCTGGAAAACGAGCGGATTCAGGAGACGATAGAACAGTATGGCCGGAACGCAGTTATGGAATGCATTCATATAGAAACGGACAGGCTGAGGAGTTTTATTGCAAAGTGTGAGGATGAAGAAGAGGCTGGGAAACGTATCAAACAGCTTGTTCCTTGTATTGTAAAGACAGCGGAGAAGATGCATACACCGAATATGAAGAAGGTAATCAATGGAACCGGCACAATTCTGCATACGAATCTGGGGCGCGCACCCATCGGACGTACACATATGGAGAAGGCCGCGGAACTTGTATGCGGATATTCAAATCTTGAGTATAATCTGGAACAGGGAAAACGGGGGGAACGGTATTCCCATTTTGAAGAGCTGCTGTGTAAAATAACCGGGGCAGAAGCGGCGATGGCGGTAAATAATAACGCTTCTTCGGTGCTTTTGATTTTGAGTTCCCTGGCTAAGGGCGGCGAGGTGATTGTGTCCAGAGGAGAGCTGATTGAGATTGGCGGAAAATTTCGGATTCCGGATGTGATGGAACAAAGCGGCGCATCTTTAGTTGAAGTGGGAACTACAAATAAGACTCATTACAGTGATTATGAAGAGCACATTACAGAAGAAACCAAAGCCCTTCTCAAAGTACATACCAGCAATTACCGGATTGTAGGCTTTACCGAATCCGTAACCATTGACGAGCTGGTTCCACTTGCAAGAGAGCGGGAGATTCCGGTGATTGAAGATTTGGGCAGCGGTGTGCTGATAGATTTGTCCAAATACGGGTTGAGCTATGAGCCTACGGTGCAGGAGTCTGTTGCCAAAGGCGCGGATGTGGTATGTTTTAGCGGAGACAAATTATTCGGCGGCCCCCAGGCAGGGATAATCATTGGCCGGAAGAAATACATTGACAAGATGAAAAAGAATCAGCTTACCAGAGCTCTGCGTATTGATAAATTTACTGCGGCGGCGCTGGAACTGGTGCTGCAGGAATATTTGTCCGAAGAAAAGGCAATTCAGAATATTCCAGTACTCCGGATGATTACGGAGCCCCTGGATGAAACGGCGAAGCGGGCGAGAAGCCTTGCCAGGACAATAAGGGGAGCCGGAATAGCGGCTAAGGTGGATGTAGTATCCTGTGAATCCCAGATAGGCGGGGGTTCCCTTCCTTTAGAGCGGATTCCCAGTATGGCGGTGGCTATCCGGCCGGAGAAAATTCGTGTACCGGAATTGGAAGAGCGTATGCATCGGCTTCCGGTTCCGATTATTCCGAGAACGGTTCATGACGCGGTAACATTGGACGTAAGGACGATAGAAAGCAATGATTTTAAATTAATTGCTGTGGAGCTGCAGGAACTAATGGATGTGGAGAGCTAGAAAATGAAGAATATAATAATTGGAACGGCGGGACATATCGACCATGGGAAAACAACGCTGATTAAAGCGCTGACCGGACGGAACACAGACCGGTGGGAGGAAGAACAAAAACGTGGGATTACAATAGATCTTGGCTTTACCTGGTTTGACCTTCCCAGCGGAAATCGGGCAGGAATTATTGATGTGCCGGGACACGAGCGTTTTATTAACAACATGGTAGCCGGCGTGGTAGGTATGGACCTTGTTATGCTGGTGATTGCGGCGGACGAGGGGGTTATGCCACAGACCAGGGAACATATGGATATTCTTGGGCTTTTGGGAATCGAGAAAAGCATTATTGTGTTGAATAAGTGCGACTTAGTAGAGGAAGACTGGGTTGAGCTTGTGGAAGAGGAAATTAAAGAAGAACTTGCAGGGACGTTCCTGGAGCAGGCGCCTGTGGTGAAGGTATCGGCAGCTGCCAAAGAGGGGCTTGATGAGCTGGTTAATCGGATTGATTATATGATGATGGAAGAGGTTGCAGGAAAAGATATTGCCACAATACCCAGGCTTCCCATAGACCGGGTATTTTCGCTGTCTGGTTTTGGAACGATTATTACAGGAACGCTGCTTTCCGGGACTATTTCAAAAGAAGATGTTCTGGCGGTATATCCAGTGGGAAAGACCAGTAAAATTCGGAGTATTCAGGTTCATGGAGAGGATAAGGACAGATGCTATGCGGGACAGCGTGTGGCAATTAATTTGTCCGGACTTAAGAAGAGGGAACTGTTCAGGGGATGCGTTCTTGCGCCGCCTGACAGTATGAAGAATACGGATCTTCTGGACGTTAAGATGGATATTCTGAAGTCTTCCATGCGGGTACTGACCAACCATGCCAGGCTTCATCTTTTTACCGGAACCAGCGAAGTTCTGTGTCGCGCGGTACTGCTTAACCAGGACGAAATCGGGCCGGGAGAAAGCGGCTATGTACAATTAAGACTTGAGGAAAAGATTGCGCTTCGACGGGGCGATAAATTTGTAGTACGCTTTTATTCGCCGATGGAAACCATCGGAGGAGGCGTGGTACTGGAGCCGAATCCTTCTATTCACCGCAGACGTCAGGAAACAGTTATAGAAGATTTGAAGCGTAAGGAATCCGGCTCATCCTCGGATATTATAGAGATGCATGTCAGGGAGCATGGGGACAGTCTGGCGACTCAGGCGGAGCTTGCTAAACTGACGGCGTTGTCTGTTGAGGAAGTTACAGAAGCTCTGCAGGAGCTAAAGAGTTCAGGAGAGATTTTGCTATTTGCCACGAGAAAAGATGTGTATGTATGGCATGTCGGCTCGGAACGACTTGTAAGGCAGAAAATTCTGGATGCGCTTGTATCCTATGAGGAGAAGTATCCTTACCGTTACGGAATGAAAAAGGCGGAAGTTCAGGTGACATTTTTAAAGAAAATGAAACCAGTGATATTCGACCAGTATGTGGAATATTTAGAGCAAAAAGGGGCCGTTAAACGGGTAGAAGAGTATTTATGTACGACAGATTATCAGGTTTGTAAGGATGAACTTTATCGGCGGATTTCGGAGCAGATTTTGGATACAGTAAAGAGGGCAAAGTATGATTTTGTCCGTTATTCGGATGTGTCATTTACCGGAGCTTCAAGAGAAACAGTGGATGATATCCTGAATATTCTGCTGGAGGAGCGGCAGGTTGTAAAGGTCTCTGATGATTTGTATACTCTGACTGGGTATATGGAGCAGGCAAGGGCTATGATACAGGAAGAGTTTACAAAAAGACCGGTTATCACGACGGCAGAGGTGCGGGATTTATTCCAGACCAGCCGAAAGAGCGCAAAGCCTATTATTGAGTATATGGACAGTATCAAAGTAACAAAAAGAGCAGGAGCGGAGAGCGAAAGGGTAGCATATTAATGAATCTGAAGCAGTTAGAGGCATTTGTGGAGGTTGCAGAAGGTGGAAGCTTCTCAAAGGCAGCCAAGAATCTGTATCTGACACAGCCGACAATCAGCGCGCATATCTCAGCGTTGGAAAAAGAGCTGGAGGTACGCCTTTTTGTAAGAAATACAAAGGAAGTGAGCCTGTCGGTGGAAGGGCAGACTTTGTATAAATATGCCAGCCAGATGGTGGATTTGGAGAAGCGGATAGAGGAAGAGTTCGGGGAGAGAAGAAAGCTTGGCAAGCGGTGTATTACGATTGCTGCGTCTACGATTCCGTCCCAGTATCTGCTTCCGAGGATACTTGCAAGATTTAATGAGAAATATCCGGGGGAACAGATTAAGATGATTGAATCTGACAGCGCCCGAGTGGTGAATCAGGTGGTAGAGCATATGGTGGATATTGGCTTTACTGGGACGGTATTGGAAAAGAAGCACTGTAAATATGTTCCGTTTTACAAGGATGAGCTGGTAATTATCACGCCGAATACAGAAGAATACCAGAGGCGGGCTAAAGCCCCAGGGGATATTTCCTGGGTTCTTGAGGAACCGGTTATTATGAGGGAAGAGGGGTCCGGCACAAAGAAAGAAGCGGAAAAGCAGCTTCGGAGTGCAGGTATTCGGCCGGAACAGATGAATGTGATTGCAAGTATTGAGAATCAGGAGGCCATTAAAAATTCTGTATGTCGGGGGATGGGCGTTTCCATTCTGTCGAAGCTTGCGGCGGCAGACAAAATTGAAGATGGAAGCGTGCTGGCATTTCCCATTCCGGGCGCGGATAGAGGGCGGAATATTAACGTAGTTTATAATAAGAATAACCAGCTTTCGGTGTCTGCAGAGCGTTTTCTAAAGATTGTGCAAGAGGTTTATCCGGTATAATTTTCTTGCAGAAATAATTTGCTATGGAATAAGCGTTATATAAATTGGGATAAATATAGAGGAAAAAATAATGATATATATGGATAATGCCGCGACTACGATGCGAAAGCCAAAGCAAGTGGTTCAGGCAGTAGCTGAGGCTATGGAGTCCATGGGGAATGCAGGGAGAGGAGCGCATGGCGCCGCTCTGAGTGCATCCAGGACGATTTATGACACCAGGGAACTGGTGTGTAATCTGTTTGGCGGAACGAATCCCAGACAGGTGGTATTTACCAGTAATTCTACAGAGAGTTTAAATATTGCAATCAAAGGATTGATTGGTCCGGGGGACCATGTGATTACCACCATGATGGAGCATAATTCGGTGCTGCGCCCTCTTTATGAGATGTGTGAAAGGGGAGCGGAGCTGTCCATTGTGAAGTGTGATAGAAAGGGTGTTTTTCGTATTTCGGATATGGAAGACATGATTGGCCCCCGAACAAAAGCGATTGTTTGCACAGGAGGTTCTAATCTTACGGGAAACTGTGTGGATATTAAGAAAGTTGGTGAAATTGCCAGAAAGCGTGGACTTTTGTTTATTGTGGATGCGTCTCAGACGGCGGGTGTGTTTCCTGTCAATGTACAGAAGATGCATATTGATGTGTTGTGTTTTACCGGCCATAAAAGTTTGCTTGGCCCACAGGGAACTGGCGGCATGTATGTGAGGGAGGGACTGCGTGTGCGTCCCTTAAAAAGTGGAGGAAGCGGAGTGCAGACCTATCGTAAGCGCCATCCTCAGGAGATGCCTGTCGCATTAGAGGCTGGAACCTTGAATGGACATGGAATTGCCGGGCTTCATGCGGCGTTGGAATACCTGAATGAAGAGGGGATTGACCGAATAAGGAAGAGAGAGCAGGAATTGATGCAGCGATTCTATGAAGGAGTAAAAGAGATTCCGGGAGTGAAGATTTACGGTGATTTCAGTACCATGGAAAGGTGTCCGATCGTGGCGTTGAACATCCGGGATTATGACTCTTCCGAGGTCAGCGATGCATTGCTTGTAAACTATGAGATTTCCACCAGGCCGGGAGCACATTGTGCTCCGCTGATGCATGAAGCGCTGGGGACGGTAGAGCAAGGAGCGGTCCGATTCAGCTTTTCGCATTACAATACAGAAAAAGAGATTGATACTGCGATTCGTGCGGTGAAAGAGCTTGCGGAAGAAGAATAAGCCGGCGGCTGGCGGGAGCTTGTGTAAATTGAAAATGTGTCTGTCGGAAAACAGTGTGTCAGATACATTGAGACGCAGGGAAAGATACGGTAGGGATAAGGAGAAACATGCGGGTATGAGAAAGAAAGAGTTGAAGCTGGTAGTAACTTTTCACACCACAACCGACGCTATGGCGATGGAAAAGGGGTGTAAGAGGCAGGGAGCGCCGGGGCGGCTGATTCCTGTGCCCAGAGAAATCTCGGCGGGCTGTGGTCTGGCTTGGTGTGCCGGGCTTGGTGACAGAGAACTTGTTCGGAAAGTGATGGATGATATCGGAGTACAGGAACAGGATATGCATGAGGTGATGGTATGATGAGAGCAATCGTAGTTATTAATTGAGTATTTGGGTGCAGAGACGTTCCGATTCGTTCATCAAAAGAGGATGTTGCAACATCCTCTTTTTTTGAGTGTTAAAATCCATTGATAAACCCTTCTAATACATGAGGGAGCAGCCGGCTGCTGTATTCGGACAAGGAATATTTTCCCTTAAATAAAGACCAGTCATACAAAAGCGCCCGCTCAAACATGGCATAGATGTTCATGAGTTCATCGGCAGTGGCGGTATCCATAAATTCACCGCTGTCTAAGCCGTCCTGCATAATCTCGGTAAGCCATGAAAAATAAAACCTTTTATGATCGGAGAGGGAGCGTTTGTCTTTTGTGACAAGCTGTGCAGAATACAGATAAGCAATTAGCTCCACATCAATGCTGGTTTCAATCATATAGAACAGTTCGTGATTCAGGAAAATGAGCTTGTCATAGGCGGACAGCTTTGGGTCTATAATTCCGGCGAGTTCTTCGTACTTCTCGTCGAAGAGATAAGATAGAGTGTTCAATAGCCCCTCCTTGCTCTTAAAATAATGATAAAATGTTCCTTTAGACGTCTTGGAGGCCGAAATAATATCTTCAACGGTGGTCTCGTCGTATCCGTTCTTATAAAATAGATTCCATGCAGCTTTGATAATGCGGCTTTTGGTTGACTGGCGTTTTCTTGGCATAATATTCATTCCCTTCATTCGTTGGTACAGCGAGTTGGGGGTGTGGGATTTTGGCTCTGGCCCAAACGGTAATTGTGGTATCACTGTACTATCATAGAATTTATTCAAAAAGGCAGGCTCAAATAGAACCCGCCCTTGTCTTCTGTATAGCAGTATAGCACAAATTAGCCAATTAAGAAACCATATTTTAAAGAATCCTCCGGATCAATCAGGTATGTGCCGATGCCGGTAAGGTATGCAGAACCTGTAATCATAGGAATAACTGCATCGTAGTCGCCGATTTTAGTCTCTTCTTTGATAACTCCCTTGAAGGTTGTTCCAATAAAACTTTCGTAGATAAATTCCTCGCCTACCGCAAGTTCGCCCCAGGCGTGAAGGGTTGCAAGCTTCGCGCTTGTACCGGTACCGCATGGAGAACGGTCTGCCTGTGCGTCGCCGAATACAACTACGTTTCTCATAGTAGCTTTATCTGGATTCGGGGTCGGGCCGTAAAATTCAACCAAGTCAACCTCTGTAATATCCAGAGTCGGATGCTGAATCTCAACCTGCTCGTTAATCAAGTCGCGCATTTTCATACCAAGCGCTGTGTAAGCAGGAACGGTCTTTGCGTTAATCTCGCCGATGTCGAGTTTGGTAGTGTCGACCAGTGCGAAGAAGCTTCCGCCAAAAGAAATGGTATAAGGAATCTCCTTGCCGTCTACATTTACAGTCAGGTTATCCTTATAAATGAAAGCGGGTACATTGGTAAGCGTTACACCTGTTACCTTACCGTTCTTAACGGTAGCTGTGGTGCGGATAATTCCTGCAGGCGCCTCTAAAACTACGGTGTTCTCGCCCTCGTGAGACTCAACAAGTCCAGCCTCGATTGCAACGGTAACGCCTCCGATGGTACAGTGGCCGCACATATTTAAATATCCGCCTGTGTCCATAAAGATGATGCCAAGGTCCGCTTCGTCGCTGATTGGCTTGCAGAAGAATGCGCCGAACATATCGTGGTGTCCTCTTGGCTCAAGCATAAGAGCAGTACGAACATGGTCGTAATTCTCCTCCAACCATTTTTTCTTTTCAATCATCGTGTTGCCTTCCGGTTCCAGAAATCCGCCGATTACCATGCGGCAGAATTCTCCAACTGTGTGAGCGTCAACTACCTGAAGTTTCTCTTCAAAGCGGTCAAAATTCACATTTGCTTTTAATTCCATAGCATTGTCCTCCTTGTTAATAATGATTTATAGATAACTCCTATAAATTCTCTGATAAAACAGATAAAGAATATTGATGCAATCTATATCAGATTGTCTATTTTTTCTACAGAAAACGACAATTTGTTAACAAATAGACCACATTCTAGACTGTGGTCTAGAATACGTTCTAGTACCGAGTCCATTTTCTTATACTTATTATGCGTTAAAAACCTTGAAAAGTCAATGTTTTTTTGATATTATAAAAACAAAGAAAAAGGTGTTGAAAAATAAAGGATTATGTGCTATTGTTAAGGAACATTAGGTAAATTATGGGGGTAGTTGGGTAACTGGTGTGCCTCCTGGTCTTCAAAACCAGTGTGGGGCGTTAAGAGCGTCCTGGGTGGGTTCGATTCCCACATGCCTCCGCCAAAAGAAAACGACAGAATTGATAAAAAATCGACATGATTTAGTTATAGAAATTTTCTATAAATAAGTAGGCGAAATAGCGAGTAATATTTCGTTTTTTACTTAGAATAAAAGTATGAAGAAAAGGAGATGTATGTGTCATGGGAAATGTACAGATTTTACTGCGTCAGCATGTAGGCGCGCCATGTGCTCCCTGTATTGAGGTTGGCGCAGAAGTGAAAAAGGGTACGCTCATTGCTACGCCAACAGGCTTAGGCGCTAATATTTTTGCCAGCGTGTACGGTAAGGTGGCTGAGATTACAGATGATCGGATTATTATCGAACCTGCGGCGGAGCAACCGGATGAATTTGTTCCGATTGATGTGCCGGAAGATGCTTCCAAGCTTGATATGGTAAAGGCCGCCGGAGTGGTAGGACTTGGAGGAGCAGGATTTCCGACCGGAATTAAGCTTGGCATTAACCTTGCCGAGCAGGAGATGGGAGAACTTGATCCAGAGATTAACCCAGAGCTTCCGAAGGATTTCAAACTGGACTGTGAGAAAGGTTATATCCTTATTAATGCGGCTGAGTGTGAGCCGGGACTTGCTCACAATATTAAGCAGATTGAGGACGAGTGCGATAAGGTAATCCGCGGAATCAAGTATTCTATGGAGATTACCAATGCAGATAAGGCTATAATTGCTATTAAGAAGAAGAATCAGGGTGCGATTAAGATTTTACAGAAAGCGCTGGAGAGCGAGCCTGCAATCAAGATGCATCTGATGCCGGATATTTACCCGATGGGAGAGGAACGTGCAGTCGTAAGAGAGTGTCTTGGCGTGAATCTCACTACTACGCAGCTTCCGTCTGCGGCGAAGTCGGTTGTCATTAATCTGGAGACGGCTTGCAAGATTGCAGAGGCTATTGATGATAAGAAGCCTTGTATCAGCAAGAACTTAACGGTTCGCGGACGGATTAAAGGCGGTAATGAGGCTCATGTATTTATGGATGTTCCGGTTGGGACAAGCGTTGGCGATCTCATTGAGAGAGCTGGCGGCATCGAAGAGCCGTTTGGTGAGATTATTATGGGCGGAGCATTTACTGGTAAGGCTACCGAGCCGGATGCGCCGATTACGAAGACAACAGGCGGAATTATCGTTACAGTAGAGTTCCCGGACCTGCATGGCGCGAATACGGGTATTCTTGTATGTGCCTGCGGCGGTAACGAGGAGCGTATGCGTGATATCGCAGCAAAGATGAACGGCAAGGTTGTGTCTGTGTGCAAGTGTAAGCAGGCAATCGAGAACAAGCCAGGCGCGCCGTTGAAGTGCTTAAGACCCGGTAATTGTCCGGGACAGGTTAAGAACAATATGCAGTTTAAGAAAGATAAATGCGAGTATATCATTATTGGTAACTGTTCTGATTGTTCTAATACTGTTATGGCGTCCGGCCCGAAGATGGGACTCAAAGTATTCCATCAGACAGACCATGCTATGAGAGCTGTCGGACATGCCCTGTATAGAACTTTGAAGGTATCTAAGCAGGTTAGTCAGGATATTGATTTTTAATTTTTGGAAGGATTCTATATTTAAGGTATTACTGCTGCGGATAAAAGGCCGAAAGGATACCCCCGATTTTCCTGAAGGCTTAAGGGTATAGGGAACCCTGGTTTGTCTTGCGGCTGTATATATACTTTCCGATATTCTATATTTATTGAACCGCTAATGTTTAATAAGGCATATTTGCTAAAAAGCTAATGTTTAATAAGATAACAAGGGATACCGGAGCAAACCATATAAGGAGGGAAATAATATGTCAATCACAGCTGAAACAGCTAAAGCACATGCTCATGATCCAGCGGTACTTTGTTGTAGAGCCGAAGCAGGCATTACAATCGAGCCGGCAAATCTGGAAGATCCAGCGATCTTTGATGATTTGGTAGATTCGGGATTATTGAACCTTGACGGCTGCTTAACTATCGAGGAGGTTCTGGGAGCAAAACTTACAAAAACTTGTGATTCTCTTGCTCCGCTTACTGCGGATGTGTTGGATGGGGCGAAAGCGCCAAGCACACCGGCAGTAGAGGAGGCACCGGCAGAGGAGGCGCCGACAGTAGCAGCGGCACCTGTAGCAGCAGCGCCGGCAGCAGGCGGAATTCTTAAGATTCATATTGGAGAAGGCAAGGACATTGATCTTCAGATTCCTGTTGGCGCTCTTGGCGGAGGCGCAGCAGCAGTAGAGGTTCCAGCGGCAGCAGCGCCAGCAGCAGGCGCTGCAGTACCGGAAGCAGAGGCTGAAGAGAAGGTTGTAAGAAGTTTAACAAGAAAACATTTTAACATCACAGAGGTAAAGAGAGGACCGGAGACAAAGATTGAGGGGACTGTTCTTACTATTCGTGAAGGAATTGAAGCAGATGTTATCGCTGACCAGGAACTGGTTAAGGATTTCCATCTTGAGATCATCACTCCAGATAAGTATCATACCTATTCTGAGACGATTATGGACGTACAGCCAATCGCAACTAAGGAAGGTGACAGCGAGATCGGCGAGGGCGTTACCAGAGTTCTTGACGGTGTTGTTATGATGCTGACAGGCGTTGATGAAGGCGGAGTTCAGATTGGTGAGTTCGGTTCATCCGAAGGATATCTGGATGAGAACATTATGTGGGGCCGTCCGGGATGTCCGGATAAAGGCGAAATCTTTATCAAAGGTAACATCGTAGTTCAGGAGAAGACGAACATGGAGCGCCGTGGACCTATGGCTGCCCATACTGCATTTGATATCATCACACAGGAAATCCGTGAAGTGATGAAGAAGCTTGACGACAGCCTTGTTGTAGAGACGCAGGAGCTGAAGCAGGTTCGCCGTCCTCATAAGAAGAAAGTCGTTATCGTTAAGGAGATCATGGGACAGGGAGCTATGCATGATAACTTCATCCTTCCTGTAGAGCCTGTTGGAGTACTTGGCGCAAGAGCTAACGTAGACCTTGGAAACGTTCCGGTATGCGTATCTCCGCTTGAGGTACTTGACGGATGTATCCATGCTCTGACCTGTATCGGACCGGCTTCTAAAGAGATGTCCAGACATTACTGGAGAGAGCCTCTTGTATTGGAAGCTCTTCATGATGAGGAAGTTGACCTTTGTGGTGTTGTATTTGTTGGTTCTCCTCAGATTAATGCTGAGAAGTTCTATGTATCCAGACGTGTAGGCCATACCGTAGAGATGATGGATGCGGACGGCGCTTTTGTTACGACAGAAGGCTTCGGAAACAACCATATCGATTTCGCAAGCCATATCGAGCAGATTGGTATGAGAGGAATTCCGGTAGTAGGTATGTCTTACTGTGCAGTACAGGGAGCGCTGGTTGTTGGTAACAAGTACATGCAGTACATGGTTGATAACAACAAGTCTGAGTCCGGTATCGAGAATGAGGTACTTGGATGTAATACCCTTTGTCCGGAAGACGCAGTCCGCGCACTTGCTATGTTAAAGACTGCTATGGCTGGCGAAGAGGTTAAGGCTGCAGAGAAGAAATGGAATCCGAACGTTAAGTCTACAAACGTTGAGTTAATCGAAGGCGCTTATGGCAAGAAGGTTGAGCTTGTTGAAAATGAGCAGTCACTTCCGATGAGCCAGAAGCGTAAGGAAAAATACGACTAATTCAAGGACTTGAAGGATGAATAATGAACGTTTGAAGTATGGCGGAAGAGTTATTTATATGGAGGGTGTCGTTGTGGAAGTTGACGACTGCAGTATCAGCGTTGACTTAAAAGGACGCCTTGGATTCTTCAAAGCGCCGAAACGGATGTTTATCTGTGATACTGAGCCGAAAGTCGGCCAGGAGTTCGGGTGGAACATGAGTTTTCCGGAGCAGCTTGGAGCCGAAGTAAATGACAAATACGTCAGCAATATTGAAAAAGAACGGCGCAAACAAGAAGAGATGCGCAAACGTTTGGATAATAAGGAGGACTAAAAATGAGTTTAACGGTTGTTAAAGGTTTACAATCAGAAATATTCGTTCCTATTACTCCACCGTCAGTATGGACCCCTGTTACAAAAGAGCTGAAGGACATGTCTATTGCTCTTGCTACAGCGGCAGGTGTTCACAAGAAAGATCAGGAAAGATTTAATCTTGCCGGTGACTTCACATGGAGAAAGATAGAGAACACTACACCATCGGATGATTTGATGGTATCACATGGCGGATACGATAACAGTGATGTTAACAAAGACATTAACTGTATGTTCCCGATTGACAGAATCCACGAGTTGGCAAAAGAAGGATTTATCAGAGCATGTGCTCCTGTTCATGCAGGATTCATGGGCGGCGGCGGAAACCAGGAGAAATTCAAAGGCGAGACTGGACCGGCTATCGCGCAGATGTTCAAAGAAGAGGATGTAGACGCAGTTGTCCTCACCGCTGGATGAGGTACCTGCCACCGCTCTGCAGTATTGGTGCAGAGAGCGATTGAAGAAGCTGGAATCCCTACTATTATTATTGCAGCTCTTCCGCCGGTTGTTCGTCAGACCGGTACTCCTCGTGCAGTTGCTCCATTGGTACCTATGGGTGCTAATGCGGGTGGACCGCACAACGTTGAACAGCAGACACAGATCGTAAAAGCGGCTCTTGAGCAGTTGGTAGAGATCCAGACACCTGGAAAGATTGTTCCGCTGCCATTCGAGTACGTAGCTAAGATCTAATACGTTGGAATGCGTATCGTATTTATGGAGGGCAGATGTTTTACATCTGCCCTTTTTGAAAAGAAAGATAATAAAGCAACTGTCCACAGAGAGTCCGACCTGCCCAGAGAGCTTAGGTATGAAAGCCAGGCCGAACTCTCTGTGGACAGCAGTATAATAGGTATTGGAGGTGCGGGCATTGGCTGATGAAGTAAAAGATTTGAGACGTCTTGTAATTAAAGCTTTCCATATGACAGAGGTTGGATGGGGCGAACATAATGATATTACAGTTGACGGACAGATGACAGTTAGTAAAGAGATGATTGAAAAGCTGGCGGCTGAGGAAGAATATCTGGAAAAGATTGATATTCAGATTATAAAGCCGGGCGACCATGATAGATGGACGAATACGATTATGGATATTATCCCGATTTCTACCAAAGTGCTTGGCAGGATTGGAGATGGGATTACACATACAATTACCGGCGTGTACGTGATGCTGACTGGTGTAGATGTAAATGGCAAGCAGTGTCATGAATTTGGCTCTTCTGAGGGAAATTTAAAAGAACAGTTATACTTAAACCGGGCTGGCACGCCGGGGGATGACGATTATATCATATCCTTTGACGTAACGCTTGCGGCGGGTATGGGGCAGGAACGTCCGGGACCAACGGCTGCGCATCGCGCCTGCGATAAGTTTATCCAGAGCTATCGGGATAAGCTGAAGAAATTCAAAGGAGAGAAGTGTACGGAACGCCACGAGTATCATGACATTGTAAGACCCGGAAAAAAGCGCGTGCTGATTATTAAGCAGGTAGCCGGCCAGGGCGCGATGTATGATACCCATTTCTTTGCGGATGAGCCGTCGGGCGTTGAAGGAGGGCGCTCCATTATTGATATGGGTAATATGCCGATTATGGTAACACCGAATGAATACAGAGACGGAATTATCCGTTCTATGCAGTAAAGGAGGCGTGCGAGAGTATGGGAATTGGACCATCGACAAAAGAGACATCGTTACATCATTTTAGAGATCCTTTGCTGGAGGTTGTAGCAGAGGATACAGATATTGACCTTATGGGAATTCTTCTGGTGGGTACGCCAGATGGTAATAAAGAAAAGATGCTGGTAGGAACCAGGGCTGCCGTATGGGCAGAGGCTATGCGTGCAGACGGCGTAATCATTTCCTCCGACGGATGGGGGAACAGCGATGTGGATTATACGAACACCTGTGAACAGATTGGAATCCGCGGTATTCCAGTGACAGGGCTGAATTTCAGCGGGACGGTTGCTAAGTTTGTGGTGGAGAATGATTATCTGGATGGAATTGTTGACATCAATAAGAGTGTGGACGGAACGGAGACCAACGTAGTTGGAGAGAACAATATGGTACGTCTGGACTGCTTAAAAGCAAAGGCCTTGCTGAAGTTAAAAATGCGGCAGAAGGAGCGGCAGGAAGGCCGTTAAGTGAAAGTTTTGTAGAATTTATAAATTTATGGATATAAAAAAAGCATTGCATATATCAGTGATGATTTGCAGTGCTTTTTGAAGTTTGAATAAAAGGAACGCTGTGTTAACAGTTATACCTAGATATGGCCATTCGGCCGTCTGATATGGTATAAAACTGTAATACAGCGTTCTCAAAATCATATTAAATTTGTTGTTATTCCGTTATTTGAATTATGCTGCAGAACCTTTCTTAATAGCATCGCGAAGATACAAGAAAGCAGTCAGGTAAACGACAGCAACGATAACCTTAGTAAGTACATCCAGCGGTAAGCTCTTTACAAATGCATAAGCTACAAATACACCAATAGCGCCAAAGATAGCCTGTGTCAGGGAAGCAACCATATCATATCTGCCTTCCTTGATGAACTTCGGACCATTACCAAATGCCATCAGGTATGCACAGGAACCCATCATAGCAGGGAATGCACATCCCGCATCCATTCCTAATGCAAGAACCATAGCCATACATGGAGCGTAAAGTCCCACGCCGATACTCATCAATGCACCAAAGATGAAATTACCTACGACTGCAACTACAAGCTTAATTCCACTTAATCCAAGTGCTGTTCCCTGTGTTCCGAATGGTCCAACGTTCAAGTTCTTCATTAAAACTACCGTTGCGAGAATAAACAGACCAATGAACAATGCATAACGAACTTTCTTTCTGTCAAACTTGGATACAATGCCAGCCATTACAATAGAACCGATTACAGATGCAACAAGCATAAGCACCAGAGTCATAACATCCATCTCTACAAAGCCGAAGAATAAAAATGCCTCAACGCATACAGGAACGGTATCGCCTACATTCAGGGTACCAGGAACCAGTACGTCATCAACAGACTTAGTAAGCTTAAATGCTGCAGAAGATGGAGCAAAGGAACCGATACCTAAGGTATCCAGGAAATTTGCTACAAATCCTGTAACAGAGGTAGGAATAATGTGTTTCTTCTGTTCTTGCCACAGCTCTTCGCCGTTCATTCCGAGAACCGGATCTTTCTCCGGATTAGCGCGCATCTCTTTGTTCTTCTTCAGCATGAGAATCACATTCAGGATAATGCCGATAACGCATAATCCCTTCATAATGTACATTGCCATAAATCATCCCTCCAGATTAAAAATATTAAATTGTCTGTTATCAAATGAAGAACTATCGGTCGCCCCCGATTGCAACCAGTTTTTCATCTGAGTTTCGTTATAATTGTAACATTTTCATTAGGAAAGGTCAACTAAAAATAGAAAAAATGAATGGATAAATTGGAAGAAATGAATAAATAAAACACTTTGAAAGGCCTTGTAGAATGATGAAAACAATATCTTGCGGAGGTAGGGAAGAAAACGTATAATGAAAGTATAAAAGGAAGGCGATTAGATAGGTAAGGGAGGAAAAGAATGACAATATTATATGAGGTAAAAACTGGACATACGGAAAAAGTACTGAAAGCATTTGCCAGACTTTATAATGAGAATAAAAAAGGAACCAGGAATATTATGATTCAATATGGAATTATGGCAGGTCTTCTTCTTGCAATGCCAAGAGTGCTGCATTTTCCGATTTATGGCTGGGTGATTTGCTGGGCGCTTGGAGGGCTGCTTGTTGGATTGGGATTTGCAAGAAATCACCTGACTTATCGGAGCTTATTAAAGCACGATGAATTATATAAGAATAAGACAGAAATTAGAATGTCTTTTGGTCATTCAGCTTTTGTTGTACAGGATAAAGAAAAAAATACTTATAAATATCATTTAATTCATGAATTGGACGAAGACGATGAGATGTTTTTCTTCTATATGGAAGAAGGGGACATGTTTATGATTCCGAAGGAGGATTTTGTGTTGGGAACAGCGGAAGAATTTCGTGAATTTATTGAGCGCAGTACTGATAAGAAGTTTAATAAAATACATTTAAACTTGAAAGAGAGAATATTGATGGAAAGACAGAAAAATCAGCAAAAGACCAAGATGAAATAATGCGTGTGGTATTCAAAAAAGTTATTTATGTAAATTTATATAGATTGTTGCTCAGGTGTTGGAAAGCGCGCAAACGACACTAATCCGGTAACGTCGATATTAATTCACATCAGCCGCACAGCAATTGACAGATGTTCAGCTACTGTACGGTTTTTTGTTATAGATAACTTTGCCTTAGTGATGTAAATCACCGGGGCTTTTTTTATTTGGACAGGAGGTTTTAAAAATGTGGGAAACGTATCACTTGTCAAATTCTAAAGTAGAAAGAAAAAATTACTTGACTTCTATTTTAACCTGTGTTATTTTTAACCTATGTTAAAAGAAAGAAGGAGATGAAATGAATTGCAAAAAAACAGTGAGCAAACATTTGCATCCAACGCGTGTATGCTGCTCTTCGGGGAAAATATCATCGGTCTCATCGTTGGCAGCGACGTGCAAGCTGTTGCGAGTAGAAACAGCTATTTCACCGTCTGCGCATGGTTTTATCCGCTCATGGCAATTATGTACTGCTTGGCCGGCGTGCTGGAGGGCGCCGGTGATACGATTATCGCGGCTGTCCATTCCGCCGCGTCAATCATCACTCGGTTAGCGTTAACGCTGATTTTAGCACCGACGATAGGTTTTCTCGCTGTTGCGGTATCTGTGAGCGCCGGCTGGGGTGTTGCCGCCGCGATTGTCTGCGCGCGGTATTTTAGGGTACATGGAAATCAAAGCAGCTTATTTCCACGTCAGAGAACAGGGAAACCCTTTCCCTGGAGCAGGATTGACGCAATCAATATCATAGGTTAAAATTAACACATGATAAGGAGGGAATCATTATGATGATTGATTACGCAATTTTGGGCTTGCTTAGTTGGAAACCACTTACAGGATATGATGTGAAGCGGGTGATGCAGGATTCCCCGTTTCTCTACTGGTCAGGCAACAATAACCAGATTTACAAGGCGCTTATGAAACTGCTCGAAAACGGTTTTGTGACAAATGAGATACAGTATCAGGAAAGCGCCCCAAACAAAAAGATTTATTCCATTACAGAATCCGGCCTGTCTGAGCTTATCAGGTGGGTGAGCAGTGAAGAACCGGAAATACCTGAGTATAAGAAAACCTTTCTCATACAGCTATCATGGGCCGGACGGCTGGAGCCGGAGAGAATAGATGAACTGCTCACAAAGTATGAAAAAACGATGACACAGCAATTAGCCATGCGGAGAGAAGAAAAGCGCCGCGAGAAAAATTTCCCCAACCGGTCGGAGCAAGAGCACTTTGTGTGGGAAATGATTTACGACAATTTTGTCCTGATGTGTGAAGCGGAGCTGCGCTGGATACAACAGTTTCGTGAGGGATTAGAACATTACAAAAAAGGAGAACAAACATGAATTTCAATATTATAACAAAAGAAAACGGACGTTATCTGGACTGCACCCCCTTCAAGGGTGTCCTGTCCTCCGAGAAAGACGCGATAGAGCTGGTGTCCGCTTGTTTCAGCAACGACATCGGTAGTCTGCTGCTTCAGGAAAGCTCGGTGTCGCCGGATTTTTTCAACCTGAGAACTGGTCTGGCTGGAGCGGTGCTGAACAAATTTCAAATTTACAATATCAAAATAGCCCTGATTATTCAGGATATGGGACTTCTTGAGGGGAGATTTGGAGAGATGGTGATGGAGTCCAACAAGGGAAACGAATTCCGCGTATATGACAGCGTACAGGCTGCCGAGGAATGGATGCTTGCGGCTGCCCGATAGCCTGCACCTGAGTGGAAAATATGGTGTGATTCTCAATCTTGACACAAAGGGGCTCAACAGTATGGATGCGGTCAACAGAATCGGAAAAGACCTGGCATGCAGAGTGCATCCATGTCGCCGGACTACCTCTCGCAAGGTTGCTTTCGCTCCCTTGCGGTTCTTCAATACGCGCCTTGACGTTTCATACATTTTTCACTCATTAGAATTATAAGCACAATTTAATGAATTTGTATGTTCATATTTAAGGGTAGAATACTCTATGGCGGTGGACGGACTTTTTTGAGGTAATCACCTTTTTTTGATGAAAAGCGCTCTGACTTTCCATGCGTCATGAAAGAACATGATGGCGCAGACAACCATTATCAAACATACCAGATAAGTCATCAGTGTAAGGGGAAGAGCAGTTACAATTAAACCGGCGGCAAGCACTCCGACGGTGCCGCCAAGCGCCATAGGGATGGCGGATTTTCGGTGGTATTTTCCTTCTTTGATAAAACTTATGCCGACAGAAGGCATTAGGAATGCACAGGAACCCATCATAACGGGGAAAGCAGCGTCGGCGCTCATGCCGAGGAGAAGGATTAATGCCATGCAGGGGGCATATAGTCCAATACCGGCAGGCATCAGAGCGCCGAGACAGAGATTGCCGAGTATAGCTGCAAGCAGCATGTTGCCATCTAGACTTTTTGCGGTTCCGATGATACCGAAAGGACCGACGGCGTTTATTTTACACAGAGTGATGGCTGCGACTGCCAGCAGAGCAGCACCCATTACAAGGCGTATTTTCAAAATATTCAGTCGTAGGATAAGCCTTGCTCCAATTGAAGCGCCTATGACAGAAGCGGCAATCATAAGAACCAGAGTGGGGATATCCATTTCGATTCTGTGGATAAAAATTGTAGCTTCGACAGCGGTGGGGACGGCGAAAGCTACGTTTAATGTGCCGGGAATTAAATCGTCTGAATTGGTGCCCGTAAGTTTCCATGCAGAAGTTGCAGAGGCAAAGCTGCCAATTCCCAGTGTGTCAAAAAAATTTGCGATAACGCTGATAAGAATACTGCCTGTAATGGGATTTTTTTCCATACTTTTTCGATGTTTGACAATATCTTTTATTAGCAGCAGTAAAAATAAACCGGTGTAAATCCATAGAATGGTTAATAGTGTGGATACAGGATTCATGGCAACCTCCAAAAAAATACCTGTTAATGCATATGCAGTAACAGGCAGGGTTAGTCGTTTTTTATTGAAGAATTAGGAGTTGGTTTATAATTTAGCCATTTTTTCGGAAATTGGACGGAAAATTTTCATAAATTGCTTTTCCAGCGGTCCTAAAAGTACCATTGCTATCAGAGTACCTTCCCGAATTGTAAAAGACAAGTCGAAGAAGAACGACAAAGCAATGGATAATGCAATGCAGATTACGTCGATGCCCACTCGAAGAAGGGCGTAATCGACGGCAAATTTTCCGCTGATAATATTGCAGGTGGTTTCTACTGAAATATTTACCAAGTTCAGAGAGGTAAGAAATCCCAGGAAAAACGCAACGCCTACTACAGATAGGACGCAGAGGATAAAACGGGACGCGTAGCTGTGCGCGTCAAATATCAGAATATTATAATAAAAGAAATTTACCAGTGTACCGAAAAGGATGGCAAAAGGAATTTGCAGGAGTTTTGAGGTCTGAAAGTCCTTTCGTAATATCAGAAACTGAAGGAAAACACAGCTAACATTCATAATTATACTGAAGTTGGCTACTTTTAGACCGGTAATTTGGGAAATGTTGACGCTTAGCGCGTCCCAGCAGGCATAAGTGCCGATGGCAGCTTTCAGCATCAGAGCGGTGAAAAATGCCGCGCTTAATGTTAATACAAAAACGAATAATAACTTTAATCCAATCTTTTTCATTCGTGATACTCTCCAACTAATCAGATAACTTTATTTTCTTAAGCATTTTTCAAATACGCTGTAGCGCGCTAATCATCCAACAGGAAATTTTTTGCATATTTCAGGAAGATTTTGGATGCGGGGGATAACTCTTCTGGCGAGGAATAACCAAGTCCCAGCCTGCGGTATACTCTTGGGGTGATTGGGCGAATTACAAATTCCCCAAACCGGCCTCTCAGAAGAAGGCCTGGAAGAATTGTTAATCCCAGCTCATGTTCAACCATGGAAATGGAGCTAAATTCGTTAACAGTGATATACCGGATGTCTGGTTTGACATTGTATTCTTTTAGAACTCGGTGTACGTCATTGCCAGGCGTATATTCTGAAATTATAAAGGGCTGGTTCTGAAATGCTTCAATAGGTACTTCGTCATGCTCTGCAAGCGGGTGATTTTTTGGAATGACTGCATACAGGTCGTCGTCCATGACTGGAAGAAACTGGTAATGATGCCCTTTTTGGTAACTGATGAATCCAATGTCTACTCGTCGTTCCTGAATCCAGTCGGCCAGTTCTCCTTCCGAGCCTTCATAAACTCTGAAAATGATTTCCGGATGTTTTTGTTGAAATTCCCGAATAATCTTGGGAATCCAGTGTATGGAACAACTCAAGTAAGTTCCGATTTTGATGGTACCCTTCTGGGCGCCGTTCAGAAAGGCAATTTCCTGAGTGATGGTCTCGTTGGCCCGAAGCAGCTCGCGAATGGACGGAATCAGGGATTTTGCCTCGCTTGTCAAAGTTACTCCGTGGTTATCCTTTATAAATAGAGAGAAGCCAACGTCCTTTTCAAGAGCTTTCATCATCTGTGTAATGCCTGACTGGGTATAGCCAAGTTCTTCTCCGACCCGGGTGAAGCTGCCGTAATCGTCAACTGCAAGCATGACTCTCCATTTTTTGATATCCATTGTGTTTTCTCCCTCGTGAGTAATATTTAAAAAATTAAAAAAAGTCTTAATGATACTGAAAATATAGTATCTGAAAAGAAAAGAAAATACAAGATGGTATTCAAAAAATCTGCTTGTTTGTCTGGCTGTTGTTACTGTTCACACATCGCCTGCCGGACGTGGGTTGAATCAGGAGCAGGTCTCTGAGCAGACGGAGTAACATTCTATTGAACTGGCAGCTAACGCAGACTAAGCCGCCAAGGAAAGCCTTCGCGCCTAAGTCTGCATAAGCTGCTATTTCAATTCCATGAAAAACACTCCTGAATTGTCTGCTCAGAGACATGCTCCTGATTCAACCCGCTGTTTACCAAATGACCTGTGAACAGTAACGGCGCCTCTATTCTGGTTGCGGGTACTTGACATTACGGATTTTATGACAGTACAATGAGTAAAAAGGTACAGAGGAGATTACTTGTATGAACAGATTAAAGGATAAAGTTGCCATTGTCACAGGCTCCACCAGTGGGATAGGTCTTGGTATTGCCTGTGCTTATGCAGTTGAAGGCGCTAAAGTCGTGATTTCTGGCTATCATGTGAAAAAGAGGAGAAAGCAGGCTGTTTTAGATGAAATTCGTGAAAAAGGCGGCGAGGCTTTTTTTCACGAGATAAATCTTGATGATTCACTCAGCATAGAAAGCCTAATTGCTGAAACAGTAGAGAGGTATGGCAGAATTGATATTTTGGTGAATAATGCGGCGAATGTACTTTTGCCAGACGGACCGGTGGGCGAATTGACGCTTGAAATGTGGGATGCTGTTTTTCGGAGTGATTTGCGCGGAACTTTCTATGTGATTAAGTGTGCCCTGCCTCATATGCTGAAAAATGAAAATGGAGGCTCTATTATTAATATTGGTTCCATGGCTTCTGGCGGGGGCGACCTTGGAGCTACAGCATATTCCTGTGCGAAAGCAGGTGTGGACATGCTTACTCAGTCGGTGGCGCTGCAATATGGAAAAAGAAATATTCGCTGTAATTGTGTGCGGCCAGGGCTTATTATAAGCCGTCAGAACGAGCAGTATATTGAGCAGAAAGTAAAAGATATTTTTCTGGACAATATTATGGTTAATCGGTATGGATGTCCGGAAGACATTGCCAATGCCTGTATCTACCTGGGGTCTGATGAAAGCGCATATGTTACTGGTCAGATTATATCGGTTGACGGCGGTCTGAACGCGCATATTCCTACTGTGGCTCAGTTCCGGGCTATGGAATCGCGTACATGGTAAGTGAAATGCAATTGAACGATGCAGTTCAGACGGCGCTTGTGCCGGCTGGAGAAATAAAATATAGCAGGCAGGGCGGATGTTGTCTGAACTATAACGATTGTATATAAAAAAATACAAAAAAAATAAAAAATACCTTGAAAAGAGAAGAAATTTCTTATATACTGAGAAAGCTGTGACATGATAGCTGAGAAGCGCGAGGTTGCTGTCTGTATATCTGACAGGTTTTCCGTGGAGCGAATGTCAAGTTAGGAAACTGGCGACAAGTCACTGTACGAATCAGAAGTATTCGCTTTCGTATCATCAAAGAACAGGTTTTTGATAAAGAAAGGGCTGGAGTTTGGGATACAGGCATAGAGCAGTCTGGAGTAGACTGCATATGTGGAAAGAAAGCGGACGTGTGGGTTTCTCACGACACACACGGGAGAGTGTACAGTCACCGCTTGTCGTACTGAAGTTAAAAGTACGAAAAGGAGGCGACTTTTTTTATGGCAAGTCAAGTAATGAGAATCACTTTGAAGGCGTATGATCACCAGTTGGTTGATGCATCCGCAAAGAAAATCATCGAAACTGTAAAGAAAAATGGAGCACAGGTAAGCGGACCGGTTCCGCTCCCGACCAAGAAGGAAGTTGTGACAATCTTAAGGGCTGTTCACAAATACAAAGATTCCAGAGAGCAGTTCGAGCAAAGGACTCATAAGAGACTGATTGATATCATTACACCTACCCAGAAAACGGTAGACGCATTATCCAGACTGGAGATGCCGGCGGGCGTTTACATTGATATCAAGATGAAAAGCAAAAAGAAATAAGAAAACAGACACAGTAGTTCCTAACATTTAGGATGAACATCCATGTGGTGTTCCGCTGTAAATCTAAGGAGGTAATTATAATGAAGAAAGCTATTTTGGCTACAAAAGTCGGAATGACACAGATCTTTAATGAAGACGGCGTGCTGATACCGGTAACGGTTCTTCAGGCCGGCCCTTGTGTAGTGACGCAGATTAAGACTGTAGAGAACGATGGCTACAGTGCGATTCAGGTTGGCTTTGTTGACAAGAAAGATAAGATTGTGAACAAAGATAAGAGCGGCAAAAAAGAAATTGCTCACCGTCATGGATTGACAAAAGCAGAGCAGGGACATTTTGCAAAAGCCGGCGTTGCGGGAAAAAGATTTGTGAGAGAATTTAAGTTTGAGAATGCCGGCGAGTATGAGCTTGGCCAGGAGATTAAAGCAGACATTTTTGAGGCAGGCGACAAGATTGACGCTACGGCTGTTTCAAAGGGTAAAGGATTCCAGGGTGCCATTAAGAGACACAATCAGCACAGAGGACCTATGACACATGGTTCTAAGTTCCACCGTCATGCTGGTTCTAACGGAGCTGCATCTGATCCGAGCAAGGTATTTAAAGGCAAGAAGATGCCTGGACAGATGGGAAATAAGAAGATTACCATTCAGAATCTTGAGGTTGTTCGCGTAGACGCTGAGAAGAATCTGCTTCTGGTAAAGGGCGCTGTACCGGGACCGAAGAAATCTTTAGTAACAATCAAAGAGACAGTAAAGGCCGGCAAGTAGGCTTTACTTAAGGAAAGGAGGAACGCTAGAGATGGCAAGCGTAGCAGTTTACAATATCGAGGGCAAAGAAGTTGGTACAATTGAGCTGAACGATGCTGTATTCGGTGTGGAAGTGAACGATCACCTGGTACACATGGCAGTAGTTAACCAGCTTGCAAATAAACGTCAGGGCACTCAGAAGGCTAAGACACGTTCTGAAGTATCCGGCGGCGGAAGAAAACCATGGAGACAGAAGGGAACGGGTCATGCAAGACAGGGCTCCACAAGAGCGCCTCAGTGGACAGGCGGCGGAGTTGTATTCGCACCGGTTCCGAGAGATTATTCTTTCAAGATGAATAAGAAGGAAAAACGCGCGGCTCTGAAATCTGTACTCTCTGCAAAAGTGGAGGAGAAGAAGTTTATCGTCGTTGACGAGATTAAGCTTGATGAGATTAAGACAAAGAGCATTGCAAATATGCTGAAAGGTCTGGATGTCAGTAAGGCGCTGGTTGTTCTGGAGGACGGGAATACAAACGCTGAGATTTCTGCAAGAAATATTGCGGATGTTAAGACTGCAAGGTCCAACACAATCAATGTATACGACATCTTAAAATACAACACAGTGGTAGCTACAAAGGCTGCTGTAGAGGCGATTGAGGAGGTGTACGCATAATGGCAAATGTACAGTATTATGATGTAATCCTTAAACCGATAGTGACTGAGAAGAGCATGGAACTTATGGGAGAGAAGAAATATACTTTCCTGGTTCATACAGAAGCAACCAAATCTCAGGTGAAGGAAGCTGTTGAGAAGATGTTTGCAGGAACAAAGGTTAAGAGCGTGAACACAATGAATCTTGACGGCAAGAAGAAGAGAGTCCGCGGAACATGGAAGTTCGGCAAGACTGCAAAGACAAAGAAAGCAATTGTTCAACTTACAGAGGACAGTGCGGATATTGAGATTTTCGAGGGGTTATAAGACTTGCTGAAGACGAGTGTAAGCGAAGGCTGAAGCTTAGTCGAACCCCGTTCGCGGAACTTGGCAGGGTATTTCCTGGCTTGGTGAAGCGAATATTCTTTAAGATATGCCGAATAGGCAGAATACATGGCGGGAACAAGGAAACGCTGCTGACACTAGACTTGTGAAAAACCTCGTCAAGTGTTCAGAGGAAACACCGCAGTCACTGGGCTCGTGTAAGACCTCGCCAAGTGAGCAGGGTGTACTTTCACACCAGACTCGTGAAAAACCTCGTCAAGTGTTCAATGTATACGGTGCAATTCCGTGAGAAGAATAATTAGTAGTTGAAAGGAGAAGTAATCATGGGAATTAAGACATATAACCCATATACGCCTTCCAGAAGACAGATGACTGGATCTGATTTCGCTGAAATCACAAAGACAACTCCAGAGAAATCTCTGTTGGCTTCTAAGAGCAGACAGGCAGGACGTAATAATCAGGGAAAAATCACAGTTAGACACCGCGGAGGCGGAGCTAAGAAAAAATACAGAATCATTGATTTCAAGAGAAGAAAAGATGGCGTACCTGCAACGGTACTGGGAATCGAGTACGATCCGAACAGAACGGCAAATATCGCTTTGATTTGTTATGAAGACGGCGAGAAGGCATATATTCTTGCGCCGGCAGGACTGACAGACGGCATGAAGGTTATGAACGGACCGGACGCCGAGGTAAGAGTAGGAAACTGTCTGCCGCTTTCTGACATTCCGGTTGGTACACAGATTCACAATATTGAGTTGTATCCGGGTAAAGGCGGACAGTTAGTGCGTTCCGCAGGAAACAGCGCGCAGTTGATGGCAAAAGAAGGCAAATACGCAACCCTTCGTCTTCCTTCCGGAGAGATGAGAATGGTTCCGATTATCTGCCGCGCATCCATCGGTGTGGTTGGAAACGGAGACCACAGCCTGATTAACTATGGTAAAGCAGGACGTAAGCGTCATATGGGCTTCAGACCTACGGTACGCGGTTCTGTTATGAATCCGAACGACCATCCGCATGGCGGTGGTGAAGGTAAGACTGGAATCGGACGTCCGGGTCCATGTACTCCTTGGGGCAAACCGGCTCTCGGCCTTAAGACCCGCAAGAAGAATAAGCAGTCTAACAAGTTAATCGTAAGAAGACGTGATGGCAGAGGTATTAAATAAGAGATTTGAAAGGGAGGTAGAACCATGGCTCGTTCACTGAAAAAAGGACCATTCGCAGATGCCAGTCTGCTTAAGAAAATTGATGCTATGAACGCATCAGGCGACAAGTCAGTTATTAAAACATGGTCTCGTCGTTCTACAATCTTTCCAAGCATGATCGGACATACAATCGCCGTTCATGACGGAAGAAAGCATGTGCCGGTATATGTAACAGAGGATATGGTTGGACATAAGCTCGGTGAGTTTGTGGCAACCAGAACCTACAGAGGACATGGCAAAGACGAAAAGAAATCTAAGGTTAGATAATAGACAACGTATTTGAAAGGAGGGTTCATCCATGGCAAAAGGACATAGATCCCAAATCAAGAGAGAGAGAAATGCTAATAAGGACACAAGACCTTCGGCTAAGTTATCTTATGCAAGAGTATCTGTTCAGAAAGCATGCTTTGTATTGGATGCCATCAGAGGTAAGGATGTACAGACAGCACTTGGTATTTTGACTTACAATCCAAGATATGCTTCAAGTTTAATAAAGAAACTGTTAGAGTCAGCAATCGCAAACGCTGAGAACAACAACGGTATGAGCGCTGATAACCTTTATATTGCAGAGGCTTATGCAAATAAAGGACCAACAATGAAGAGAATCAGACCGAGGGCACAGGGCAGAGCTTATAGAATCGAGAAGAGAATGAGCCACATTACGCTGGTGCTTGATGAAAGATAAGGAGGGGAATCATGGGACAGAAAGTTAATCCTCATGGCTTGAGAGTCGGAATTATCAAAGACTGGGACTCAAAATGGTATGCGGAGAAGGATTTTGCAGACTATTTAGTAGAAGACCATGAAATCAGAACATTTCTTAAGAAAAGGTTATACAGCGCTGGTGTTTCCAGAATTGAGATTGAGAGAGCATCAGAGCGTGTAAAGATTATTATTTACACAGCAAAGCCGGGCGTAGTTATCGGTAAGGGCGGCTCTGAAATCGAGAAAGTTAAGACAGAGCTTGGTAAGTATACTGACAAGAAGCTGATTGTGGACATTAAAGAGATTAAGAGACCTGACAAGGACGCGCAGTTAGTGGCTGAGAATATTGCACTTCAGCTTGAGAATCGTATTTCTTTCAGACGTGCGATGAAGTCCTGCATGTCAAGAACTATGAAAGCAGGAGCGCTCGGTGTCAAGACATCTGTTTCAGGAAGACTTGGCGGAGCTGATATGGCCCGTACAGAATTCTACAGCGAGGGAACAATTCCTCTTCAGACATTGAGAGCTGACATTGACTACGGATTCGCCGAGGCTGACACAACCTATGGTAAGGTTGGCGTTAAGGTATGGATTTACAAAGGCGAGATTCTTCCGGAAAAGGCAGCAAAGGAAGGGAGCGATAAATAATGTTAATGCCAAAAAGAGTAAAACGTCGTAAACAGTTCCGCGGTTCTATGAAGGGCAAGGCGCTTCGCGGAAATACACTTTCATATGGTGAATATGGTATTGTTGCAGCAGAGCCATGCTGGATTAAGTCCAATCAGATTGAGGCTGCCCGTGTTGCTATGACTCGTTATATCAAGCGTGGCGGTAAAGTATGGATTAAGATATTCCCAGATAAACCAGTAACTACGAAACCAGCTGAAACACGTATGGGTTCCGGTAAAGGTACCTTAGAGTACTGGGTAGCAGTTGTAAAGCCAGGACGCGTAATGTTCGAGATTGCAGGCGTTCCTGAGGAAGTGGCAAGAGAGGCGCTTCGTCTGGCTACACATAAGTTACCTTGTAAATGTAAGATCGTTTCTCGCGCAGACTTAGAAGGCGGTGATAACAGTGAAAATTAATGCATTTGTAGAAGATTTAAGAACAAAATCAGCTGCAGAGCTGAACGAAGAATTAGTAGCTGCTAAAAAGGAACTCTTCAATTTAAGATTCCAGAACGCAACGAATCAGTTAGATAATACAAGCAGAATCAAGGAAGTCAGAAAAAATATCGCAAGAATCCAGACTGTATTAACACAGGTACAGGCACAAAAAGGTTAGGCACTGAACACTTAGCGAAGCCAAGCGTTTCGCGCAGGCTGAGGTTAGTGAGAAGGCCGTTCTTCGAGCAAAGCGAGAAGAACTTCCTTTAAAAATGGAGGGCTTCCAAAGCAAAGCGAGAAGAACTTCCTTGTTAAACATTATTATTACCGAGAAAGGAGTAAAAGTCGTGGAAAGAAATCTTAGAAAAACACGTACAGGCAAGGTTGTCAGCAACAAGATGGATAAGACGATTGTAGTTGCCGTAGAGGACCATGTAAAACATGCTCTTTACAATAAGATTGTAAAAAGAACGTATAAATTAAAAGCTCACGATGAGGCAAACGAGTGCGGCATCGGCGACGTAGTGAAGGTTATGGAGACAAGGCCGTTATCCAAGGATAAGAGATGGAGACTTGTCGAGATTATGGAAAAAGCAAAATAGTATAAGGAGGGAAACCTGCAATGATACAGCAAGAAAGCAGACTGAAAGTAGCAGATAATACAGGTGCGAAAGAGTTACTCTGTATCCGTGTGCTTGGCGGTTCAACCAGAAGATATGCAAGCATCGGCGATATCATTGTTGCGACTGTTAAAGATGCAACACCAGGCGGCGTTGTTAAAAAAGGCGATGTAGTGAAAGCTGTAGTTGTACGTACTGTAAAAGGTACTCGTCGTAAAGACGGATCTTATATCCGCTTTGACGAAAATGCTGCTGTAATTATTAAAGAAGATAAGAATCCAAGAGGAACCCGTATCTTTGGGCCAGTAGCGAGAGAGCTTCGTGACAAACAGTTTATGAAGATTGTTTCCTTAGCTCCGGAAGTACTTTAAGGAGGTGCGATAGATGTCAACAATGAAGATCAAAAAGGGCGATATGGTTAAAGTGATTGCCGGAAAAGATAAAGACAAAGAAGGCAAAGTCATCTCTGTAAATCAGAAAGACGGAACAGTCCTTGTTGAAGGCGTCAACATGCTGACAAAGCACGCGAAACCAAGCATGGCGAACCAGAATGGTGGAATTATCCATCAGGAAGGTCCCATCAACATTTCCAACGTTATGTATATTCATAAGGGTAAGGCTACCAGAGTTGGATTTAAGATGGATGGAGACAAAAAGGTGCGTGTTGCAAAATCAACAGGCGAAGTAATCGATTAATTTGAGGAAGGAGGTTCAGGGCTTTGAGCAGCAGATTAAAAGAACAGTACCAGAACGAGATTGTCGCTGCAATGACAAAGAAGTTCGGTTATAAGAATATTATGGAAGTGCCAAAACTCGACAAGGTTGTAATCAACATGGGTGTTGGCGAAGCAAAAGACAATGCGAAAGCATTAGACTCAGCAATTGCTGATATGGAAAAGATTACAGGACAGAAGGCAGTTGTATGTAAGGCTAAGAAGTCTGTAGCGAACTTTAAAATCAGAGAAGGAATGTCAATCGGATGCAAGACTACCTTAAGAGGAGATAAGATGTACGAGTTTGTTGATCGTCTGATTAATCTTGCGTTGCCGCGTGTGCGTGACTTCAGAGGTGTGAATCCGAATGCATTCGACGGAAGAGGTAACTATGCTCTTGGTATCAAGGAGCAGCTTATCTTTCCTGAGATTGAATACGATAAGATTGATAAAGTAAGAGGCATGGATGTTATCTTTGTAACTACAGCTAAGACAGATGAAGAGGCTCGTGAGCTTTTGAAGCAGTTTAACATGCCGTTTAAAAAATAGGGAGGTAAATTATGGCTAAGACAGCAATGAAAATCAAACAGCAGCGTAAGCAGAAATTTTCAACAAGAGAATACAGCCGCTGCAGAATCTGTGGACGTCCGCATGCATATTTGAGAAAATATGGCATCTGCCGTGTTTGCTTCCGCGAACTGGCATATAAAGGACAGATTCCAGGTGTTAAAAAAGCAAGTTGGTAGGCGCCGAGCACTGACACCGAACACTTAGCGAAGCCAAGCCAGAGGCGCAGGCTGAGGTTAGTGAGAGGGCCGGTCTCCGAGCAGAGCGAGGAGAACTTCCACGCATTCAGCGTAGACTGAGCTTAGTGGAGGAAGTGCGGCGGGAGCGAAAGCGGTTATAAAGAAAAGGAGGAAAACATTCATGACTATGAGCGATCCAATCGCAGATATGCTTACAAGAATCCGCAATGCAAATACTGCGAAACATGATACAGTGGATATTCCTGCATCGAAGATGAAAATTGCTATTGCAAACATTCTGTTAGATGAGGGATATATTACAAAATACGATGTCGTAGAAGACGGAGCGTTCCAGACAATCCGTGTAACATTAAAATACGGTGCAGATAAGAATGAGAAGGTTATTTCAGGTCTCAAGAGAATTTCTAAACCAGGTTTACGTGTATACGCAAACTGTGAGGAGTTGCCGAAAGTACTTGGCGGACTTGGAACAGCGATTATTTCTACAAACCAGGGTGTAATCACAGACAAAGAAGCAAGAAAGCTCGGCGTAGGCGGAGAAGTACTGGCATTTGTGTGGTAGGCACTGGCACTGAACACTTAGCGAAGCCAAGCGTTCCGCGCAGGCTGAGGTTAGTGAGAAGGCCGTTCTCTGAGGGAAGCGAAGAGAACTTCCTTGCTAGAGAACACTTAGCGAAGCCAAGCGTTCCGCGCAGGCTGAGGTTAGTGAGAAGGCCGTTCTCCGAGCGAAGCGAAGAGAACTTCCTTGTTAAGGAAAGACCATTGTCACTAGACTTGAAGAGACCTCGTCAAGTGTCGGGGTGTGCGTTCGCACAAAACTCGAAAGAACCTCACTAAGTGCGTACAGCAGAGGAAACACCGCCGTCACTAGACTCGAAAGAACCTCGTCAAGTGTCGGGGTGTGCGTTCGCACAAAACTCGAAAAGACCTCGTTAAGTGCTTACGGCAAGTGTTCACAGCAACTGAAAACAGAGCAGGAGAAGGTTCTGCTCCGAGAATTTAAGTTAAGGAGGATATGGCAATGTCACGTATTGGAAGACTGCCAGTAGCGATTCCGGCAGGCGTAACTGTGGAAATCGCAGAGAATAATGTAGTGACCGTTAAAGGTCCAAAGGGAACTCTGACAAGAGAGCTTCCTATTGAGATGGAGATTAAGAAAGACGGCGAGACAATCGTCGTTACAAGACCGAATGATTTAAAGAAGATGAAATCCCTTCATGGTCTTACCAGAACACTGATTAACAACATGGTTGTCGGCGTTACAGAAGGATACAAGAAGGTTCTTGAGGTAAACGGTGTTGGTTATAGAGCGGCAAAATCAGGAAACAAGTTAACGCTGAGCCTTGGATATTCTCACCCGGTAGAGATGATCGACCCGGAAGGCGTTGAGACGGTTCTCGAAGGACAGAATAAGATTACTGTTCAGGGTATCGATAAGGAAAAAGTTGGACAGTATGCGGCCGAAATCAGAGATAAGAGAAGACCAGAGCCATATAAGGGCAAGGGTATCAAGTACTCTGACGAGGTTATCAGACGTAAAGTCGGTAAGACAGGTAAAAAATAATTAAGGAGGGTGAGAGATAATGGTTAGCAAAAAATCAAGAAGCGAAGTTCGTGTAAAAAAACACATGAAAATACGTAACCGTTTCAGCGGTACGGCTGAATGCCCGCGTTTAGCAGTGTTCAGAAGTAACAAGCACATGTATGCTCAGATTATTGATGATACAGCCCAGAATACTCTGGTAGCCGCTTCCACTCTTCAGAAAGAAGTGAAAGCAAACCTGGAAAAGACGGACAATGTAGAGGCCGCTGCATATCTTGGCAAAGTAATTGCCGAGAGAGCGCTTGAGAAAGGTATCAAGGACGTAGTTTTTGATAGAGGCGGTTTTATCTATCATGGAAAAATTCAGGCATTAGCAGACGCAGCTAGAGAAGCTGGTTTGAATTTCTAGAAGGAGGAGCACACATGAAACAAGAACGTATTGATGCTGGTTCATTAGAATTGACAGAAAAAGTAGTATCAATTAAACGTGTTACCAAGGTTGTTAAGGGTGGCCGGAATATGAGATTCACAGCTTTAGTAGTTGTTGGCGATGGAAACGGCCATGTTGGTGCAGGTTTAGGAAAAGCAACCGAAATCCCGGAAGCAATCCGCAAGGGAAAAGAGGATGCTGCAAAGAAGCTTATTACGGTTGCATTAGATGAGAATGGAAGTATTACACATGATTTAATCGGTAAATTCGGAAGCGCTTCCGTATTACTGAAGAAGGCACCAGACGGTACTGGAGTGATTGCCGGCGGTCCGGCACGTGCCGTTATCGAGATGGCAGGTATCAAGAACATCCGTACAAAATCTCTTGGTTCCAACAATAAGCAGAATGTTGTTCTCGCTACGATTGAAGGGCTGAAAGAGGTTAAGACTCCAGAAGAAGTGGCTAAGCTTCGTGGAAAATCCATTGAAGAAATCTTAGGCTAGAGGGAGGTAGACCGAGATGGCAAATTTAAAAATCACATTGGTAAAATCTACAATTGGCGCTGTACCGAAGCATAAGAAGACCGTAGAGGCGCTTGGACTTAAGAAGACAGGCAGAACGGTTATTCTTCCAGATAATGCAGCTACAAGAGGAATGGTGAAACAGGTGCAGCATTTAGTAAAGGTAGAGGAAGCATAATTAAATTTCGAATAAGGAGGTGTAACGATGGACTTATCTAATTTGAGACCTGCTGACGGAGCAAAGCAGAGCAATAATTTCAGAAGAGGACGTGGACATGGTTCTGGAAATGGTAAGACTGCCGGTAAGGGACACAAGGGTCAGAAAGCTCGTTCAGGCGGTACAAGACCAGGCTTTGAAGGCGGTCAGATGCCATTATACAGAAGAATCCCAAAGAGGGGCTTCACAAACAGGAATTCCAAAACAATCGTGGGAATTAATGTAAGCGCTTTAGAGGCATTCGACAACGATGCAGTTGTTTCTGTAGAAAAATTGATCGAGGCCGGAATTGTGAAGAATCCAAGAGACGGTGTTAAGATTCTTGGAAATGGTGAATTAACGAAAAAACTTACAGTTCAGGCGAATGCATTCAGCGCTGGTGCAGTAGCTAAGATTGAGGCGCTGGGTGGAAAAGCAGAGGTGATCTAATGTTCAAAACGTTTCGACGGGCATTCCAAATTGAAGATATTCGAAAGAAGATCTTATATACGTTTTTAATGTTAATCGTAATCAGGCTTGGCTCACAGCTGCCGACACCAGGTGTGAATCCGTCATATATTAAGGAATTTTTTGCACAGAATACGGGGGAAGCGTTTAACTTTTTTAACGCTTTCACCGGCGGTTCCTTTGAACAGATGTCCGTATTTGCACTGAGTATTACTCCGTATATTACGTCTTCTATTATCATGCAGCTTTTGACAATTGCAATTCCGAAATTGGAGGAAATGCAGAAAGAGGGCGAAGATGGAAGAAAGAAGATCGCATCTTTTACAAGATATCTGACAGTGGGGCTGGCATTGATTGAATCAACTGCGATGGCAGTGGGATTTGGCCGTCAGGGACTGCTCGTTGAGTATAATTTCGTAAATGCGGCAATTGTAGTGCTTACGCTTACCGGCGGTTCGGCATTTCTTATGTGGATTGGCGAACGTATTACGGAAAACGGCGTGGGAAACGGTATTTCTATCGTGTTGGTAATTAATATTGTTTCGCGTATTCCCAATGATATGGCGACGCTGTTTGAGCAGTTTATACAGGGAAAGAATATTGCAAAAGGTGGATTGGCAGTAATCATTATCCTGGCAATTATTTTTGTTCTGGTTATATTTGTTGTAATACTTCAGAGTGGTGAGAGAAGAATTGCCGTACAGTATTCGCAGAAAATGCAAGGAAGACGAACCTACGGCGGACAGTCAACGCATATTCCTATGAAGATTAATACAGCCGGTGTTATTCCGATTATTTTTTCATCCTCGTTGATGCAGTTTCCAGTAGTGATTGCTACATTCTTAGGAAAGGCAGAGGGAGACGGTATAGGGAGTGAGATTCTCCGCGGACTAAATCAAAGCAATTGGTGTAATCCTCAGAATATCAAATATTCTTGGGGGTTAATCGTATATATTGTATTAACCGTACTTTTTGCATATTTTTATACCTCTATCACATTTAATCCAATGGAGATAGCAAATAATATGAAGAAGAGCGGCGGATTTGTTCCAGGTATTCGTCCTGGTCGTCCAACGGTTGAGTATTTGAGCAGAATTTTAAATTATATTATATTTATCGGAGCTTGTGGGCTGGTGATTATACAATTTGTACCAATTCTGTTTAACGGATGGCTGGGGGCGAGAGTATCCTTTGGCGGAACATCGCTTATCATTATTGTCAGCGTAGTACTTGAGACAATTAAGCAGATTGAATCTCAGATGCTTGTACGTAATTACAAAGGATTTTTGAATAGTTAAGCAATTTTGACCTGCGAAATTGTTCGCGGGTTAAAATGCTATATAAGGAGGAGATATTCCATGAAGATTATTATGTTAGGTGCACCTGGAGCTGGAAAAGGAACCCAGGCAAAAAAGATTGCAGGCAAATATAATATTCCACATATTTCCACAGGAGACATTTTTCGCGCTAATATTAAGAATGGCACAGAACTTGGCATGAAAGCCAAGACATACATGGATCAGGGACTTTTGGTGCCGGACGAACTGGTTGTGGATTTGGTAGTAGATCGCGTTAACCAGGCTGATTGTGCAGATGGATATGTTCTGGACGGTTTTCCAAGAACAATTCCACAGGCAGAAGCTTTGACAGAGGCTTTGAAAAGGCTTGGACAGAAGGTGGATTATGCAATTGATGTGAACGTGCCGGATGAGAACATTATTAATCGTATGTCGGGAAGAAGAGCCTGCGTTGGATGCGGAGCTACCTATCATATGGTATATGCACCGACGAAGCAGGATGGAATTTGCGATACATGTGGAGGAGAGCTGATTTTAAGAGATGATGATAAGCCAGAGACAGTAGGGAAACGTCTGAATGTATATCATGAACAGACTCAGCCGCTGATTGACTATTATACCAGGGAAGGAATCCTCCGTACAGTTGACGGTACAATAGATATTGATGATGTATTTGGAGCGATTGTAAAGCTTCTGGAGGCGTAGAATATGCCGATATCAATTAAATCTTCAAGAGAAATAGAATTAATGGCGGAGGCAGGGCGGATTCTGGAGCAGGTTCATCTGGAACTGGAAAAGGCTCTCCGTCCAGGAATGAGCACTCTTGACATTGACCATTTAGGAAGAAAGCTTATAGAGGGATACGGATGTATCCCCTCATTCCTTAATTATAACGGATATCCGGCGTCTGTCTGCGTGTCAGTAAATGAAGAAGTTGTGCATGGGATTCCTTCAAAGTACCGCATTATTCAGGAGGGAGATATTGTCAGCCTGGATGCAGGGGTGATTTACAAGGGATATCATTCTGATGCGGCAAGGACGCATGCCATAGGAAATGTCAGTAAAGAAGCGGCAGATTTGATAAAAGTTACAAGAGAATGTTTCTTTGAAGGCATAAAGTATGCAAAAGAAGGCAACTATCTATTTGATATTTCTAGAGCGATCGGAAAATATGCGAGGGAGCGGGGGTATGGAGTGGTAAGAGACCTCTGCGGTCATGGCGTTGGAACAGCTCTTCACGAAGCGCCGGAGGTACCTAATTACGAGGTAGTGAAAAGGGGTGTGAAGCTTCGGGCAGGAATGACGCTGGCAATTGAGCCGATGATTAATATCGGAGGCTGGGAGGTTGACTGGCTGGATGACGACTGGACGGTAGTATCCAGAGATCACACGTTGTCAGCACATTACGAAAATACAATCGTAATAACAGACAGTGAACCAAGGATTCTGACGATGACTGAAAAGACTTAGCAAAAACAGGTACTTAGCGGTATACCTGGAAGGCATAGAATGGGGTACAGAATGAGCAGATACAAAGCCGGGATGCTGGCAAGGTCAAAGGCAGGGCATGACGCCGGAAGGTTATATGTGATAATCGAGTTGGACGACGCATATGTTTATCTAGCAGACGGCAGAATTAGAACGGTTAACAATCCAAAAAAGAAGAAAATCAGACATGCAGAAATAATCTGTAAAGAATATGATGTATCTGCCGCAGATGATGTGCAGATACGAAGAATCTTAAAGGAAAATGAGAATATAAGGTCCAGAGAGAGTATGTAATAATTTCTCTGCAAAGAGTATGTATAGGATTTTACATGGCAGCGCTGCGTGATGTGCAGGAAAGTTACAAAATGTGCGGTATTTTCTGTAATTAAGGTAGAAGAGATTTAGGAGGATGTAAGGTATGTCAAAGGCTGATGTAATTGAAATTGAAGGAACTGTAGTAGAGAAGCTTCCCAATGCAATGTTTCAGGTAGAACTTGAAAACGGACATCAGGTGCTTGCCCATATCAGTGGTAAGCTTAGAATGAATTTTATCAAAATATTGCCAGGTGACAAGGTAACATTAGAGCTGTCACCCTATGATTTATCCAAAGGAAGAATTATTTGGAGAGATAAATAAAAACTTGTTGACTTAAGATGAAAGACAGTGCTATAATGTATAAGCACGTTTTTGGGTGCTTTATTTCGTTGCGCATTTTTAAAGCCCCCTAAAACAAGGAACTTTAAAGGCAAAGCAATGGATGAAAGGAGGATCCCCGTGAAGGTTAGATCATCAGTAAAACCAATTTGCGAGAAGTGCAAAGTAATTAAAAGAAAAGGAAGCGTTCGCATAATCTGCGAAAATCCAAAGCATAAACAGCGTCAGGGATAGGCACTGAACACTTAATGAAAGCAAGCCAGAGGCGTAGCTTGAATTTAGTGAGAAGGCCGTTCTCTGAGTGAAGCGAAGAGAACTTCCACAGTGAGGAACACTTAATGAAAGCAAGCCGGAGGCGCAGCTTGAATTTAGTGATAAGGCCGTTTTCTGAGTGAAGCGAAGAGAACTTCCACAGTGAGGAACACTTAATGAAAGCAAGCCGAATATATCCCGCAATTTAAAGTGCAAATTGCAGACAAAGTTTATGAACCAAAATTAGGCGGCTGATAACCGGTACGTAAGTGCGTACAGGTTATTTCAAATATACAAGGAGCACCTGTAGCCGGTGAAGTCCTCGTATATTGCTTCTAATGCCGGCCCGTCATTACCGGATAATCTCTGTTCGGTGGCCGGAAAGGACGTGATACCGGACACGTCTGGACGAATGAGACAGTAAGCTCGTGAGAAACTTTGCTAACTGCTCAAAAGAGGAAGTTCCTTACACTAAGCTCGTGTAAGACCTCGCAAAGTGAACAGGAACAACTCTTCGCAGTAAGCTCATGAAAAACTTCGCTAACTGCTCAGCAGTCCCTATTAAAGACAATGTAACAAATAATTTTTAGGAAAATGGAGGAAAATCACATGGCTCGTATAGCAGGTGTAGACTTACCAAGAGACAAACGTGTTGAAATCGGACTGACTTATATTTATGGAATCGGCAGACCGAGTGCAACCAGAATTCTTGCAGAGGCAGGCGTAGACCCTAATATCCGCTGCAGAGATTTGACAGATGAAGATGTAAAGAAGATTAGTGCAGTAATTGATAAAACTCAGGTTGTAGAGGGTGATCTTCGCAGAGAGATTGCTTTGAACATTAAGAGACTGCAGGAGATTGGATGCTACAGAGGTATCCGTCACAGAAAGGGACTTCCGGTTCGTGGTCAGAAGACAAAGACCAACGCAAGAACAAGAAAGGGTCCAAAGAGAACAGTAGCTAATAAGAAAAAGTAAATATTTTGTGAAGGCAAGCTGTAAGCGCAGCTTAAGGTTAGTATTTACTTTGTTCTTCGAGCATAGCGAGAAGAACTTCATTAAAAATTCATCAAAAAAAAGGAAAGTGTAGGTTAGTTTTATTATGGCAAAGAAAGTTACAAAGAAAGTGACAAAGAAGCGTGTCAAGAAAAACGTTGAACGCGGACAGGCACATATCCAGTCATCTTTTAATAACACAATCGTTACATTGACCGATGCTCAGGGTAATGCTCTTTCATGGGCAAGTGCCGGTGGTCTTGGATTTAAAGGTTCAAGGAAATCTACTCCTTATGCGGCACAGATGGCGGCAGAGACTGCAGCTAAGGCAGCATTAATTCATGGATTGAAGTCAGTAGATGTTATGGTAAAGGGACCAGGTTCCGGAAGAGAAGCGGCAATTCGTGCCCTTCAGGCATGCGGAATAGACGTAACAAGCATTAAAGACGTTACGCCTGTGCCGCACAATGGATGTCGCCCGCCGAAGCGTAGAAGAGTCTAATTGGTTACCCTTATAGATAGCATTTGAGATAATAGGAGGAGATATAGGACATGGCAGTAAATAGAGTTCCGGTTCTGAAAAGATGCCGTTCCCTTGGAATGGAGCCGGTATATTTAGGAATTGATAAGAAATCCAGAAGACAGTTGAAGAGATCCAACAGAAAAATGAGCGAGTATGGTCTCCAGTTACGCGAGAAGCAGAAAGCAAAATTCATTTACGGCGTATTAGAGAAGCCTTTCCGGAATTATTTTAAGAAGGCACAGCGCATGAGCGGTATGACTGGTTCTAATCTGATGATTATGCTTGAGAGCAGACTGGACAACGTTGTATTCCGTATGGGTCTGGCAAGAACACGTCGCGAGGCGAGACAGATTGTTGACCATAAGCACGTATTAGTAAATGGCAAGCAGGTGAATATTCCGTCTTATCTTGTTAAGGCTGGTGATGTAATTGAGATTAAGGAGAAGTGCAGAGGCTCTCAGAGATATAAGGATATTTTGGAAGTGACAGGCGGACGTCTGGTTCCAGGCTGGATTGAGGCAGACCATGAGAACCTGAAAGCAACCGTAAAAGAGCTTCCGACTCGTGATGAGATTGATGTTCCAGTAGATGAGATGCTGATTGTCGAGTTGTATTCTAAATAATAGGATTTAGAGATTCACCCCACAAGGAGGGACTATATAGTGTTTGATTTTAATAAACCAAATATCGAGATAACCGAGATTTCAGAAGATAAGAGATACGGAAGATTCGTTGTGGAGCCTCTTGAGAGAGGTTATGGAACAACGCTTGGAAACTCTCTTAGAAGAATCATGCTTTCGTCGCTTCCTGGTGCAGCAATTAGCCAGGTGAAGATTGACAAAGTATTGCATGAGTTCAGTTCCATCCCAGGTGTAAAGGAAGACGTTACTGAGATTGTCATGAATTTAAAATCACTGGCAATTAAGAACACATCCGAGACTGACGAACCAAAGACGGTTTATATCGAATTTGAAGGCGAGGGTGTGGTAACAGGCGCGGACATCCAGGTGGATTCTGATATTGAGATTATGAACCCGGAAACTGTTATTGCAACGCTGAACGGTGGAGCTGACAGCAAACTGTATATGGAACTTACCATTACAAAGGGAAGAGGATATGTAAGTGCAGATAAGAACAAGAATGAAGAGCTGCCGATTGCAGTGATTCCGGTTGATTCTATCTACACTCCGGTAGAGCGTGTGAATCTCACTGTAGAAAATACACGTGTTGGTCAGATTACAGACTTCGACAAATTAACATTGGATGTTTGGACAAATGGAACATTGGTTCCGGATGAAGCCGTTAGTTTGGCGGCTAAGGTACTTAGCGAGCATCTGAAGCTATTTATTGATTTATCAGAGGTTGCACAGGCTGCTGAAGTTATGATAGAGAAGGAAGACGACGAGAAAGAGAAAGTACTTGAGATGAGTATCGATGAGCTTGAGCTATCCGTTCGTTCCTTTAACTGTCTGAAGAGAGCAGGAATTAATACAGTAGAAGAACTGACAAACAGAACTCCAGAGGATATGATGAAGGTGCGTAACCTTGGACGTAAGTCTTTGGAGGAAGTATTGGCAAAACTCAAAGAGCTTGGCCTGGAATTAAGCCAGGGAGAGGAATAAAGCGGCGCAGTCCGCAATGCCGAATGGGCTAAAGGTTCAGTCGGCTTCCATTAACCAATGCGTATAGTCAGAGACGCAGTGCAAGGTTAGTGAAATTTCATTCTTCGGAACTTGGCCGGTATTTTCTGGGTTAGTCTGAAGAACTGAGTTTAAAAAGTCCGTCAGTAAGCCCGATGTGTGTGACGGCAGCATTTGGCTAGTAAGCCCGATGAATGCATAACCAAGTGTTTATAATATGGAGGAAAAGAAAAATGGCAAAATATAGAAAGCTTGGCAGAACATCAAGCCAGAGAAAAGCTTTGATTAGAAACCAGGTAACAGCGCTTCTGAATCATGGCAAGATTGTTACCACAGAGGCTAAGGCAAAGGAAATCCGCAAAGTTGCAGAGGGTCTGATTGCACTGGCAGTAAAGGAAAAAGATAACTTCGAGGAAGTTACTGTGACAGCAAAGGTTGCACGTAAGGACAAGGATGGTAAAAGAGTAAAAGAAGTTGTAGACGGCAAGAAGGTTACCGTATACGATGAAGTTGAAAAGAAGATTAAGAAGGATTTGCCTTCCAGACTTTATGCAAGAAGACAGATGCTGAGAGTTCTTTATCCTGTAAAGGAAGTTCCAGCCGCACCGGCAGGAAGAAAGAAGAACACAAAGAACGTGGATCTTGTCGCCAAATTATTCGACGAGATTGCTCCAAAGTATGAGAACCGTAACGGTGGCTACACAAGAATCGTTAAGATTGGCCAGCGTAAAGGTGATGCAGCTATGGAAGTTCTGATTGAACTGGTATAAACGTATAAGAAGCTTTGCACATGGGCTAAAGGTGCAAAGCTTCTTTTTATTTTGTACGTTTCTTAGGGCCGAGTTTCCCTTCTTTATAATGCTTTCTGCACAGCGACGTATAACAGTCGTTACCGCCTAAAACCACCTGCGAGCCTGTACGGATAATTTCTTCGTCTGCCGTAAAGCGGGTGGTACAGCTTGCGCCGTCGCCGCACCAGCAGACCGTTTTTAATTCTTCGATTACATCAGCCCACGCAAGAAGCCACATACTGCCCTCAAACAGCTCGCGGCGAAAATCCGTACGGAGTCCGTAACAGATAACCGGAATCTTTAAATCATCTACAATATGCTCAAAAAATTCAATGTCAGATTTTTTACAGAATTGTGCTTCATCTATGATAATACAGTCATATTTCTGAAGTTCTGTATCGTTCATTGCAATCACGTCTTCCACATATTTACACGAGTGTTCCAGTCCAATGCGGCTGCGTATTACGCCAATATCGCGCGTATCGATTTTTGGTTTTGCCAGAAGAGCGTCTTTGCCGCGCTCGTAATAGTTGTATGCGGTCATCAGGGCATTTGCTGTTTTGGAGCTGCCCATGGTTCCATGCCGGAAATATAATTTAGCCATAATAGTATCCTTTTAATCATATATTTGCATAATAAAGATATTATGCGCGATATCATTCAGTTTACCATAGAAGAAGAAAAAAAGGGAGATAAAAATTAGTAATTAATCATTGAAATAAGGATAGCACGAAAAGAGATTATGACTTATAATAATCGTAAGAAACAAGAAATTTTAATGGGAATAAAGGGATTAGAATATGCGCTATGGGAGTATAAAAAATTGTGATATTGCCGATGGACCGGGAGTGAGGGTCAGTTTATTTGTTTCCGGCTGCAGGCACCACTGTAAAGGATGTTTTAATGCGGAGACCTGGGATTTTGAGTATGGGAAATTATATTCGCAGGAGACGGAAGACGAGATTATTCGGATGCTGGGGGAAGAGTTTATACAGGGGCTTACTGTTCTTGGCGGGGAGCCTTTTGAGCCAGAGAATCAGCCGGAAGTAGCAAAGCTTATGCGCAGAGTAAAAGAAGAATATCCTGAAAAGGATATCTGGTGTTATTCGGGATATCTATATGACGCAGATATGCAGAAAGGAGGTAAAGTATATACGGATGTAACGGAAGACATGCTGTCCTGCATTGATGTGCTGGTAGACGGAGAGTTTGTAGAGGAGCTGAAAGATATTACATTGTTATTCCGGGGCAGCAAAAATCAGCGGTTAATTAAGCTTAAAAATGGCAGGGATGTAGGTAGATATGAGTAATATTGGGACGGAAATGCGGAGGAGTTTATGAGTAAAAAGTTAAATGTGGCGATAGCCGGTCTTGGAAGCAGGGGAAAGGATACTTATGCGGCGGCGGCTAAAATATTTCCGGATAAAATGAAAATTGTGGCGGTTGCGGATATAGATGAAGAAAAAGTTCGTGAGGCGGCCATTGAATATCAGATTCCGAAGAAAGCCTGCTTTGCCAGTGCGGAGGAAATGATTGCTCAGGATAAACTGGCAGATGTGATGTTTATTGCGACACAGGACAGACAGCATGTAAAACACGCGGTTCCGGCATTGAAAAAAGGATACCACCTTTTGCTTGAGAAGCCGATTTCACCGGATTTGAAAGAATGCAGGGAGCTGGTTAAAACTGCCAGGGAATGTAACCGGCAGGTGATTATCTGCCATGTATTACGGTACGCTCCATTTTATGAAAAATTAAAAGAACTGATTGATTCAGGTCTTATCGGGGAAATTGTTTCTGTCATGGCCATTGAGAATGTAGGCTGGTGGCATCAGGCCCATAGTTTTGTCAGAGGAAACTGGAGGGATGCAGATATTACGAGTCCTATGATTTTGCAGAAATGTTGTCATGACATGGATATATTGCTGTGGCTTACAGGAAAAACCTGTAAGTCTGTAAGTTCTTTTGGCGATACATATCTGTTTCGGAAAGAACAGGCGCCGAAAGGCGCTGCAGAGAGATGTCTGGATGGTTGTGAAGTAAAGGCGGACTGTCCGTTTGATGCAGAAAAGATATATATAGATAATAAAAAATATGGCGTACGTCATGGAAACTGCAAGTGGCCGTTGGATGTACTTACGCTGCATCCTACAGAAGAGAGTATCAGGGAGGCGCTTTATACAGGACCTTATGGAAGATGTGTATATCACTGTGATAATAATGTAGTAGATCATCAGGTGGTAAATCTGAATATGACGGACGGTTCAACGATTAGTTTAACAATGTGCGGATTTACAGCAGAAATTAGCCGCTATACCAAATTTATGGGTACAAAAGGGGAAATTATTGCGGATATGGCGGAAAATACTATTTACATTACCGAATTTGGAAAAGATATCGACGTAATAGATGTCGGTGAACTGGCCGAAGACTTGTCGAGACATGGAGGCGGTGATTACCGTCTGGTGGAAGAGTTTCTGGATATGATAATTGAGGGAAGAGAGCCGGACGGTCGGACAACGTCTGTAGAATGTTCGATGGAGAGCCATTACTGTGCGTTGGCAGCGGAAGAATCCCGTTTGAAGGGCGGAACAGTGATAGAAATAGAGCCGATGAGACAGATATAAAAGGTATTCCATCTCCATGAGCAGTGTCTCTTAAAGGAATTAACTTTTTGTTTACAAATACGACGGATAGGATTATAATAAGAATCAGCAGATAATGTTACTGCAACCACCGAATTCTGAGAAAAGAATATAGAAGTCTTTGTGGCAGGGTGCAAGTCCCTACCGATGGTATAGTCCATGACCCGCGTAAGCGGCTGATCTGGTGACCTTGTGTGAGGAATTCCAGAACCGACGGTATAGTCCGGATGAGAAAAGACATTTTCTGCAAATAATGCCCGGGACGATTTCGTTCCGGGTTTTTTAAACTTTTTATTAGGAGGATTGGAGAGATGAGCCAGACAGATGAGACAATGAGACAAAATGTTGTAACAGGAAAGAAAGCGGGAATCCGGGTAAAGACCATTGCTTTTGTGGGATTGATGGGAGGAGTGAGCGCAGTGCTTATGCTTTTCCGGTTTCCGATTCCGTTTATGCCGCCATTTATGTCCTTTGACCTATCCGGAGTTATGGAGATGCTTGGAGGATTTATGTTCGGACCGATGGCAGCATTCTGTATTATTGTGATGAAGATATTATTACAGCTTGTAATCCAGGGTTCCTTTTCTTTAGGGACAGGAGAGCTTCAGGGAATTATCTTAAGTAGCTGTTATGTACTTCCGGCGATTTTTATTTATCACAGAAATAAGACAAAAAAGACGGCGGCGGCAGGTATGGCGGTAAGTACGGTCCTTGTAGCAATAGTTGCAGTGTTTACGAATCTATATATGATTATTCCGTTTTATGTGAATCTGTTTGGAATGACAATGGAGGATATTATTGCGATGTGTACGGCTGTGAATCCGGCTATGAAAGATGCTATGACAATGGCTCTGTTTGGAATTGTTCCGTTTAACTTGATTAAATACGGCGCGACTTCCATTCTGACATTTCTTCTGTATAAGAGGCTGAGTCGGTTTATTAAGAGTGTTATTGAGAAATAATATAGCGTTATCAACGCTTTGCCGGAGGACTTTGGATTTGAATTTTTAGCCGGCAAGTGGATTAGGAAAGAAAAGGAGACAAAAAGATGAAATTTACACTGGACAAAGCAATTACATATGAGGCGGCTGTAGAGAGAATGTTTGAGATGCTGGGGACAGATAAGATTATGGCGTTGGCATCCAGTAAGAATGATTATGTTATGGTGCGGAATGTAAGTTGTCTGTTTTACGATGAGAAGATTTATTTTAAGACAGATAAGAATTTCCGTAAGACGAAGCAGCTATTAGAGAATCCCCAGGTAGCTATGTGCTGGAGCGGGATTCAGGTAGAAGGATTTGCTGAAAATAAAGGGCTTGTGATAGAAGAGCCTGGAAGAAGATTTGAAGAAGGATACAAGAAGTATCTGTGGCAGAGTTACAATAAATACAGTCATGAAGATACGGAGATACTCATAGAGGTATCCCCCAAATATGTGGAAATATGGGATACCAGTGAAGAAGGATATGCTTTTCAGCTCTTCCTGGATTTCGATAAAAAGACAGTTGAAATAAAACAATACGACCAGAAATAGGCATATAAAATACCTTTCTTCCAACCAGAATGCGTAACCGGTTGGAGGAAAGGTATTTTTTAATTAAATACTCAAACTTCCCACATAAAAAATGGGATTTGCACCTTGAAAAATCAATACCTTAACTCATAAAATAACATTCATGCAGCTGCTGAACCGTATTCCAATGCTTTTT
>CAJSZQ010000012.1 GCA_910574185.1 Lachnospiraceae bacterium
CTTGTTTGCTGACGAGGCTGGCATTGAAGGTTTTTATATCTTTTAAGCCGCATCGTCTTATCGTCATACCCAGACAAAAGTTTATCTAACATACGTTCAGCAAACTTTTGTTCTTTTTTTGGTACTCCAAAATCGCAATTTCCTATAAAGTAACAAAAACACCGCAAATCCATACGAATCTGCGATGTCTCTTTAAATTAAGCTGGAAATCGGACTTGAACCGACGACCCCTTCATTACGAGTGAAGTGCTCTACCGACTGAGCTATTCCAGCACTGACGGCCCATTTTCCGGCCACAAATACTATTATAACTATTTTACAAAATTTTGCAAGTATTTTTTACAACTTACTTCATTTGAACTTCAATCTGATGATAGGGAATCACTATTTCCTCTTCATCAAACGTAAGCTTGATATCTTCCAGCATCTGCCATTTGACCGGCCAGTACTCTCCCGTCTTCACCCAGCCCCGCATACCGATTTCCACACCGTCGGCTCCAAGTTCCGACACGAAGATAATCCGTTCCTTCTCCTTAATGATTCTGGATTCCCGCTCCATTAATCCCCAGAGAACCTCCTTGGCCTTTCTCAAGTCAGATTCATAGGAGATGCAGACCTTCACCTCTAAGCGTCTTTCTTCCATCTGCGTTACATTGGTAAGGCTGTTATTTGTCAGCATCCCATTCGGAATGACCACCGACCGATTATCCATAGTCAAAAGCTTCGTGCAAAACATCTGGATTTCCTGCACCGTTCCCTCATTCCCATGATTATCTTCGATTATATAATCGCCAATCACGAATGGCTTCAGAAGCAGAATCAGAACCCCTCCTGCAAAGTTTGAGAGACTCCCCTGCAGCGCCAGACCTATCGCTACGCCCGCCGATGCAATGATTGCAGCAACAGAAGCCGTATCCACGCCAAATTTCGTAGCAATCGAAAATAGCAGAATTGCATTCAATCCAAACTTCAAGAGAGAATCCACAAATTGTTCCACACCTTTATCCGCCGTAGAGCGTTCCAACATCGCCCTTGACAGTTTCCGAATCCAGTTAATAACCAATCTCCCGATAAAGAAAAAAATAATTGCCAGAATTACCTGAAATCCGAATCCAATCATGGACGGAATATTCTCCTGTACATATTGAAACAGTGTGTTTACATCCTCTGTCGCTTCCTGAGCAGTCTCCTGAGTTGTTTCAATGACCTCTTCCATATAAGCTATACTCCTCTCCTGACCCGGAGTGTGTTTGTCAATTCATCTCTCCATCTGCACGTCCTGATTGTAACAGTTCAGCCTTCCGGCTTCACTGTTACGGAATCCGCCCATTTTAAAGCTTGCCTACGGCAAAAGGACGGATTCCTGGCTACTCAGGTTCATTGGCTGCTAACTGCGCTGCAATTGCGCAGTTGCAAGCTGAACTGTTACTCCTGATTTGCGGTATATCCCAGCCAAATTCAGGCTACACAGTCCGCTCTGCGCCCTTCATTTGGCTGGGATATACCGCAAATCAGGACGCGCACCTGTCAGAAACTAATTTTCAGACACACTCTAATATTTTATGATACTGTTTATATTATAAAAATACATAGCGCTTACAGTTCACAGATTCCCGAAAACGCAATTTTATTTCTCCTTAAGCGCAAGAAACGCACTTAAATTCCCCCTGTCAGTTCCCATAACCCTGTGTGAAAACATCACTTCAGGATTACAGCAGGTGCATACGTTGGTAACCGCCATATTTTCCTTTTTAATCCCCGATTCTAACAAGTTAAGCTCGTTGGCTCTCCACAGATTCAACTGAAACTTTCCATTTTCTTTCCGGTAGTATAAGGATTCCCAATCCTTCCTTATATAATTCTCCTGAAATTGCCGGATTACATCTATATCAACCTCATAACAGTCCTGACAAATGGAAGGGCCTACCGCGGCAATCAAATCGGCCGGATTACTCCCAAAGACCTCCTGCATCTTTCTTACTGTAACATTCGCCATTTTATGCACAGTTCCACGCCATCCGGAATGACTGAGTCCAATTGCTTTTCTGACAGTATCTACAAAATACAAAGGTACGCAGTCCGCATAAAAAGTTACCAAACAGATTCCCGGCACATTGGTAATCATACCATCTGTTTCTGGAAATGATTCCCCCAAGTTCTCCTCCGCCACTACCGCTACATTTGTAGTGTGTGTCTGGCTGGAAAATGCCATCTTCCCTTCATCCACGCCAATTGCTAAGGCAATCCGTCTTTTGTTTTCCTCCACAGCCTGTGGATGATCTCCCCTGGTTGTGCTGATATTCATCGACGCCCATACTCCCTGGCTCACACCGCCGAGCCTGGTCGAAAATCCATGCCTTACAAGCCCTGTTTTCTCAAGTATAGGAAAAGAGAGGTAAGGCACCCCATTCCTCTCCTTTATATCAAATATATGCTCTTCATTCTTGTAGCTAATCTTCATATTCACTACTCCCTGTAATCAAATGCATTCTTGTACAAACGAATGGAAGAAAATGAATGCTCCACATCCTCTCCGCCTCCAAGAATCCCTATCACATCAAAGCGACATTGTACCTCAGAAAGTCCATGGACCGTTAAATAATGCAAAGCACATTTGGAAATAACCCGCTGCTTTCTGTAATTTACCGCTTCTTCCGGCAGTCCGCTGGACAAATCCCTTCGGAATTTTACTTCGCAGAATACAAGAACTTCTCCGTCTCTTGCAACAATGTCAATCTCACCCTGTCTGCACCGATAATTATATTGCAAAATCCGATACCCCTGACTCTCCAGATATGCTCCAGCCACCTGCTCATACCTGGCTCCAGTCCGCCTGTTATTCCACTTTCTTCTCATATAATCAGTGTATTTCCTTCCCCATATAGTTAGTAACTCCAGCCTAAATAACCTGTATTTCGCGTGTCTTTTCCGAATAGTACGGCTCCCCAGACCTCGACTCCTCCACATCCACATTTGTGAAGCAACACCTCCGGGTATCCCTAATGGCCATTCGGCCGTTTCACAAGGTATAATTCCTGATAAAGCTTCTTCGATGTATCGGTGTAGGTCCAAATTTTTTCAAACCCTCGATATGAGCTTTGGTTCCATATCCCTTATTGCTGGCAAAATCGTACCCAGGAAATACCGCGTCATATTCTCGCATCAGCCGGTCCCTCGTAACCTTTGCAATAATACTTGCAGCCGCAATGGACACGCTTTTCGCGTCTCCCTTCACAATCGGCACCTGCTTGATATGTACTTCTGGTATGGTAACCGCGTCGTTCAACAGAATATCTGGCTTTACTGTAAGCTGCTCTATTGCCATACGCATAGCCTCATAAGTAGCCTGAAGAATATTAATTTCATCAATTCTTGCAGGTCCCGCCATACCTGTCCCCACAGCAACAGCCTGCTCCATAATCACATCGTACAGCTCTTCCCGCTTTTTCTCAGACAGCTTCTTGGAATCATTCAGATAAAGTATCGTATGATCCTTTGACAGAATTACCGCTCCCGCCACAACCGGCCCTGCAAACGGCCCTCTGCCAGCCTCATCGATTCCGCAAATTGCCTGAAAATCTGAATACTTCTTCTCATAAACACTCATAGCTTCTATGCGTGCAAGTTCTTTCTCCAGCTTTTCCTGTTGTTTTCTAAGGCGTTCCTCTTCCCGTTTATTCATACTCCGCTCTTCTTCCCCTATTTCAATACTGCCTAACGTAACCTACTCATGCCTGATAACTCCCATATTATCAAAAGGATATATTCTCACCCAGGCGCGCCCAAGCAAATCTTTCCTGGTAAGCACCCCCACGCTTGGGTCTCTGCTGTCCGAACTGTGATTGCGATTATCTCCAAGCACAAAATACTCATCCTTACCAAGAACCACCGGTTCCGAGGCAATACCGCCGCTCTCCATTACCTCTGCGCCATACACATCGCTCTCTAACTTCCGACCGTTAATATATGTATATCCGTCCTTTACCTGTATGGTTTCACCAGGCATTCCAATAATTCTCTTAATGTAGAAAACATTCTCCTCATACTGATATGGAAAAACTATAATATCAAACCGTCTTGGGTTGCGAAACCGGTAAGATATCTTATCTACAATCAACTGATCTCCGTCATGAAGCGTAGTCTCCATAGAACGGCCGCTGACGCTGGTCCTCTGCCCTACAAAAGTGATAATAAAAAGCGCAAGACCAATAATAATCGCAATATAAAGAATCCAGCCTATCAAAGCTCCTATCACAGAACGGGATCTGCCTCTTTCTCCTATATCTTTCCCCATGTAAAACGTCCCCTTTCAGTTAATAGTCTATCATACCTGTTCTGGATATTCCAGTGTCAGTCTACCCATTCTTCCACTCCGAAAATCATCCATCAAAATTCCTGCAGCTTTCTCCGTATCCCATTCATTTCCTTTTACCAGGCAATGTCTGCTCTCAGCAACCCTACTTAAGCATATATATGGATCTTCTGCCTCTTCTATCTCATATTTATCCGCAAGAGCTCCCGGATAATCCCGACATATAAAGCGAATAAACTCCGCGCCAAGCTCCTCCACATTCAGAATTTCATCCTTAATAGAACCGATAAACGCAAGCTTAAGACCCACGCTCTGATCTTCAAATTTCGGCCACAAAATCCCCGGCGTATCTAAAAGTTCCACCTGCTTATTCAACCGTATCCACTGCTTTCCCTTTGTAACTCCCGGTTTATTTCCTGTCTTGGCAGCCGCCTTTCCTGCCAGCGAATTAATAAATGTAGATTTTCCCACATTGGGAATCCCAACCACCATCGCCCGTACCGGACGATTTAAGATTCCTCTTTTCCTGTCCCGCAGAATCTTTTCTTTACAGGCTTCCTGAATCACATTCTGGATAGACTTTAAGCCTCCGCCTTTCTTAGAATTTACCTTAACGCAGAAAAAGCCCTGATTCTCAAAATAATCTTTCCATTCTTCATTCCGTCTTTCCTCTGCTAAATCTGCTTTATTAAGCAAAATCAGTCTCGCTTTGTTCCGACTCAGCTCGTCAATATCCGGATTCCGGCTTGCAAGCGGAGCTCTGGCGTCCACAAGCTCAATTACCAGATCAATTAACTTCATATTTTCCTGCATCATACGTTTTGCCTTCGTCATATGACCAGGATACCATTGAAAATGCATTGTCTCCTCCCTGTCTGTTTTTTATTAATCTTTCACAAACCCAAAATGTTTCATTGGCGAAAATACAAACCACACTTTACCGTAGATATGAGCGCGTTCTACATTACCCACATCAGCCATACGGCTGTCCTCACTCTTACCTCTGTCGTCCCCAAGGACAAAATATTCATCCCTGCCCAATTCTATTTTTTTCTTAATGATTCCCACATCCCGGATTTCTGTGGCTTCATAATCCTCCTCCAACTTCTCCCCGTCAATATAGATTCTACCTTCGATTATCTCCAGCGTCTCTCCCGGCAGGCCGATTACCCGCTTTATATAATAATGTAAATTCTCATTTCCCTTTGGTTTAAATGCAATAATATCCCCACGCTTGGGACGATGTATCAAACGATTCACCATCACCACATCCCCATTCTCAAGAACCGGATTCATAGAATCGCCAATCATACTTACACGCTGCCCAAAAAACCACACAAAAAGAAAGGCAAAGAAAAATACCGCCACAATCTGCAGAATCCATATGCCGAGCTCCTTTACCTTCTCAAGAGAAATGTTATTCTTCAAATCTAAATCTTCCAGACTCCACTTTCTTCTAATACGCCTCTTAGGCTTCCTTCTTGGAATCGTCTTTCTCTCTGGCTCAGGCTTCTTTTTCCTTACCTGCTTCACTTTTGCTTCAATCTGCTCAATAGGAAGCTTCTTCTTTTTTCTCTTCTTAATTTTATCAGGCTTCGTACCTCTAATCTTTCCCGGCATGCCATTCACCTTTTATAACGTTTCCCAGCATATTCTTTTATCTTATAGAACATGTGCCCATCAGGCACATTCTCGCGCCGAGCGCGGTCGCCTGCGGCAAACTTCCTCTTCGCGCGAGTGCGCATCCCTCGGAGGTTTTTTATGATATAGGGAACGAAGTTTCCTATATATAAAAAGGCAGGGACAAGTACAGATGTATTTGTCCCCTCTCCTGTTTCAGTTATCTTACCAGCTCTTTTACCTTAGCCGCTTTACCAACACGATCTCTCAGGTAATATAATTTCGCTCTCCTTACCTTACCTCTGCGAACAACCTCAACCTTCTCAACATTCGGCGAGTGCAACGGCCAGGTCTTCTCAACACCGACTCCATTCGAGAACTTTCTTACAGTGAATGTAGCTCTTGCGCTGCCGCCCTGTTTTTTAAGTACAGTACCTTCAAATACCTGTATTCTCTCCCGGTTACCTTCCTTAATCTTACCATAGACTTTCACCGTATCGCCAACGTTAAATACCGGCACATTCTCCTTCAACTGCTCTGCTTCAATACTCTTAATAATATCGTTCATTGTGCGACCTCCTTATTATTTGGATGTTCATAATACATTCTTCTGATTACTGTACCAGAGGACCATCTCTATTCTTCTCACAACAAGCTATATCTTATCACATTCTGACGGTATTTGCAAGAAAATATTTGCCGGACTTACTGAGTTTCGTAACAGTTGTTACTGTTCACACATTGCCTGCCGGATGCGGGTTGAATCAGGAGCAGGTCTCTGAGCAGACGAAGTAACATTCCATTGAACTATCAGCTAACGCAGACTAAGCCGCTCAGGAAAGCCTTCGCGCCTAAGTCTGCATAAGCTGCTATTTCAGTTCCATGAAAAACACTCCTGAATTGTCTGCTTGGAGAAAATTTCCCGGTTCAATCCGCTGTTTACTGGCGAGCATGCGAATAGTTATCACACATAATATGATTGACATCTTTTTACAAAATGATATGATAAAATAAAATTTTTCATGATACGGCAGAAAGCAGGTGAACCATGAACAAATCAATCCTTACCAAATTAGAAGCAAATTTACACAATCATGGTCTGAGTCTTCCGGATTTTATCCGGGAGCAGGCAAATACCTGCCGGTATAAAAAGGATTCCCTCATCTGCATAACCGGAGAAAAAGTAGAGAAAATTATGATTCTAATCCAGGGAGAGCTTATTATCCTGAACTCTTTTTCCAACGGAAAAGAATTTGCCTTTACAAATGAAAATTCCTTTACCGTATTAGGCGATTTTGAATTTTTTTCCCGCCAAATGGTAAACGCGTCCACTGTTATCTCAAAAACCGAGGTTACTTTGGTTGAACTTGGCGTCCGCACATTTGAATCCTGGATAAACGCAGACCGAAAATTCTATGATTTTATGGTCTGGCAGATTGCATGCAAATGCTACAAAAACGCAAAAATTCAAGGCGATATTAAATATACAAGTTCTTCAGCCAAAGTAATAGGAAAACTGATAGAAGTCAGCGCCCCTTCTGACGACGCAGAAGACATCCTTGTTGCAGAATACTCACATTACGAAATCGCCCGAATGTCCGGTATCAGTGAACGGACAGTAAACCGCGTTCTTCAAAATCTTCAGAAAAAAGGGATTCTATCCATTCAATACCGGAAAATACTGATTCGGAAAAACTGTATCCATCTTTTGGATGAAGATATATAAATCTATCTCTCCTTTATGAACGGCCAGAAACTATTTCCGTCCAACGTATTTTTTAAATGAAAAATATCTGCAATTGTCGCGCCAATATCACCAAACCCAGTCCGGCTGCCAAGATTTCCAGGTAAAAGCGCGGGACTGTACATACAGAGAGGAATCTGCTCTCTGGTATGATCTGTACTTTGCAGAAATCCCGGATCACATCCATGGTCAGCCGTAATCATAAGCAAATCTGTATCCTCCATTCGCACACAAAATTCCTGCAGCCACCTGTCAAATTCGGCAAGCGCTTTTGCATATCCGTCCACATCATTCCGGTGTCCATAAAGCATATCAAAATCAACCAGATTCGTAAAACACAGGCCGGTAAAATCTCTGGATAAATAATCCATTGTTTTCATCATTCCCTCTTTATTTCCCGACGTATAACAATACTCAGTAATGCCTCTGCCCGCAAAAATATCAAAAATTTTACCGATTCCAAACGTTGAAAGACCACTCTCTTTCATAATATCCAGTATCGTTTCTCCCGGCGGCTCCAGAGAAAAATCATGTCGGTTAGAAGTGCGGACAAAGCTTTCTTTCTTGCCAGTAAACGGACGCGCCACAACACGTCCTACATGATTAGGCTCAACAAGGATTCTTCTCGCGATTCTGCAGAACTCATACAGTCTTTCGACTGGAACACATTCTTCATGCGCCGCAATCTGAAACACACTATCCGCACTTGTATATACGATAAGCTTGCCTGTTTCCAAATGTTCTTCTCCGTAATCCATAATAACTTTAGTCCCTGAATACGGCCGGTTACATAGTACCCCACGTCCCGTCTGTCTGCAAAATTGTGCAATAACACTTTCTGGAAACCCATGTGGATACAAAGGAAACGGTTTCTTTGTTATATGGCCGCAAATTTCCCAATGACCTGCGGTTGTATCTTTTCCTTTCGATAATTCACTTAGTCTGCCGTATATCCCCGCCGGATTCTTCTCCTTGCTGGAAATATGGATTCCATCAATATTAAGCAGCCCTAATTTCCGAAGATTCGGAATATGAAAATACGGCGATGCTGCAACTGATTTTAACGTATTTGCCCCCAAATCACCAAATTCCTCCGCATCCTGTGCATATCCAATCCCCAGACTGTCCAATACTACTAAAAATACTCTTTTTATCATGCGAACCTCCTTTTGCAATTATAATTTCATATTTCATACTACAAAATAAAATATTTTTTTCACACAAACTATGCCATATGGCATAGTTTGTCATTCGACGAATGTGTATATTTAATTACAAGCTAACTGCAATTTTTAAAGCAGGCAAAATCGATCGAGATGCCAAATTACGAAAGCGAGGTGATAGTTAATATATACGAATACGACGAATAAATGAATAGTCAAATATCCACGCAAGCTGCGAGGTATTTGCCTCTCACGAAAGTCACCAATATCCATGCAGGCATAAATTATTGGCTCGTCGCTTCGTGAGAATAAATACTGATAACCCAGCGCTTTACTCAGCCAGAAACCAAACTCCTAACCTGTCTGCTTTGTCTTCCACAGACACAGAGACCGTACGTTTATCCAATTTCCGGCCAGATGAAACGCGCTTCAACAAACAAAAGGAGAATCTTATGAGTACAGTAGATTTGATTGTTTTAATCTTATATTTAGGTGTTATGATATTCATAGGTTTTCGTGCTATGAAAACCGTAAAAAATGAAGAAGACTTTATCTTAGGCGGCAGAAATGTAGGCACAATATTTGTCCTGCTATCTATTTTCGCTTCCTGGACCGGCTTATCAGGGCTTTTTGGCACTCCCGAATATGTATATACATATGGTATTGCCGGAGGCTGGTGGTGGTTTACATTCCCTCTCGGAGTATTTATCATGGGAATAACTATGGCCAAAATCCTGCGCCGCCGAATGCACATGACTTTAGCAGATATTGTGGATCACCGTTCTACGTCAAAATCAGTACGTGTTGCAGCGTCCGTTGTTACTGTCTGGAACTATCTTGCCTGGACTGCCGGACAGGTTGCGGGTATTATCTTAATTATTCAGACTTTTACAGATTTAAACCCGGTTATCACTGTGATAATCACCTATCTGGTTATGATTACATTTACCATGTTGGGAGGATTCAGAGCGGTTGTTCATACAGATGCTTTTCAGGCTATCTTATTCATTTTAATCATCGGAGTGGCAATTCCGGTAATCATTCTCTTCCGTTATGATATAGGCAGTATTTTTAACACAACCTCTCAGATAGACGGATTTTACAAAATGTTTAGCAGCGTTCCAAAGGAAGCTATGATTAGCTGGTGGCTCCTTGCTCCTGCGGGATTTATTGATACAATGGCGTTTCAGCGCATTTTTGCCGCAAAGGATGAGAAAATCGCAAAACAAAGCATTATCCGCGCATTCGGTATGATGATCGTATTCGGTATCATTCTTGTATTTATCGGCGTTGCTGCCAGGGTGATTCTGCCTTCCGGCACGAACCCGGCCAGCGCGATGCTTGTCATAGCCCAGACAGTTCTTCCCAAAGGACTCTTAGGTCTGTTAATCGCCGCATTGGTTGGCGTCGCAATGTCTACTGCCAGCACGACTTTACTGGTCTGCTCTGCAACCATTGAACAGGATATTTATTCTGTGATTCGTCCCAATGGCAAAACATCAAAACTGAACATGCACCGGCTGCTGGTTATCGTCGTCGGACTGCTTGCACTGATTGCAGCATTAAAAGTTCCCAGCGTTACGACCATTCTTGTATACGGATATTCTGTATACGTTCCTGGTCTCCTGCTGCCGGTTATCGCAGGAACCTTTGAATGGAAAATACCAGATAAATACATGCTCGCCACCATTGTCTCCGGTACGCTGTCGGCTGTTGCATTAATTATTGCAGGCGAACCGATACCCGCTTCAGTGGGCGGTCTGATTGTATCAGCCATTCCCTTTGTCCTCGGTATATATGGCTCAAAAAACAGCAATTGACATTCAAATGAAAATGGAGGATTTCTATGAAAATTACAACGATTGAAAAATTAAGCGAAGAAAATCAGGCCCTGGTTCGCCTGGCAATGGAATCGCGTAAACACGCATATTCCCCCTACAGCAGTCATCTTGTGGGCGCTGCCGTAAGAAGCAAAGAAGGCAATACTTACGGCGGCTGCAATATAGAAATTATCACTCTGCAAATGAGCGCTCACGCAGAAAGAAATGCAGTCATGAATATGGCCATGCATGGAGACCGGGTGATTGACGCCCTCGTCTGCTACGGCCCTTATTCCGGCGTTCCCTGCGCTGAATGCAGACAGGTAATCTGGGAATTTTGTGATAATAATCCTGATGTATTAATCATCGGTGCAACAACAGAAGGCGAAATCGAGCTTATGACCATAGGCGAAATTTATCCTTATCCTTATGGTCCCACAACAAAAGGTATCGATTGCAAAAAGTACTAAATGGCAGGTTAAAACGATGAATCAAACAAATAACAACCAACAATTAAAAACTGAATTTCCAGGGATTGATAACTGTGAATACCATATTCGTCTGAAAAAAGGGGATATACCTCCGTATGTTCTTCTGCCTGGAGCTCCCGAACGAGTTAACATCATTTCCTCACTATGGGAACAAGCCGTACCTCTGGCTTATAACCGCGAATTTCGTTCGGCGAAAGGCTTTTATAAAGATACGCAAATGGCCTGTGTTTCTACCGGAATCGGAACTACCAGCGCCGAAATATGTATTCATGAACTGAACAACATCGGCGTACATACTGCAATACGAATTGGTACAACCGGATGTATTTCTCCAAGGTTTCAAACAGGCGATTTGATTATTCCCGTAGCCGCCATTCGTGCAGACGGCACAAGCGATTGCTATATACAAAAATCTTTTCCGGCAGTCGCAAATATTGACGTCGTCAATGCTCTGGGAGAAGCTTGCGAACGCTTAGGCTTCCACTATGGTTACGGAATCATGTACAGCCCCTCCTCTCTCTACATCGGACAGGGCAGGAAAATTAAGGAACAGGGCTACTGGCCGTCACAGGCAGAACATTTGCTGCAGGATTTGATACAGGCAAAAGTTACGAATATTGATACCGATTCAGCAGGGCAATTTATTGTGGGATATTTACATGACATGCGAATGGGCTCCATATTATCGGTATTAACTGACCGGCTCCACGACACATGGGCGCCAGATAATCAGGGGGAACGCCACGCGTGTCAGGCTGCATGCGAGGCCGTCCGTATTCTAATGGAACGGGATAAAAATATCAGCAAACTGCGACGTTAACACTGGATAAAAATTATATCATTAACATTGGAAAGAAGGTGCGTCATTTTGAAACAAGAATCCAGAAATGCAGTGAACCAGTTCATTACATCTGCAAAAAAAGAATTTCTGGCATTCGCAGATAGTGCCAGCGCCCACACCTACGAGGACGCCGTCGAATTAATCTGCACAGCGCAAAAGTCCGGAAACAGACTCCATGTAACAGGGATTGGAAAACCGGCGCATATTGGAAAATACATAGCATCTTTGTTATCTTCCACCGGAAATCCCTGTTATTTTTTGGACGGAACAGAAGCGGTCCATGGCTCCTGCGGACAATTGAGTAAAGGAGATATTGTGCTGTGTATATCAAACAGCGGGGAAACGCAAGAACTCAAAGCAACCGTCAACGCTATCCGAAATAATGGATGCCGGCTTGTGGCTGTTACCGGCAACCCGGCAAGCTGGCTCGGAAAGCATTGCGATTTATGCTTAAGCGCCGGTGTGACGGAAGAAGGGGGACCATTAAACCGGGCTCCCCGAAATTCCATTACCGTCGAGGCCTTAACCCTCCAGGCGCTATCCGTCGCATTACAGGCAGAGAAAAACTGGAGTCCGCAGGAATACGTCCGCTGTCACCCCGGCGGGACTTTGGGCAAACTCCGGAAAGATGAAGTATCATAATATAACTGCTACGTTACTGTGTGTCCTTGGTCAATTATATCGGACGAAGTCCGCCCACCCGCAGGGTATGTATGAAAGGGTGCCCTTTTGGATGAACCTTATCGGACAAAGTCCACCAGCCCCCTGCAGGGGCATGTATTAAGGGAGTCATCTGACGCGTCTACAAAGCAACAGCATAACCATGCTGCGGCTTTGCAGACGTTACAATAAAAATTCTTTATTTTTACAATATTCCAATACAGATTCCATCTGTGGAGAAACCCATTTATCACGATGATACAAAAGCTGCTTCCATACTTCAATTTCAAAATCCTCCACATCTAGATAGAACATCCTGCCTTTCTCCACCGCTTCCATCGTAACATAATCTGGCAAAAAAGAAATACCGACTCCCTGTTCTACCAGTGTGCAGATTAAGTCGGTTCTTCCAATTTCCAGGATTGGCTGTATTTCCAGAGACAGTTCCGCCAGTTTTTCATCCATAAGTCTGCGGTAACTCATTCCTCTTTCGGTCAGCACAAAAGGCTCCCGACTCAGTTCCTCAATCGAGAGCAGGGATTTTTCCGGCAGCGGACATCCTCTGCCCGCCACGAAATGCACCCCAACCTTTTCCTCTTTGGCTATCACATACTCCGTATGATAAATGTGATTATCCAACGTAAGAATCAAATCCACTTCATTGTGATTCATCAACCGGAACATTTCTTCCGTCCCTGCGGTAATAATTTTAAGCGTAATTTCCGGATATCGTTCCCGAAAATCTCCAAAATCCTCCTGCAGTAAAGAACCGCACAAAGAATCTGCCGTAGCAAGGCGAATATGCCCGGAAACCGCTCTTTTATCCTCCATATTTTCCTTAAGCTCCTGTGTTATTTTGCTAATCTGATGGGCGTAATCAAGCGCCTGCCTGCCTTTTTCTGTCAGAACAACCGTATGATTAATCCGCTCAAATAACGGAACGTTCAACTCTGTTTCCAACTGCTTAATCTGAAAAGAAACCGTTGACTGAGAATACCCTAACGTTTCCGCCGTTTTTGTAAAACTGTTCAGCTCTGCTACATGAATAAATGTAATCAGATTTTTAATATCCATACTTATCCTCCGACAATCTTATACTGCTGCTCATGCATTTCCTACTCATTTTCTAAAACCATTATTAATCTAATTTATCGATTTATATTATTATAACTATCAATTTTACAGATTCTTATTTTTAATATATACTAAACAAACAGAATCTACAACAATATTTTTACGAAAGCGTGTTTGAAAATCCATTCCTGTCATCTGCACGCTCCAGGAGGTATTATGGTTATTTTAGATACAATCAGACAATTACTCATGAATATTTTCAACACCGTATTTTTTATCTTATGGGGCGATCTTATTACAATCCCTCTTCCGGGCGGAAGTTCTCTGGGACTTTCTCTGCTGGTGCTGATTTTAATTCCCTCCGGGATTTATTTTACAATACGTACCCGCTTTCTCCCATTCAGACTCTTTCCGGAAATGCTGAAAATCACAGTCGAGAACAAAAGCGCGACCCAAAAAGACGCCATCTCCGGCGTACAGGCTTTAATCGTCTCCACCGCAACCAGAGTAGGCATGGGGAATCTGGTGGGCGTCGTAGCAGCCATTTCCGCCGGCGGCCCAGGCGCTGTCTTCTGGATGTGGATTATCGCCTTGTTAGGCTCTTCTACCGCCTTTGCCGAGGGCACGCTGGCACAGTTATACAAAGAACCGGACCCGCTCTACGGTGGTTACCGCGGCGGTCCGGCATACTATATTCAGAGATTTTTTATCAAAAAAGACAGCAAGCGAAAACGTTCCGTTATTGCAACCCTATTTGCCCTTTCCGGCCTGCTTTGCTGGTGCGGAATCAGTCAGGTAATCGGCAACTCCGTATCTTCCGCTTTTGAAAATGCATTTCAGATACCGCCGATTTATACCACCATTGTTCTCGTGGTAATCGCTGCTGTAATCGTATTGCGTAAAAATGCCACTGTGAAAGTTCTGGATGTTATCGTACCAATCATGGCATCCTGTTATTTTCTGATTACGATATTTATTATTATAAAAAATGCCGCGCTGCTCCCGTCAGTTCTCCAACAAATTTTTACGGAAGCATTCGGCTTACGTCAGGCTGCCGCCGGCGGGTTTGGCGCAGTAATTATGAACGGAGCCAAACGCGGCCTTTTCTCCAACGAAGCCGGCTCAGGTTCTGCTCCCTGCGCCGCTGCCGCGGCAGACATCAGTCATCCCGCAAAGGAAGGTCTCCTTCAGGCCTTCGGGGTATTCATCGACACCATTGTAATTTGCAGCTGCTCAGCTATGATTATGCTGCTGGCCCCTGCCAGGCTGACAAACGGTCTTGAAGGCATGGACCTTTTACAGACTTCGATGCAATACCATCTGGGCGACTGGGGCGTCGTATTTATCGCCGCAATCCTCTGGCTGTTCAGTTTCTCGACTTTTATCGGCATTCTGTTTTACGCCAGATCGAATGTTGCCTATCTCTTCGGAGACAACTGGCTGTCCCAGACCTTATATAAAATTCTGGATTTGATTATGCTCTTTATCGGCGGGCTTGCCGCCTACACCTTCGTCTGGGATTTGGGCGATGTGGGAATCGGACTTATGACGATTTTCAACATGATGGCGCTGATTCCTCTCGCACCGCAAGCTGTAAACTCATTAAAGGATTATGAGCAGAATAAAAAATAATCGCTCAATAAGTATACCCTCCAGGTATGAATTTTTATTATAAAACCCTCGCCATTATCTGCCGCGAGGGTTTTTCTCAAACATTTAAATTATATATCAACCTTTCTACCGTCCCTCTTCTCTTCTTTCGCCCACCGATAAAAAGTAGTTTTTGTAAGATTGCACTCCTTCGCCGCTTCCACTCCAGAGATTTCCTTATTTATCCATCTATGATACACCTGAATAAAATTATCCGGCACAGGTTTCTGGGGTCTGCCAAACTGAACGCCTCTTAATTTAGCAGCATCAATCCCCTCTTTCTTCCTTTCTCTAATATTTTTATGCTCATTTTCCGCCACAAAGGACAGCACCTGCAGTACGATATCGCTCAAAAAAGTTCCCATTAAATCCTTTCCACGTCTGGTATCCAAAAGAGGCATATCCAGAACGACAATATCTACCTTTTTTTCTTTTGTAAGAATTCTCCACTGCTCTAGAATTTCTTCATAATTCCGTCCAAGCCGGTCGATGCTTTTTACATACAGCAAATCTTCCGGCCTCATTTTCCTTAACAAACTTTGGTACTTTGGACGGTCAAAATCTTTCCCCGACTGTCTGTCCACAAAAATGTTCTTCTCTGCTATATGCACCTCATGGAGCGCTCGCATCTGCCTGTCTTCATTCTGCTCTCTTGTGCTTACACGCACATAACCATACGTTGTTCCCATTTGCTCCTCCTCTTCCATGATTCGACATGATTCGACAGCATAAATTTTGAAGCATATCAGGCAGTTCTACAAGCATATTTAGATTCAATGTAAAATCAATACTTTCATATCGGCAAATAAGAAATAATTTACCCATCCGCTGATAACCCCCGCATTGAGATATCTGGGCGTGTTACGGACTCTCACCGATTAGATTGCGTCCATACTGGGCGCACAAAAAAGGCGCACAGCAAACTCTGCTGTGCGCCTGGCGTTCAAATCCCCGCAACAATAATCAATATTCACTTAGTTGTTAATCAACTTATCGGAATCGCTCCAGCTATACAGCTTTCTGACTTCCTCTCCTGTCTTCTCAGCCGGATGCTCTGACGCTAGCTTTCTCATAGCCCGGAAGTGAGCCTGTCCGCCCGCCTGGGACATATCGAGCAGAAATTCCTTCGCAAAAGAACCATCCTGAATATCGGAAAGAATCTTCTTCATCGCCTTCTTGGTATCCTCTGTAATAATCTTCGGTCCGGTAATGTAATCGCCATACTCAGCAGTGTTAGAAATCGAATATCTCATCCCTGCAAAACCTGACTCATAAATCAAATCTACAATCAGCTTCATCTCATGTACACACTCAAAGTATGCATTTCTCGGATCATATCCTGCCTCTGTCAGCGTCTCAAAACCTGCCTGCATCAATGCGCAAACACCGCCGCAAAGTACCGCCTGCTCGCCGAACAAGTCGGTCTCGGTCTCAGTTCTGAACGTAGTCTCAAGAACGCCGGCCCTTGCCCCGCCGATACCTGCAGCATATGCAAGCGCTTTGTCAAGAGCCTTGCCGGTAGCATCCTGCTCTACCGCTACCAGACAAGGTACGCCCTTGCCGGCCTGATACTCGCTTCTAACCGTATGTCCGGGTCCTTTTGGCGCAATCATCGTAACGTCAACGTTTGCCGGCGGAACAATCTGGCCAAAATGAATATTAAATCCATGAGCAAACATCAGCATATTGCCTTCCTCAAGATTTGGCTCAATATCATTCTTGTAAAGCGCAGCCTGCTTCTCATCGTTAATCAGAATCATAATGATATCCGCCTGCTTCGCAGCCTCTGCCGCCGTATAAACCTTAAGTCCCTGAGCTTCTGCCTTAGCCCACGACTTACTTCCCTCGTAAAGGCCAATGATAACGTCGCATCCTGACTCCTTTAAGTTCAGCGCATGCGCATGTCCCTGACTTCCGTAACCGATAATGGCAATCTTCTTACCTTCCAGTTCTGCCAAATGACAATCTTCCTGATAATAAATCTTTGCTGACATATGTATCTTCCTCCTAAATAAAATATAAATAATTTATTGTCAAATGCATCCGGCTGTCATAACCGCACACATTGAAAGACCTTAATACTTATGAAAAACCAAACACAAACCCGTTCCGCATACCCCTAAGCAGTGAATCGCACAGCGCTGTATCAGTCAATAAACGTTACGTTCTCAATTCCTCGCTCCAGTCCGGTAATGCCTGTCCTTGCAAGCTCCAAAATCTCATAGCCGTCAAGAAGATTTAAAAATGCTTCCAGTTTGGACTGATTTCCCGTCAGCTCGAACATCATACATTCTTTTTCCACATCTACCACCTTCGCCCGGAAAATATCCGCCAGAGAAATAGCCTCCGCTCTCTGGGAACCGTTAGCGCGAATCTTCACCATAATCAGCTCGCGATATACGGAGCTGTCCGGCTTAAGCACCTTAATCTCTATGACATCCTCCAGTTTCCGAATCTGATTCTCAATCTGAGAAAGAATCAAATCGTCCCCGCTGGTAACAATCGTAATCCGGGTAAATCTTGGATCTGCCGTAACTCCCGCGGTAATACTGTCTACGTTATATCCTCTTCTGCTGAACAATCCGGCGATTCTGCTCAAAATACCGGGATTGTTGTCTACCAGCAATGATAATACTCTTTGCATATTGCACCTCCTGATCTTACTTTTTCAAAAACAGAGTGCGTTCTGTTTTTAAATCATACCAATATAGTTCTCTTTTGTCAAGTAGCTGACGTAACTTTTTTATTTTTATCGTAATAGTTGGTTACAGTTCACAGGTCATTTGGTAAGATGAAGAATTTTCTCCTGCAGTTCGTTCAGATATATCCACCGCTCCATCTTCTCTTCTAACTCCTTCTCTGCCTGTTCCTTTTTCTTCATAATCTCTGAAAGCTTCGCAGAATTCGTAGCATTCTGCAGAATCTCCTCATCAAGCTTTTCTATCTTTTGTTCAAGTTCTGCAATCACCTCGTCAATTGTCTCAAATTCCTTCTGCTCTTTATAAGAAAACTTCAATTTCTGGGGACGGTTTTGTTTCCAGGTTTTAACAGAGGCTTCCTTTTCCTGACTTTTGCTCTGCCGGTTTAATCCGGTATTTCCCTCCCCTTCGCCAATCGAGCTTATTTTCCGCTCTTTTGCCTCCAGATAATCCGTATAACCGCCCTCGTACTGGACAAGTTTTCCATCCCCCTCGAAGGCAAATATCCGGTCTGCCACGTTATCCAGAAAATATCGGTCATGGGATACGGTAATAATAATTCCTGTAAAGGAATTTAGGAAATCCTCCAGTATCGTCAGCGTAGGAATGTCCAGATTATTCCCCGGCTCGTCCAGAATCAGAACATTAATCTCCCTGCATAATACACCCAGAAGATAGAGCCTGCGTTTCTCACCGCCGGAGAGTTTTCCAATCGGCGCATACTGCATATCCGGCGTGAACAAAAAACGTTCCAACATTGCAGAGGCGCGAATCCTTCCCTCACTGGTCTGAATGTACTCTGCAATATCCTTCACATAATCAATGACCCTTTTCTTATCATCCATTTCCTGCTCTTCCTGAGCAAAATATCCGATTTTCACCGTATCTCCAGTCTCAATGCTGCCCATATCGGGAGCCACTTCGCCTGCAATCATCTTTAGCAGCGTTGATTTGCCGCACCCATTGGGCCCTACAATCCCCAGTCTTTGATTTTTCAGGAAAATGTAATCCCATTCCTTCACCAGTACCCGCCCGTTATAAGACTTTGTAACCTGATGGAGTTCTATGGTTTTTCTTCCCATACGGGCGCTGACGGAATCCAGTTCCACAACCTGGTCCGTCACCGGAGTCTGACTGTTTTTTAACGCCTCCAGCCGGTTCAGTCTGGCCCGCTGTTTCGTGCTCCTCGCCCGGCATCCCCGCCTCGCCCACTCCAATTCCATCCTAAGCACGCTTTGACGCTTACGCTCTGTGGCAAGCTCCATTTCCTCCCGCTCTGCCCTAAGCTCCAAAAAACCAGAGTAATTCGCATCATAGCTGTATAACTTACCATGACTGATTTCCAAAATCCGGTTCGTCACCTTATCTAAGAAATACCGGTCGTGAGTAACCATAAGAACCGTCCCTTTCAATTCCTGCAGATACCCTTCCAGCCATTGAATCATATCTTCATCCAGATGATTGGTAGGCTCGTCCAGCAATAGTAAATCAAAATCTCCCGCAAGCGCCTTCGCCATGGCCGCCCTTCTTCTCTGACCGCCGGATAAATCCCCCATTTTCATAGAATAATCCAGGATTCCAAGCTGGTTTAGAATGCTCTGCACCTTCCAGTCCGTATCCGGATTCCCATCCATCGCATACTCTTCTACAGTCTGTCCCGGCATATATTCCGGATTCTGGGAAAGGTAGGCCAGCTTCTTTCCGCTCTGCCTGATAATTTGTCCTTCGTCAGGATTCTCCTCTCCCCTGACCATTCTAAGAAGGGTAGTTTTTCCCGTTCCATTGATACCGACAATGCCGATTTTATCCCCCTCCTGAATCCCAAACGAGGCATCCTCAAAAATCATCTTATCCCCGTATATTTTACCGATATGTTCAATATTTACAATATTCATTCTTATCTGTCCTCTTGTTATTTGTCGCTCCAATCTATCCTCTTACCATCTTTATTTTATGATACTGCTCCCGAATACTTCCAGCGCCAGCAAAGACGCTCCCAAAGCTCCCGTATGCTCTCTTCTGCTGGCGCTGATTGAATGCAGATAATCAATATCTCTGGCAAACTTATCATACTCCGACGCCTTCTTTCGCAGTACGTTCATATAAGGCTCCAGATAAGCCCCAACTTCCCCGCCAATCACAATCTCCATATCCAGCGCCATACGAAGATTTGTTGCCAGAATCGCAAGATGCTCCAGATACCTGTCCCATACCTTAGCCGTCTCTTCTTCTCCCTCTTGCAGGCGCGCAAAAAAAACGTCCAGAGACGCCTCCTCTGTCAAAACATTCGGCGAAAGATATGCGTCCGCGCACCCCTTTTTCCCGCAATAACAAATCCTTCCGCCAGGAACCAGCACCATGTGTCCTATCTCCCCGGTACGAAATCCATCTCCTGTCATCAGCTGCCCCTTCTGGATGATAGCGCCGCCCACTGTCCGATTCAGAGAAATATATACATAATCCGAACGTTCTGCCTTAAGCTCTACAAAACTCAGACAGTTAGCGTCATTTTCCACAATAATCGGATAGGGAATGATTTTGTGAAACCGGTCCAGACTCACATACTCCAAACCGAAAATATGCGACTGCACAATCCGTTCCGCCTGCATATCAATAATCCCTGGAAAGGAAATTCCCACTCCAAGAAGTTTGTTTTTAAAACGTCCTCTCTTTATCACCTGCTCCAGTCCGCCGCCAATCTGCTCATAAACTTTCGGCTCATCCTGAAACTTTAAAGGCATGCTTTTCTTCGCTGCTACTTCTCCCATCAGATTCGTGACTGCAAATCCAACCTGACTGGTAGTAATATCAATTCCCACGCAAAAACCTGACTTTCCATTCACCTGAATCTTTCTTGCCCTTCGGCCTCCGGTGGACTCTATAGCCTCGCCTTCTTCCAAAATTCCCTGCTCCATCAGCTCATTCACATTTGCCAGCGTCGTAGGCATACTAAGGCCAAGGGATGTTCCGATTTCCTGTTTCGTCAGACTCCCCTGTCTGCGCAGAAGGTTAAAAATCCGCTCCTGATTATTCTCCTTCATATTTCCAGCATTCTCATGCATGTCGCTCACCCCTCGTCAAACGTAAAATACTTTATCATTATACCCAATCCACCCTATTTTGTACAGAAAAAACACCGCCGGCATCCATTTCCAGGAACACCGGCGGTGTTTTCTAATGAGAGACTTCTATATTTCTAATATCTGAATGACTGTTCCAACCTGAATCTCAGGCAGCGGCTTACTCTCCACACAGATGGTCCCCGGCAGTTCTGCCGCAGCTTCTCCGTTGAAATTAACGGTACAGTGGCCCAAACCTGCCAGCGTAACCGGAGCTTCCTCTCCAACCGCTGTAATCTGGTATTCATTCTCATCAATTTTAAGAATCTGTCCCGCAGCGATTGTCCCGTTAATGGGATTTACACTGACAGAGTAGCAGTAATCCTTTAATTCATCCGGCGCATTGTCCCCGAACAGAATAAACATGTTGGAATCCTGAAATTCTTTTACACATGCGCCCAGCGCTTTTACCTTATTTTCATATATCACTTTCATTGTCGACCCTCCAGTCCATGTATACGTTTCTAATTATCCATATTAAGCCTTTATCTTCAGGGGCTTCTTCCCTGTCTTAATACAATCCAAAACTTGCCGCATATGCCAGAAGCACGCGAATCCATCCTGTTGCAAAACGGGAATACATAACGGACACAACGCCAACCTCGATAGTCTCTGTCTCGGCCTCTGCCAGTCCCAGACCTACCGGAATGAAGTCGCAGGCGCCCTGTGTATTAATTGCAAACAACGCTGGCAGCGCAAGCTGCGGAGCAATGTTACCCTTTCCAATCTCTGCTCCCACCAGAGTTCCTACAATCTGTGCGATAACCGCTCCAGGCCCAAGCAACGCGGAAAGACCAGGGATGGAACACACAATACCAAGGATGACAAGGCCTCCGATATTTCCGGCAAGTGGTGTTAAAACAGATGCAAATGCATCGCCGAAACCAGAACCGTTGATAATACCAATCAGCAAAGATACAAATCCCATAAACGGAAGTAATGTAGTAATACAAGTCTGTATTGCATCTCTTGCAGCCTGATAGAAGGTATTTACCACCTTGCCGGCTCCAAGACCGATTACGGTAACAAGGCTTTTCTTTTCCTGGCTTGCAAGCGTCTCGGACACCTTCTTGTCCGCGCTGAATTTCACGCCTTCCGTCTTCTTTTCTTCAGCAGGTTTTTCCTCCGCTGCCGGAGCTTCTGCTCCATCGGCAAGGGAAACCTGTTTAGAAGTTACCGCGGACACATAGATATCCTCTGTAATAAACTGAGCCATCGGCCCTGACTTTCCAACCGGCATTACATTGATGGTAGGAATCCGCTTCTTTGGATAAATACCGCAGCGCAAAGTTCCGCCGCAGTCGATAATCACCAACGCCAGCTCTTCCTCTGGACAATTGGTCTTAAATCCATTTACCGGCTCAAGTCCTGTAAGTTCCACAATCTTTGCCAGACATTCCGGCTCTGCGCCGCCGCCTGTAATATACATTACCTTATTGCGCTGCTCGGTAGGCGTAATTGTAAGCGGACCTCCGAAACCTCCCGCGCCATGTACTACACGAATTGATTTATATTCTGCCATGATAAAATCCTCCTTTTACTTTCCTCTATTTCACCTTTAGTTCTCTGCTAAGCTTTACACCCTGCTGTTTCTCAACCAGTTTCGTTGTAAATTCTGTCGCCCATCCAGAAATGAAATTTGCAACCAGACCAACCAGCAAATAACGAACTGCAAGCGGTACGGTACTGAGTCCCAGCGCGGTTACACCATTTGCAATGCCAAGCCAGATAAACAGCTCGGAAGCATTGATATGTGGGAAAATACCATTGTTGGTATGGCAGTGGTAGGTTGCCGACGCATAGTAACAAGGTTTGTAAAATTCCGGCATAAATTTACCGATAGAGAGCGCCATCGGATTACCCAGCATAAATGCGCTGACAAATGGCAGTACCATATATCTCAAGATTGGATTGCCGGTACAAATCCGCGCAACTTTCTCAATCTTCTCATCTCCCACCAGCGCGATGATTGCATTCATCAAAATCAGCAGCATCACAATTGTAGGAATAATTCCGGTTACCCAACTTACAAACTGAGTTCCGCCTAAAGTAAATAAATTCATAAAGCCAGAGGCTAATTTTACGATAAAATCCATAATAATCCACCTTTCTATTCCTTTCAGTTACCCCATGACGGCCATTCGGCCGTTTCACATGATATGTACAGTTTCTTAATTTGTTATCCATTCTCACTGCAGCGCTTTTTTACGCTGCATGAATCCAGTGACAGAACGGCCCGCTCTCTGGAAGGGTGTAGGAGGGTTTTCAATTTCCTCGCCGGAAACATACTTGCAATAAGTAAGAGACGCGTCCCTGACCGCTTTCCTTAAATTCTTATGGGTCTTTGGAACCTCTTCCCCGCTGAGCTCTCCGACATATTTCCCCTGAAAGCCTTCCAGCTCTCTGAAACGCGCAAGGCATGTAACTCCTTCCAGTTTCTTTGCTTTTTTGATAATTCCGTTATCATCAATCAGAAACAATACGATTGCTCCGGCATGAAAACCGCCTGCCTGTCTTCCGCAGACTACCTTTCCCTGCTTTCTGTATTCTGTAAATTCTTTGGCAAAATACTTCATCTGCGCCATGGAAGCTATCGCCTGAAGCAGAAATGCAATCGCAAATACTATGATAATCTTAAGCATCTTTTACTCCTCCGTCCTGTCATTTCACTTAGTTACTCATTTACCTGCCGGTACATTGCCTTCAGCAATGCATAAAAGCTGTCTGCCTTCGCAATTTTTTCAAGCAGGCTCATATCCTGGGAAATACTAATCATCTCATCGTACAGACGAATCAGCAGACCATCGTCAAAATCTTCCGTCACCGGAAGGCCCAGTAGGAAAATAATCCGAATGTCGTGCTCCCCAGAACGAATCGGCTTATCCGATACGCCGATTGCTAAAACCAGCCGGTCTGACGCATACTGGATACCGTGGGGAATGGCAATTGCATGGTCAAATACCATGGTTCCCTTCGCCTCCCTTTCCCGAAGGCGCTCCGCAAATCCGTCATCTACGCGGCCCTGAATCTTTAACCGGTCAGTCATCCGCTCTATGGCGGTTTCATAAGAACATGCCCCGTCAAAAACAAAGAATGCATTCTCTTCCAGAAGACCGTTCATCACAAACCAGTTGTTATCCACAACCGGAACGTCTATCTTATCCCAGTACTTGGCCTTTTCTATCTTGTGCAGCAGTTCGCGTTCATTAAAAATCTCATGAATCCGAATTACGGGACGTTCGCAGGTACATGGAAGATTTACCGTAGTAAGTACTATATCAAATTCCTTCAAAAGCTCTCTACTTACGTTTTCATCGGCAAATAACGTCATTTCCGCCGAACTGTCAAGCACCTTCTTAAGCTGCGCCTCCACCAGTCTTGCAGTAACCCTGCCCGTCCCGCACACAACGGCCACCCGAAATCTCTTCGCACGTTTCAAATCATTCTCGGTTAAGAATACTCCGAAATAAGAAGCCAGATATCCCCGCTCATCCTCCGATACCGTCAGGTTATACTCCCGGCCAATCACAGCCGCCGCAATCCCGGCCATCTGATATGCCAGAGGATACTTACTCTTCAAATCATCCAGCATGGGATTGGCAAGCCGCACGCCAAAACGCAGCCGGTTCATCATAAACATCAGATGATACAAAAACTCATCGGTAAATTCTCCGCTTATAATTGAGATATCCATCTCAATCTGAATTGCCTTTAAGATTTTATTCATCAGTTCCTTAACTTCTTCGTCAAGTTTAATCTTCTGCATGTTTTCCGTATCGGCAGGCGTGCGCATACCCACAATCGGCAGCAATACAAAGAGCTTTTCCTCTACCGGAAATTCAATCTGCAGAATCTCTGCAATCTCATTCATCAACCGGTCCACGATTGCAAATTCCTGACGGGAAGTTAAATTGTAGTAGCCGGCCGACAGTTCCCCGATATAGTGTCCCGTCAAAAAACGGTCCAGCATGAGCGTTATGTATTGCCCGAATCTCACCTGCACGCTCTTTTCAAATGAATTGCGGGAAAATGTCTCTTCAATAACATCTGCGATTTCTTTATCCAGAGGATACTCTCCATAAATCTGTTCATAATTATTTTCCAACACATATTTGCGGATATCTCTCTCGTCGCCTCTTAAGCTCATGCCTTTACTGGTCTGTCCATAAATTTCCAGACGATATGAAGTCAGTTCCCCCCTGAGCTTCTTCATATCGCTGACCAGCGTAGTACGGCCTACGTTCATCTCATATGCCAGTTCATCGGTAAGTAAAGGCTCTTCTGTACGCATCAGTTTCCCAAAAGCGTAATCCATTCTGTTACGAGGCGAATTTAAAAAATCATCCGCTTCCATCATCCTGGCAAACCTCTCCCGGAACCGCTCCAGGTTAAAGATTCTCAAAGAATACCTTCCCTGTTCCCCCATAATTTCGGCGCAGTCCGCCAGTTCCTCATTGAGCTGCCTGATATCATTGCGCACAGTCCGCTCACTGACATCCAGCTTTGCCGCCAAAGTGCCGACCGAAATCACCGAGCTTTTTCTAAATAGCTGCAGCATATTCGCATTCCGGTTATCGCAAAACAAGCTCTTCAACTGCCAGCACTCCTTTCTCTTCCATACCCTTTCAGACTCTTCTTTTGCATCCGCAATCTACCGTTCTAAGAGTCCTTAATTGTTTCTTTCATTATCCCCTGGACTTTCCTCCAGAAATATTAATCGTTGTTCCTGCAATATAGCTTGCCCGGTCTGAGACCAGATATGCCACCAAATCTCCTACTTCATCAAGTTTTCCGTCGCGTCCCATCGGAATCACTTTCGTATAATCCGTCGACAGTTCCTCTGGCTTACATCCTCTGGTATACGCCAGAGCCTCGTTATATGCAGCGGTACGAAGACCGGTTGCCTCCATAATTCCCGGCGCGCATGCAAGAACCCGAATGTTATACTTGCCCAGTTCCTTTGCCCAGGAACGGGTGAAACTGTCTACGGCGCCCTTTGTTGCAGAGTATGCGGACTGTCCCTGAGAACCTTCCTTACCGGACTCGGAAGACATATTCACAATTACTCCCCCGCCCTGCTTTAACATCTGCTTCGCACATGCCTGCGCGCAAAGGAATACTCCCTTTACATTAACTGCAAACATCTTGTTAAAAGAATCGTCATTTAACTCATACTGTGGCTTCTCGCCTGCCACGTCAACCAGAAGTCTTGGAAGATTGATTCCCGCGTTATTTACCAGCGCATCGATTCTTCCGTACTTCTCAACCACTGCGTCTGTCATTGCTTTTACGCTGTCGGCGTCGGTTACGTTACACTGAACACAGTATACACCGTCCATCTCTGCTCCGGTTTCTACATTCATATCCACAATTACTGCATTCGCTCCAACACCTGCCAGTCTTTCAACCACGTGCTTGCCGATACCGGACGCCCCGCCTGTTACAATAACAACTTTGCCCTCCAATTCAAGCCAGCTCTTATCCATTTCGTCTCCTCCTTTTGACACTTGTTTTTCTTGATGAACCCATTGTATAAAACAAAGCGTCTTTCTTTAATACCAGCTTTTTCATCTATCTGGAAATGGATTAGTTCATCATTTTTCCATGACTCGGAAATCACCTCTGCAATCCCGTTGTTTTCTATATTTATTAATAGTTTTATTAATTATTTTATTAAAGTAATTACATTATAGCCGATATAAAAATAAAGTCAATCATCTTATAAAAAATACCGACTATAATTTGAAACATAAAAACAGACAGTGGCTGCGCCTGAAGTATCACTCTCCAACGCATCCACCGCCCGTTTTTTTCTATTTATAATCTTTGTATCCCTGTCATTTTCTCAAATCCCACACTGCAATATTCTGATATGGATTGCTTCGTGCCAGTCCGACCCTTATTATCTCTCCAGAAAAAGGTTGAAAATTCGCCTGCAATATATGAAAACCGGTAAGCATCTGTTTTTCGCTCAGCGTGCGCGCTATGGTCGTATGCGGCATCCATCCGAAAGGCTGATAACAATCCGTCTCATCTCTCTTACCAACCCTGTCTATTGCTCTGTTTGCCGACACACATAAACTATGCAGATATTGATTCAAAACGGGAGCCAGAAACAGCACATGCGGTTTGAAACTTCCGATGGCCACCCAGTTCACAGTCCCAGTCTGCCATACGCCGGCACATTCACTTAATACCGAAATCAGCTCTTCCTCCCTGTCGTTTCGGCATGACGCTATCGTAAGATGCGGGGGAATCCCAAGCTTATGCATATACATATTTCCTGTCTTTGCCGCCACCTTATCCATGTGCTTCTGCAATACTTCCTCGGTCTGACTGTCAAAATACAATGATACCAGATACATCTTTTTACCTCTGAACTTAGCGTTCATATTTACATTGGATTTACATGAATCAGTATATGTTTAATCTTCGGCCATCCCTCCTCGATTGCGTCATGTACCTGCTCTGCAATCGCATGGCTCTCTCCCAGGGAAAGCTTCGCGTCCGCACCAATCTCCATCTCTACATAAATCTTATTCCCAAACATACGGGTCCGCAGAAGATCCACCCGCAACACTCCGCAAATCCCCAGCGCGCACTCCCGAAGCTCCTCTTCCATCTGCCCTTCGCAGGATTTATCAACCATCTTATCAACGGCGTCTTTGAAGATATCCAAAGCGGCCTTTTCGATAAAACCACAAATTACGACGCTTGCTACCGGCTCTAAAACAGGAAAGCCTGCCATAGCGCCTCCAATACCAATCAACGCTCCGATTGATGAAAGAGAATCTGAACGATGATGCCAGGCATCCGCCATCAGAGCTCCGGAATCAATCTTTTTTGCATAATATCTGGTATACCAAAACATAGCTTCCTTTACTACGATAGAGACAACTGCCGCAACAAGCGCCAGCATGCCGGGAATTGCCGTTACATACTCTTCCCGTATCAGTTTCATAACCGCAGTATATCCGATGCCAAGACCCGTTACTGCAAGCACAGTAGACAATACGATTGCCGCAACGCATTCCAGCCTCTCATGTCCGAAAGGATGCTCTTTATCCGACTCTTTACTTGCCATTCTTACGCCAATCATAACAACAATACTGCTGAATACATCCGATGCTGAATGAACCGCGTCGCTGACCATAGCTCCCGAATGGGCTATCACACCTGCCGCTAACTTAAAAAGAGAAAGGACCATGTTCCATACTACGCTGACCAGCGATACCCTGACCGCAGTTTTCTCAAAATTATCTTCCATGTTGTTACCTCCTGCAAAATTTGAAAAGTCACTCTGTCTTCTGCGGTAAATACTGCTTCTTTTCATCTTATAGAAAAACACCCACGTTCCAGTAATCTTCTCTTACTGTCCCATGGATGTAATTCACTGTTACTATTTACACTATAATTATATATATGCAGCGCAAAGAGTTTTAGTTATTATACACTCATATCGCTGTGTGATGCAAGCAGTTTTTTGTTAATATCTCGTTACTTTTCACACGTTTTGTTCTTCCAACTGAGATAAATAATATTTTCCCATCTGCATGGTTCCTACCGTCAGAAGAAATTCAAACAGGAGCCTTACTAACATCCCGATTTCTACTACAGTGGATTCCACATCGCCCGTCACAATAAAGTAACCGCAGCAAAAGACAGCCGCAGCAGATATTAACGCCCCAAAGGCTCCGCTCTGCCTGAGTCTTTCCGGCCCCTTTTTGTACTGTTTCCAGGTAACCGCATCTCCCATTTTAAGGATTCTAAAAAGCGCCGTCCAGGAAAATGCTACCGGCAGAAAAAGGAGCAGCCAGCTTAGCAATACCGCAATATCTCCGATGCTCTGGCAGGAATACGTTCCCGTCATGATAAAGCCTGCCGTCATCAACGCCACCAGCGTCAAAGAACCTTTCTTCATCGCCGAAATTTTCTCTGCATTGCAGCTATACCGTAAAACTGGTTCCCGCCATGATTTTTCATTTGCAACTGCCACATGTCTGCTTCTTGTTTCCGCCATACCAACAATTCCTTTCTTCTCCCTCTAAACTAATAGGTTCTCCCTCCGTCCATCAGAATAATTTGTCCATGGATATAGGAACTCTCCGGCGCCGCCAGAAAACAGGCCAGATTCGCTATATCCTCCGGATAACCGAATCTTCCGATTGGAATTTGGGATGCCAGCTTCTCTTTCGATTCCTCTGTAGGATACAAGGTATCAAATAATTCTGTAACAATTACTCTTGGCGCAATGGCGTTTACATTGACGCCATTTTTCCCAAATTCTTTGGATACAGTCCGCATCAGGCCATGCTGGCCGGATTTGGAGGCGGCGTAATGCGCGCCTCCTCCGGTTCCTGTAATGCCAGAGCCGGAAGTAATAAATATAATCCTTCCTTCATCCTCCGGAGTTTTTTCTGCAAAACAGTCATAAAAAGCCTTTACTGTATAGAAGGAACCGCTTAGATTAATTGCCAGCACCCTATCCCACTCTGCCGCGTCAATTTCTGCAATCGTGTGTTTTCTGCTGACGCCCGCATTAATTACAAGGATATCAATTTTGCCGAAATGATTCTCTAATTCCTCCTTTGCCCGAACCATAGAATCATAGTCCGACACGTCGGCTGCCGCAAACACACAGGCATATCCTTTCTCTTTCATTTCTTCCTGTGCGTTAAGACCCGCAGCCTTATCAAAATCAATGATTCCTACCGCTGCCCCGCTTTCGGCCAGCCTCTCAGCAATACTGCGGCCAATCCCTTTTGCGGCCCCTGTAACTACGGCTGTTTTTCCTTCCAAACTTAACTTCATATCACACCTCTATTTTTCCGGCCATATTCCATCCAGACTAATTTTAGCTTAAAATCTCAATAATCTTCTGAATATCTGCCTCTACTCCAATTCCTGTCAGGAAAGATAACGCCCTTATCACCGGAACGGTGTCATGGGTATAACTGGTTGTTGTAACAACAAGATCCGCTCCGGAAATCTTAGAATCTATCTCTGCAACCTTACACTGAATCACATCCGCCTGTACATTTGCTTTCTGGAGCGCTTCTTTAATTTTTACACATACAACAGTGGAAGTGGCGATACCTGTTCCGCAGGCAACAATTACTTTTTTCATACAATCAATACTCCTTTCAATTTCCAATCATGAACTTTGCTAATTATTTATAATTTCATTCTGTTACATTTCAATTTCTTATACTTCTGTACTCTCTGCCGCCTGGGCCTTTACATCATTTCTGCACAGATACCACATACCAAAGTATGCGACTACTACTACAATTGCAGCAATCAACATTGGCATATTCGCCGGATCACACAGCTTCGCAAATACCCACACCAGAATATGGCAGGACGCGTCAATACCAGAAATCTGTGTAGCTCCCTCCGGGAATGCAAATCCAACCGCCTTACCCATAGTTGTAGTAGCCTCTGCTAAGTTCGTTGCGATAAAGAAGATTGCACACAGCATAACCGAAGAGTTCAGTACGCTGCGAATAATATTTCCCTTCGACGCAACGACCGCCCAGATTACGGTAAATGGGAGCACTGCAAGGTCTGCGTATGGAAGCATCCTGTTATATGGAAGAAGGAATGCCAACGCAATAGTAATCGGAATCATAATCAGGGATACGGTAACAACTGTCGGATGTCCTGTCGCTACCGCCGCATCCAAACCAATGTACACTTCCTTACCTGGGAACTTCTTTTGGATAAATTCTCTTGCGCCCTCTGAAATCGGCATCAGTCCTTCCATCAGCAGCGCAACCATTTTCGGAAGAAGTACCAGTACCGCCGCCATATTAATTCCGGTTAGAATGATAGACTTGGAGTCATATCCCGCTAACGCTCCGATAATAATACCAAGCACCAGTCCAAGAAACATAGGCTCACCCATAAATCCAAGTTTTTTCTTCAGCGTGTCTCCTGTTACGTCAACCTTATTCAGCCCTGGTATCTTATCCCACAGGCGGTTTAACGTATAACACACCGGAGCCCATGCAACCGTCTCAGCATGAGGAAGACATACGCCCGGCAAGCCAAGGAAGGAGCCTACAGCCGGCGCCGTCCAGTCAGCAAGCTTGAAGGTTACAATTGCATGAATTAACGCGCAGAGAATGCACAGCGGAAGGCTTCCTGTCGCATAATAAATAACGCCGCCTGCAAAAATAAGATGCCAGTAATTCCAGATATCTACGTCCATCGTCTTCGTAAGATTCAGCGCCAGCATAATAATGTTGACAATAAACAGCATTGGAATCAGCATAACTGCAATCGGAGTTGCCCAGGTAATGGACGCCGCCACCGGCCATCCAACGTCCAGAACGTTCAGATTTAAGTTCAGTCTCTCAACCATAGCCTGAGCAGCGCCTCCGGCATACTCAGACAGCAGATTAATAACCAGATTAATTCCGATAAATCCCACGCCTACCGTTAATCCTGCCCGGAATGACTTTATCAGTCCCTGACCCAGAATCATTCCAAAAATTGTCAGAATTACAGGAAGCATGGCACTTGCTCCAAGGTCCAAAATATATTGGACAGCGTTTGTGATAATACTCATTTTTCTCATCCTCTCTTTCTCTAAATGTGTTAAAAAGTTGTGTATAAATCACGAACGGACTATGCCATCAGTCCATCCATAATTTCCGTAATAGCATCCATATCCTCCGCAGTCTTAATGGTTTGAAGAACAGATACATTCTGACAGGTCTCCACAAGCTGGGCCAGCATCGCAATCTGATCGTCCGGCTTCACAATGGCCAGCATAAAGACTACCTCAACCTGCACTCTCGCCTCGTCGTCTCCCATCACCACAAACTCAACCGGCCTCTCTAAGATTCCGCACATCACTGCCTTTTTATTCACATGGATACTGTCTGTATGGGGAATTGCTACGCCAAGAGCTTCCATCGGCAATCCGGTAGGAAATACCTTCTCCCGCTCCTGTACGGCCTCTATGTAAGATTCCTTTACAAACCCCTTCTCCGCCATAAGATTCCCCATAGCCTTTAGCGTTTCAAATTTATCTGTTGTGTCAACTTTTGCAACCAGATATCCTTTATCTAAATTCTCTTTTAATATCTGCATGTCTTCTCTCCTTCTTTCTTTTTACTTTTTCATACCGTTTTTATTACGATAAAAATATAGCTATGATTCGGATACTTGTATGACAACCTTCACTTCTTCTGCATTTCTGCTGCGGGTAAATCCTTCCTCCCAGTTATCTAACTGCGTAATCATCGTCACAATCTTCTCCGGCGAAACAAGTCCCTCTTCCATAAGCTTTAGCGACGTAACCCAGGCGCTTGGCTTCTGGGTTCTGGTACCCATATAGTGAATCTCCTTCGGAAAAAATATTCCCACGTTCACCTCGTTATAATCTTTGGGAAATAATCCAATCTGGACAACCTCCCCTTTCTTTCTTACCAATTCAAAGGAACGGTTCAGCGCAGGTATGGCGCCGGAGCATTCGTATACTTTATCCGGGCCTGCTCCATCCGTCATTTCATACATAATCTCATCCAGATTTTCTTTCATCTGATCCACAATCCGTTCAAATCCTAATTCTCTCGCAACTGCGAACCGGTTTTCATCCTTCGTAAGTCCTGCGATAACTACCTTCGCCCCCTGAGACTTGCAGACCATTCCGGTTAAGAGACCCATAGCTCCAGGTCCAAAAACCAGAACCGTCTCTCCTTTTTTCACCTGGGATGTTTCCATCGCTCCATGAACGGCACATGCCAGCGGTTCCGTCAGGGACGCCTGCAAAAGTGTTACATGCTTCGGAAGCACATGCACTCTTGCCTCATGGTTTATCACATACTCCGCAAATCCGCCGTCTGCCTGCGTGCCTAATCCCCGTCTTGCAGAGCACAGATTGTACTCTTTATTCTTACAGTGCAGACATGTTCCGCAAGTTTCAAATGTAGTCTCACTGGTAACCCAATCTCCAATTTTAATATGTTTTACATCTGGTCCAGTCTCCACCACAATTCCAGAAAATTCATGTCCCAACGTCACCGGCGGTTTATTTCCGGCATAATTTCCGGCCCATGTGTGCAAATCGGAACCACAGATTCCCGCATAAACTACCCGTATTTTCACAAAGTCTTTCAACGCCTCCGGCTCAGGGACATTCCGGATTTCCAGATTACCGGGCCCCTTTGCATATTTCACTAAAGCTTTCATTTTTTCCTCCTTATATCAAGATAAAAATCCGTTGAAACCTGCTTCCAGCAATCGGATTTTTGCCCCACTCTATCCCTTAACAGTCTTCAGACTATTAATTGCTTCTAACACCGACCGCTCGTCGGGCATCTTATCCAACATCTGTTTGGTCTTTTCATTTCCAAAGATAATCATGACGTCATATAATGCCTGATTAATACTTTCTGCGCTTAAGATGCTCATTCCAATCACATAGCGTACCGGGTCGTTCGCTTCATTATGAAAGTTAACCGAGGGTTTCAGCCGAACCAGCGACGCCGCTTCCTGCATCACTCCCTCCTTCATATCCGCATGAGGAAGGGCCGTTCCCGGCCAGATTACAATATAGGGACCATGCTCCTTGATCGTATCAACCATAGCTTCGATATACTCCTCTTTCACCGCCCCTGTGTCATAAAGCAGTCTTCCAGCCTGTCTGACCGCCGTTTCCCAGCTATCGGCCTGAAAATCCACCAGGATTCTGTCTTCGGAAAGCAGCTCATAAAATGCTCCCTGTATATCTGCATCCACCGGATTCACAATCGCAATCTCTGGATTCTGCTCTGTCTCTGCTTTTTCCTCCGACAGTTCAAAAGCCATCCTCTGAATATCTACCAAATCTTTCGTATCCAGCATCGCTGAACGCACTACCACGCAGGGAAGCTCTTCATCGTCCAGGCCAATCGTAGAGATAATCATCTGCGCCTTACTATTTCTGATTTCTTTCTTATTATGGACAGAGGATATACTTACAATATCAATCATCTCATCCAGCGAATGAAGCTTCGCCAGCATAAACTGGACAGTTCCCCTTCCCGTCTCACAGATTAACGCTACCCGGACCTTGCTGTTCTTAGAATTTTCTGCCTTTTCTTTCTCAAGTACGGATGCGAAATATAAAACCATAAACGACATCTCATCCTCCGAAAATTCGCTGCCGATATACTCTTCTAATGTTCGGATATTATCCCGGATAATCTGGAAAATCTCCGGATATTCTCTCAGCAGAGATTCTTTCAAAGGATTCTTCAACACTTCCCCTTTCTGAAGACGATACACCGCCGACCTCATATGTGAAATCAACAAATCATACAGCGAAAAGTCAAGATAGAAGTCAATTCCAAAACAACTGGATATGTGATACAACGTTTCAGCAATCAGCAAACGGATATCCAGTGCATTTCCTTTATGGTTCTTTTCCATCAGATAACTTTTCCGTTTGAGACATTCGGTATAGTACAACACTTCCGCTTCTGGAATTTCAATCTGATACGTCTTCCTGATTTTTTCAAAAAGATTACTGCTGAATATATATTTAGAGCTTTCTCTTAAATCACTCCAGGTATTTACATAGTAATCTGGAAGAAACTGACGAATCGCAGAACGGTTCACAATCAGCGTCAGTTCAAGAACCGCTTCAAAAAAGGAGTAATCAGATAAAAAAGACTGCAATTCTTCTTCCTGCGAAATAATCAACTGTTTCATGTCGTTATAGACATTCAGCTTATCCATCTGATGAATCAGAAGATTCCAGAAAGCTCCCAGGCAATATCCCGTCTCATACTCGTTATCGTCTCCGTTTACCTCCAGTAACTTCAAAATCCCCTTTCTGACTTCCAGTTCCGGCGTATTGACAATATAGCCCCTGTGCACCTGGGAAATCAGTTCCATCCGGCTCTCCTCAAACCATTTCTTAATTTCCGGAAGGCCACGAAGCAGCGTTGTTCTGCTGACCCCGATGGTTTCCTTAAGCTGCTCAACCGTTACGTACCCTTTGGCATTCAGCAAAATCATAACCAAAACTGCCGCCCGTTCATTTTTTGATAAATAATACGTATAAAATGTATGCTCGCATATAAATGTTTCAAAAGCGCGTACATCAATTTTATCTTTCGTGTCGATGGATAATTCGCCATCCGGCGCCAGCATAATAGACGGAAGCTTATATTTTTCCAGGGCATCATTCAGTTCTTTTACATCTGCCCGGATTGTCCGTTCCTGAACTTTATACTTTTCGACCAGCTTCGCAACATTCTGCCGGGTTCCTAAAACCAGTTCTCTCAGTATCTTATTACTCCTCCTATTCATACCTGCCTCCTCTATATGAAGTATTATAATATAGTCATAGAATACTCAAAAAGTGCCAAGGATTACTCATAATCTGCAATAAATGGTATTATTCTACAAAAAAAAGAAGTTACTCTCACTGAACAAACGAAAAAAACGACAGTCCTGTGAACTGTCGTTTCGTTTAAATATCTATATTTAAACTTTAAAATGGCCGTATGGCCATGATGGGGTATACCTTATGATTTTTTGCATCTTAAACTGTTTTCAATATTACGGTCAATATACATAACCCAAATCTTAAACTAAATTTTCCTCATAACAAAAGACCGGTTATCAATTGCCCTCATCGTCGCAAGAATCCCGTCTAAATGATCATACTCATGCTGGATTAATTCCGCCATATCGTCATCCATTCTTATTTCTTTTGGATTCCAGTTCTCATCCCGATATCTTAGGATACAATGCCTGTAACGGCGGACCTTTACCAGCAGCCCCGGAAAAGACATACAGTCGTCCATAAGCTCCATCATCTCATCCCCGATAAATTCCAGCGTCGGATTAATAATCACATAGGGCTTATCCGTTAATGTGCAAATCAGGCGTTTGCGCACTCCAATCTGCGGCGCCGCTATCGCCCTGCCGAAGCCGTAATCCCTGCGGATTCCCCGGATACAGTCAAACATATCTTCATAAACCGGACGTAATTTCGCTAAATCTTCTTGTTTCACTTCTTCACTTACCAGATATAAATCCGGATTTCCAAGCAGTAATATTTCCCGTTCCATACTCTACCCCAACTCTTCATCGGCTGTCAGCTCATTCTCCCTGCTCTCGTCCATTTCATCCGTTTCCTCTATCTTTTTAGCCGCCTCATCGGCTTTTTCTGCACTTTCTGACGCTCGCTCTATCGTATCTGCCGCCTTTACCATGCTCTTGTTCATTAACTCGTCTGCTTTTCTTCTTAAGTCGGCAAGCTCTGCTTCCTTTCTCGAAATTGAGCCTGTGTTTTCTTTCCGTTCTCTATCCAGCTCTATCTCTGACTCTAAAACATTCGCCTCACCCTCGACTCTTTTCTGAAGAGAGTGCAAACTTTCCGCCTGTGATAAGCCGGAAGAAAGATTCGTTATATCAGCGAGACGTTGATTCTCTATCTCCTGTTTTGTTTTTGGCGTGCTGCCCCAATTCTCCGATTTCGTTTTCTCTATCTGCTTTTCATTCTGCCTGGACATTTCCTGCGCAATCTGCTGGTCAATAGTTTTTATCTGCTCCTCATAGGAATCTAACGTACTCTGAATCGACTCCCTGCTTTTTCCATTTTCAAGAGCCGAAGTTAACAATTGGTTTTTCTGTTCCATAAGCGACTGTTTCTGGCTCATCAGGCTTTTCAGGAGACTGTCCGGCTGCCCGAACAGAGAAATTGTCACCTTATCTCTGTTTCCCGGAAGAAAAATTCCCTCGGAGCTCTCTCCTTTTACCTGTCTTGCATTCTGGGACTGATTGATTCTTAAAACTGCCATATTCACATTCTGGTTGCCCTGGATTCTCATTGCTTCATCCTCGCTTTCTTAAAGTTGTCCGCTTTCCATTTCAAATAATAAAGTTACAGCAAACCTTTTCTATTTTATCGACATGATACCCTTAATTTATAAGTGCATACACCTTATGAAACGGCCGAATGGCCATAATCAGATGCCCAAATTGTATTTTTTATAATACGAATGGCTATAATGGTATGACTTTTATCGGACAAAATCCGCCTGTCCTAAAGAGGCATGAATATCACAGAATACATTGCTTAAAAGAAGGCCGGATGCTATAATCAAATGCAGAGCAGGTATTTTTATGAAAACGCGGGAGAATGTAGATGGAAATTAAGTTGATGACAGAGACACATGAGTTGTGGGATGCAGTAAAAGTATATGCTGCTGAATGTGGCTGGAGTTCTGGGAAGATATTGGCGGAAGATATGAGGAGCCGCAGGTTTTCGGACTGGGAAAGAGTGGCCGTTTTGTTAGATGAAGACGAGATTTGCGGCTACTGTACTGTCATAAAGGAGGAAGCGATACCCGATATGCCGTACACTCCTTTTATCGGAACACTATATATTGCAGAAAGCCACAGAGGAAGCCGGCTGGGAGAGCGAATGCTTCTTACATCGATGGATTATCTGAAATCTTTAGGATTCGATAAGGCTTATCTGATTAGCGACCATGAAAATTTGTATGAAAAATATGGTTTTCGGGTGGTTGACAGGCGGATGGCGCCCTGGGGAAGAGAAGAAAAAGTATATGTGAGGGAAATAAACGATTAACATATTACAAAAATCAGGGGTCATGGACGATGTGATACGAAAAGAAGGTTAGAATTTAAACAAATAAATCAAAGAGTCTATATGAATGAAAATAAGGAGGATTAAAAGTGAATGTTTTAATTGTTGTGGACATGCAGAATGATTTTATTGACGGAGCCCTTGGCACAAAAGAGGCCAAAGAAATTGTACCAAAGGCAGCAGAAAAAATCAAAAGCTTTGACGGAAGAGTGATTGCCACCAGGGATACACACGAAGAGAATTATCTGGACACGCAGGAGGGAAGAAAGCTTCCGGTGAAGCATTGTATCCGGGGAACGGCCGGCTGGGAGATTCGTTCAGAGATTCAGGAGCTTATTCGGGAACTTCCGATGGATAAACTAACATTTGGCTGTCTTGATTTGGGAAATGCACTTCAGAAATACAATGAATGGCAGGAGAAAATTGAGAGCGTTACATTAATCGGTCTCTGTACGGATATCTGTGTAATTTCAAATGCTATGATTGTCAAAGCTGCGCTGCCCGAAACCAGAGTAATTGTGGATGCGTCCTGTTGTGCCGGAGTGACGCCTGAGAGCCATAAGCAGGCGTTAGAGGCTATGAAAGTGTGTCAGATTGAGGTTGTAGGAGAATAATTTTCGGTAAGATAAGGAGAGAATTTGTATGATTAAAAATATTATATTTGATGTGGGCAGGGTACTGGTGGAATATGATCCGGTGGAATATATGAGGAAAAGAGGCTACACCAATAAGGAGCAGGAAATAATACGGAAGGCGATATTTCAGAGTCCCTTATGGCTTGTAGCGGACAGAGGACCGATTGAAACGGAGGAGTTGATTGAAGGTTTTGTGGCCAACGCACCAGAGCATGAGGAACTAATTCGGGATGCTTATGGACATGCAGAGGAAACCATATGGGAGATGCCCTATACCATGGAATGGATAAAAGGATTAAAGGACCAAGGTTACAGACTCTATGTTTTATCGAATTATGGAAAGGATTTGTATGAGAGAACCAAAGATAAGATGCCCTTTCTGCCATATATGGACGGAGTGGTATTTTCTCATGAATGCCATCTGATGAAGCCGGAATGGGAAATTTTTAAATATCTGTGTGACACATACTCGCTTTTGCCTTCTGAAAGCGTATTTTTTGACGATCTTGCGGAGAATATAGAAGCCGCTAGAAATTATGGGATACATGGGATTCAGTTTATTGGATATGAGGATGCGAAAGCTAAGTTAGAAAAACTTTTGGAGTTGTATCATGAAGGTAATGGAATGGTATATTGTGTGGAGTAATCTGGCGGCATTTCTGGTATATGGGCTGGATAAAAGAAGGGCAAGGCAGCATCAATGGAGAATTTCGGAGAGAACCCTTCTTGGCCTGGCTCTAATTGGCGGTTCCGCGGGGGCGCTGGCGGGAATGTATCTCTTTCGTCACAAGACAAAAAAATTGAAATTTGTAGTTGGGGTGCCAGTAATTCTGGCTGTTCAGCTTATTTTGATATACTTTGTTATATCCAAGGGCGCCCCATGATGGCCATCATGGGGTACACATTGGTCTGCTGGGCTTCTCTATATTTGAAGAAATCCGTTGCAACCTGCGGGAACAGTGCGTATGACAGCACATCTTCGTCCCGCTGAATCCACTGCTCGCATTCCTTGCGCAGAGTGTCTAATTCATCCGAAATCAAATTTATTTAGCAGAGACAGACTTTTCTAAGCAGTATATCTACGCCAGCACGTCTGCAATCGAATGGTCCCCTAAAAACGTATTCACATTATACAGGAACAATACTTCTGTAATGCCATAACTACCCATAATATTATCAACGCTCTCATAGAAATATCTCGGATCAATCATAATAATATTCTGATAATAAGGCAGCAAAAACTGTACCATACAATTTGCATAGGAGTCCTTAACAAGAAGGAGATTCCGCTCTTCTTTCAGGGTTGTACTGATATCAATCCTTGCATGATTTCCACCGAAGAAAACAGTATACTTATCCTTCTCCTGAAGACATTCACTTTTATAGATGGAAGCAGATTTGCTGCCTTCCTCCACATACATCACAATATATTCCGTATCATGGCTTTTCGGTTCATACACCTGAATGGCATCCCGGGATTTATGATATCCGCTTTTCGATGCAAGAGTCCCCTCAAAATCATCCGCTACTATATATACCTGATAGTCGGTTTCCGGGTTCTCAATCTTCATCTCTTCCGCCAGTTTCTCAAAGGCATAGCTGGCTCCAAGGCTTGTCCAGTGGTGATCCGTCCTGTAATAGATATCCTCTTTGGCATGCTTCTTAAGAGCTTCCTCTACGCGAATTACCTGAATAGAATCCCCCGCCATACTGTTTACCTTCTGAATATCTTCCGACTGGTCCCGGCAGGGCGCTCCGTAAGGCAGTTTATCCTTTAAAATATAAGCAGCATTCGGCACAAGACTCAGGTACACCGGAACATCTGGATATTTCTCTGCAAACGACGCCATACTGTCCATATTCTTCTCTACATTCCCCCAGTCCGGATTATCCGCCGCTTCCATGAGATATCCTTTCTTTCCAAGATATACCCCGTTCGATTCTCTTTTCCCCAGAAACCGGTCTTCATATAATTTCAAAGTAATCCATTGATTCCGGGCAAAAAACTGATCCGATATATACGTCTCAAATTCCGCCATATATTTTCCGCTTTTCACAGAATCCCATGTGAACTCCGGCCGTTTCGCAAGTACTCTGTTTTCTTCTTCCGAAAACGTTCCGTCCTTCTTAATGAGATTAATAATAAACGTTACCGCCAGAATCAATACAAATATTTTTACAAGTCTGCAATAAAAATCCTTCCACCACCGTTGAATCTGCTTATGCCTGTCTCTGTTTTCCAACGCCATTCTCTTCCCGCCCCTTAAAATCTAAAATACAAAAATGGATTGTACGTCGCATTAACCAGATACGCAACCGACAATACAAACATTACAATATACGCCGCAATCGCAATCCTGCACCTGCCCGTTCTTTGCTGCATAAAAACGGAGAACCTTCTATATGTATGCGGTGTCGAACACAGAATCAGAACCGCAAACAATAAAATATAATTATACAGGTAATATACCGCTGCCGGATTAATCAGTCCTGCCGCACCGATTCCAAACATTCTTCCAATATATTTTACCGCGCTCCCTATTCCGGGAGAGAAGAAGAATACCCATCCAGCCATAATCAGAACCATCGTATATACATGCCTGACTAATCCCGGAAGCTTCTCCAAAAGATTCTTCAGAAAATACTTTTCCAGCATCAGTAAAACACCATAATACGCTCCCCAGAATATGAAGTTCCATGCCGCGCCATGCCATAACCCAGTCAACATCCACACTGCAAAAAGATTGCGGATATGCTTTATCTTGCTAACCCGGTTACCGCCCAGCGGAATATACACATACTCCCGGAACCAGGAACCAAGAGAAATGTGCCATCTTCTCCAAAATTCGGTAATACTGGCGGACATATAAGGATATTCAAAATTTTTCATAAAGTCAAATCCAAACATCTTCCCCAGTCCAATTGCCATGTCGGAATACCCGCTGAAATCAAAATAAATCTGAAATGTATACGCCGCGCACCCTATCCAAGCCGCAAGAACCGACATCTCATCCTCTGGAAGCGTCATAATCGCATCATATGCCATACCAATATTATTTGCCAGCAGAACTTTTTTGCCAAGTCCGCGTAAAAACCATGCCGTTCCGCTCCCGACTTTCGCCAGACTTTCTTTCCGCTCTGTAAGCTGACTCTGCACATCCGCATACCGCACGATTGGTCCCGCAATCAACTGCGGAAACATCGAAATATAAGTTCCAAAACAAATCAGATTCTTCTGTACCTCCACATTTCCCTTATATACATCAATCACATAAGACAGCGTCTGGAACGTATAGAAAGAAATGCCGATTGGCAGCGCCAGCGCCCTGTTTGGAATATCAACCGGAAGAATATGATTCAGATTATCAATCAGGAATCCATAATACTTAAAAAATCCCAATATCAGCAGATTCACTGCAGCTGCCATCCAGAAAACACGCTTTGCGCGCCCCTCATTGCCCTCGTCCCTGCGATAGCCGATTTCAATCCCCGCAATATAATTATATATGATACTGAATATCATAAGCGCCAGATACACTGGTTCACCCCATGCATAGAAAATCAGACTGCTGATTAATATCACCACGTTTTTCGATTTCTTTGGCACGATATAATATACCAGCAGCACAATTGGTAAAAATATAAATATAAAAAATACGCTGCTAAAAATCATAATCTTATTCCCACTATAAATTTTCTCTAAATACCCGATCCGCTGTCTTCGCTTTCTTATCTACCGCAAACAGGATATAATTTCCTCTTATATCCAGCACATGGTCGTTCAGCAGCCGGCACTGCTCCGGCCCATATCCTTCAAAACTCTCCAACTGCCGTCTCAGACGCCCTTCAATTGCTGTTTCCACAGATTCAGACTGGGAGATGTCTTTTAACTTCACAACCAGAATCTCTTCCACTTCCATATTAGAGTCTGATACATACAGAGCAACGCCTTCATAATCATTCACATTCAATCCATAGAGCCGTTTTACCATCCGGTTATCTGCCGGAGAAAGATTCTCTGCTCCAGTCTCGTCTGCAACCTTCTTTGCCACACGCTCCAAATCCGCATTGCTGATTCCTCCGCTGCCGGAAATCCCCGCAATAAATAACAGCAAAACAGCAAGCAGTATATACTTCATTCCCGCAATACCTTTTTTCATATTCTTCATCACATTTCCACCTCTGCCAGCATATTGATTGCCCAGTATTCATAAAATTCCTTCTGAAAATGTATTCCGTCCTCGTCATATAAATCTTTATGGGCTTCAAAAACTTCCGTATTATCTATGTATGTGTATCCCTTTTCTTTGCACCAGTTCATCACAGCCTGATTATAATCGGGAATATTTCTCCACAGGGAAGACTGTTCAAATGCCGGATCCTGTGCGGGGAATATGGAATTAATATAGATATGCGTATCCGGGAGCTCTTTCATCAGCATAGTTACTGTCTCATCATATGCCGCCACATATTCCTCCGGCGCGGGCCAGAATCCAATACTCACATCATTCAATCCGGTACATAAGAAAAGATGGGCCGGATTCAAAGTTTTCATCTTATCCAGATAAGTTGGAATATCCTCAATTGTTAATCCTCCGTCCGCCATTATTCTCTGTCCATCCAGAAATTCATGAAAGGAAAATCCAACCGTCCTGGAATCTCCAAAAATTACATAATCATTAAACTGTGCCCATACAGGCAATTCCCCTTCCTCCATCGCTTTTACCCGCGCTTCCTCCCGAATCTCTTTCACGTCACGTTCAATAGCCTCCACATCTTTTGCCTCTAACCGCTTCAAATATTCTATTCCTTTTTTCTTATCCTCCGCATTCCCATCCCACAACATCCGAATGCATACCACCAGTACGAACAAGCTCACACCGATGACAGGAATCAGGATTCTTTTTCGATTTTTATTCATCATAATTCTCCATTTTTCGATTATAAATTACATTCATTCTACCACATTGTACATATATGTACAATATGATAATTTGTATTGCTCACGTATAATCACCATATAATAGGAATAAACAGAGAGGTGATAACAATTATAAGTTACAGGCCATTATGGGAAACAATGGAAAAAAATGGAATTACTCAATACAGATTACTAAAATCCGGAATTGATAACCGGGTTCTGAATGCACTAAAACATAATAAAAATATTACCGTTCTCACATTAGAAAAACTTTGCAATATTTTAGAATGTACACCTGACAGCATTATAGAATTTATTCCGAATGAAAAAATAGAATGATAAAAGAGATACTCAGCTCCCTATAAACCTGATGTATCTCTTTTTATTTCCTTTATCTTCAATGGAATAAAAACTGAAAAAACGCTTATCCCCTGTCCGCTTTGTCAGGAAATAAGCGTTCTAAACTAAACAATTAAATCAAATACCATTATACCGGATAGCTCCCGTTCTCCGTATCGGCCAGCGTATGGTCCACTTTGGTCTGCTGGGCCTCTCTATATTTAAAGAAATCCGTTGCAACCTGTGGGAACAGGGCGTATGACAGCACATCTTCATCCTGCTGAATCCACTGCTCGCATTCCTTGCGCAGCGTGTCTAATTCATCCGGAATCAAATCAGCCGGACGACAAGTAATAACTTCCGGATTCTCACCGAGAACTTTCTTCTTCACTTCCTCATTAAATGGCTTAACGGTTGCACCGTATTTGCCGCTTAATACATCCTTGGTTTCCTTGGTTGCCATCTTGTAGCGCTCGCCCATCAGCACATTAAATACAGCCTGTGTGCCAACAATCTGTGAAGACGGTGTAACAAGCGGCGGCTCTCCCAAGTCTTTCCGAACCTTCGGAACTTCCTCAAGCACTTCGTAATACTTGTCTTCTGCATTCTGCTCCTTGAGCTGTGAAGTCAGGTTCGAGAGCATACCGCCAGGAACCTGATACAGAAGCGTCTTAATATTAACACCCATATTCTTCGGGTTCAAAAGTCCGCTTGCCAGAGCTTCGTCACGAATTGGGCGGAAGTGGTCTGCAATCTCAGCCAAAAGGTTCTGGTCAAATCCGGTGTCATAAGGCGTTCCCTTAAAGGTCTCAACCATTACTTCCGTCGCAGGCTGTGAAGTACCAAGCGCAAACGGAGACATCGCCGTATCAATCACATCCACCCCGGCTTCTACTGCTTTTAAATATGTCATGGACGCAACGCCTGAAGTATAGTGCGTGTGAAGCTGAATTGGAATATTCACTGCTTCTTTCAAAGCTCCAATCAGCTCCGTTGCCTTATAAGGCACCAGAAGCCCCGCCATATCCTTGATACAGATGGAATTAGCGCCCATATCCTCAATTCTCTTTGCAATATCTACCCAGTAATCCAGCGTATAGGCGTCGCCCAGGGTATAAGACAGTGCAACCTGCGCGTCCGCCTTCTCGCGATTTGCAGCCGTAACAGCCGTCTGCAAATTCCTTAAGTCATTCAGACAGTCAAAAATACGGATAATATCAATTCCATTTGATACAGACTTCTGTACAAAATACTCTACCACATCATCCGCATAAGGACGATATCCCAAAATATTCTGTCCACGAAATAACATCTGCAACTTTGTATTCTTAAACCCGTCGCGGAACTTTCTCAGTCTCTCCCATGGGTCTTCTTTCAGGAAACGTAAGGATGCGTCGAAGGTAGCTCCTCCCCAGCACTCTACCGAATGATATCCCACTTTATCCATCTTTTCAACGATTGGCAGCATCTGTTCTGTTGTCATACGCGTGGCAATCAAGGACTGATGTGCGTCTCTCAAAATGGTTTCTGTTATCTTAATTGGTCTTTTTTCCATTTCTACCATTATATCTTCCTCCATATATTTATTAAATTGTCAGCAACAAGATAAGCAATTCGTAGTCAAACGCATAGTTACTGTTTACTCCGTTCACAGCAGCCTTTGTAAATCCTTTCCTGTTGTCACATTACCCCAAAGATTGCCATAAAAGTACCTGCCGCAACCGCTGTTCCAATCACGCCGGCTACATTCGGACCCATAGCATGCATCAGCAGGAAGTTGGTCGGATCCGCCTCCGCGCCTACCTTCTGCGATACCCTGGCAGCCATAGGAACTGCAGACACACCCGCCGAACCAATCAAAGGATTTACCTTGCCGCCGGTTGCCTTACACATAATCTTACCGAATACTACTCCGGCAGCCGTACCAAATGCGAACGCCACCAGACCAAGAATTACAATCTTAATCGTATCCCAATTTAAGAATGCCTCTGCGCTTGTAGTCGCGCCTACCGAAGTACCAAGCAGGATAACAACAATATACATCAACGCATTAGACGCCGTCTCTGTAAGCTGTCTTACCACGCCTGACTCCCGGAACAGATTGCCCAGCATCAGCATACCAACGAGGGGCGCTGTAGTAGGAAGAATCATGCAGACAACAATTGTAACAATAATCGGGAAGAGAATCCTCTCTAGCCTGGAAACCGGTCTTAACTGCTCCATCTTAATCTGCCTCTCTTCCTTTGTAGTGAAAAGCTTCATAATCGGCGGCTGGATAATCGGAACCAGCGCCATATAAGAATAAGCCGCAACCGCAATCGGCCCCATAATCGCCGTCTGCTGCAGTTTACCCGCAAGGAAGATGGACGTCGGTCCGTCCGCACCTCCGATAATGGAAACTGCCGCGGCAGCCTTATCGGAAAATCCCATTGCCATTGCGCCAAGATATGCTGCAAAAATACCAAACTGCGCCGCGGCTCCCAGCAGAAAGCTCTTAGGATTCGCAATCAGAGGACCAAAATCTGTCATCGCTCCTACACCCATAAAAATCAGCGAAGGAAGGATTGCCCACTCATCCAGAATATAGAAATAGTAGAGCAGACCGCCGGTTCCATTTGCCGAATCCTCCGCATGCAGCATAATATCCGGATAGATATTAACAAGGAGCATACCAAAAGCAATCGGTACCAGCAGTAAAGGCTCAAACTCGTGCCTGATAGCCAGATACAGGAAAAAACACGCAACGCCAATCATAATCAGGTTGCCTCCTGTCAGATTCAAAAATGCTGTCTGATGCACGAGGTTCTCTAATGTTGTTAGTATATAATCCATTTTATAACCTCCAGTCGTGTCTAGACATAAACTCAGTTATGTTTTAGTTTAATGTAGCAAGTACGGCTCCGGCCTCAACTGCATCGCCCACTGCCGCATCAATGCTTGCTACGGTTCCGTCTTCCGGCGCCACGACTGGAATCTCCATCTTCATTGCTTCAATAATAACAACCGGATCACCCTTCTTTACACTCTGTCCTACATTTGCCTCAATCTTAAATACTTTACCGGCCGCTCCGGCCTTCACCTCAATCGAACCGGCTCCTGCTGCCTTTGGAGCCGGAGCTGCCTTTGGAACTGCCGCTGCCACAGGCGCTGCCGCCGGCGCCGCTGCGGGAGTAAATCCCGCTCCCTTTTCTTCCACAGTTACATCATATACGCTGCCATTCACTGTAATTGTATAATTTTTCATTGCTTATTTCCTCCTTGCATATTAATTCCATTTATTTGATTTTCTTCTCTTAATACTTCTCACAACAAAACCATCTGTCGTAGTTCCTTCAGCCGCCGCAATCGCCGCCGCAATTACCGCAATCAGTTCCGAATCATCCATTTTCTGTCTGGATGACTTCCGTACCGGAACCGCAGCCGCAGCTGCTACAGGCGCTTCAGGCGCCCCCGACGCCTCTGGTTTCTTTCTGAACTTATCCTGAACAGCGGGAATATACCTGAATAATGAAATAATCAATGAAATGATTATCAATACAACAAATACCGTTCCCATTCCAAGCAGCGTGTTCAGACCTGCTTTTTGCAATATTTCACCTAATGTAAACTGTGCGCTGACTGTCAGACTCTTAAGATACAGATTCTCATCAAACAGAAACTCAACAATTGCCGTTCTATTCTCAAATTTTGTCTCCGTTGACACCAACAATTCATCTGCACTGGCTTCAAAAGTATATTTTCCATGTTCAACGTATGCCCCGCACTCTTCTTCTCCGGCTTTCCAGGCGTCAATTGCACTTAGATATTCCTCCGGATAAATGGGAAGTCCCATCTCCGTAAGCTGCTGCTCAAAAGTAAATTCACGAAGCCCCTTAATCTGTTCAACCGCTGCCTCGTCATAATTTGGAAAATAGGTAAATACATAATCCACCACCTGGCTGACCAGAATTTCATCGTACTCAATGGTCTCCTTCTTCCCGCCACATCCTGTTGTGAAAGCAAGCACAGCTATGAGCATACTTATTAACAAGCTAATCTTTTTCTTCACTTTGCTTCACCTCGCTATACAGTTCCATGTTTCTTTAAAGGACGTACTTCTCTTTTCGTAAAGAGCATCTCAAATGCTCCAATCACATATTTCCTGGTATCCGCCGGCTGAATTACCGTATCTACATACCCTCTTCTTGCCGCCGACATCGGACTTGACTGTAATTCCTTATATTCTGCAGCTTTTTCATTTAACAATTTCTTATCCGCGCCTGCATACATAATCTTAACTGCAAGATTTGCGTCCATCATACCAATCTCTGCCGTCGGCCATGCATATACCATGTCCGCCCCGACCGCCTTGCTATTCATTGCCACATAAGCGCTTCCGAACGCTTTGCCAATCACAACATTGACTTTCGGAACTGTTGCGTTCGCAAAAGTATATACCAATTTCGCCGCAGCCTTCGCTAAATTCCGCTCTGAACATTTGCCTGCAGTAAATCCATTGACATTTGTAAGAGTCAGTACCGGAATGTTAAATGCATCACAGAACTCCACAAATTCTGCTGCTTTTCTCGCTCCCTTTGCCGATAAGGAACCGTCAAATTCCGCAACCACATTCGCTTCTGAATCAAATACCTTTGAACGGTTCGCAACGGCGCCTACCGTCATACCATTCAACTGGATAAAGCCTGTTACCATGTCTCTTGCATATGCCCTCTTGGTCTCAAAGAATACGCCGTTATCGGAGATATTTACAAAAGCTATGGCCGTATCCTCCACTGCATTCTCAATTCCTGCACAGGCACGATTCAAATCATCCGTACAGTCAAGACAAACCGTCTCTTGTGCATTATCGCCTGGAAGCATGCAGACCAGAGAACGAATATTAGCAAATATCTCATCTTCTGTGCCAACGCCATCCACAAGTCCTGCCTCTTCGCTCTGGTATTTTGCAGACGAGGTATCGCACTTGCCAATATCATTTCCCGGAATTGCATTGGGTGAATTAACAAATAATCTTGCGTCCTTTCCTTCCATAAATGTAAAGTCAGCCAGCGCCGGCACCACTGAAAGACCTCCTCCACAATTACCAAAAACTGCTGTAATCTGCGGAATCACTCCGGAAGCCATAGCCTGTTTCATATATAGATTACCAAAACCTGCCAGCGCATCGGTCGCCTCCTGCAGCCTCATACCGGCACAGTCGAGAAGACCAATTACCGGCGCTCCCATCTTCATTGCCATATCATAAATGCCAGCAATCTTCTTCGCATGCATCTCACCGATTGCCCCATTCAAAACCTCCGCATTCTGACTGTAAACGTATACCAGATTACCGTCGATTACTCCGTATCCGGTAATGACGCCGTCCCCCGGGGTTTCTTTTTCCTGCATGTTGAAATCTGTAGCTCTGGCAGTTACTGCTCCGCCAATTTCAACAAAACTGCCTGCATCAAGCAAACTCGTAATTCTTCTGCCTGCTGCACTCGTTGTTGCTATGTTACTCATAACCCAGCCCTCCATTTTCCTTATTTGTAATTGTATATTAGGTTTTTCTATGAACCAAATTTCTGCCTTGTATATTATAACTTTTATTCTTGTAAAGTGCAACTATTTTATTTGCTTTCGTTAAATAAATATCAGGTTGTAATTCACAGACTGGCTGATAAACAGCAGATTGAATCAGGAGCATGTCTCTAAGCAGACAATTCAGGAGTGTTTTCATGGAATTGAAATAGCTGCTTATGCAGACTTAGGCGCGAAGGCTTTCCTGAGCGCCTTAGTCTGCGTTAGCTGGTAGTTCAATGGAATGTTACTCCGTCTGCTTAGAGACATGCTCCTGATTCAATCCGCGTCCGGCAGGCGACGTCTGAACAGCAACAATCTCAGGTTGTAATTCACAGGCTGGCTGTTAAACAGCAGATTGAATCAGGAGCATGTCTCTAAGCAGACAATTCAGGAGTGTTTTTCATGGAATTGAAATAGCTGCTTATGCAGACTTAGGCGCGAAGGCTTTCCTGAGCGCCTTAGTCTGCGTTAGCTGGTAGTTCAATGGAATGTTACTCCGTCTGCTTAGAGACATGCTCCTGATTCAATCCGCGTCCGGCAGACAACGTCTAAACAGCAACAATCTCAAAGCTTGCAGCAAACGGCGCAGGGAACTCATTTCCGCTGCGCCGCTTTGCAATCTCTGCTCTATTTTTGATTCCGAAACTGCACCGGAGTCATCTTGTAGGCTTTCTTAAATAATCTGTTGAAATGCTCGACGTTCTGATATCCTACCGTCAGGGCGATATTTTCCACAGTCATACTGCTGCTCTTTAGCATCGCCCGCGCCTTCTTCATACGCACCTTCTTTACCAGGTCTCCAAATGTAACTCCTGACTTCTCCTTAATATACTTGGACAAATAAGGCTTCGACAAATAGAATTTTTCCGACAAGTCATCTAACGTTACGTCAATATAATTTGACTGAATATAATTCATAATCTCAATCATCCTGGCATCCTGGCAGATATCTGCCGTTTTAATTCCATCCAGCTTATTAACCGCCACAATCAGCGCCTCGATAGACGCTTTAATAATATCCGCGTCAATGCCTACGCCCCAGCAAATCTTACCCTGACATACGATTCCCACATAAGCCGCCGCTTTGGATGAGGACCCTCTGGTCAGGGAGTGCTCTTCATAAAATCTTAACTCGTAGCTAATATTAAAATACTGTTTAATTGCATTACTTACCGCATCCAGACGTCCATTTCCTGAAGCCGCCACAACTCTCTGGTCACTGCCATGCTGGATGGTTGCTTCTGCAATAATTCCATCCACCTGTTTAAAATGGCATTCATCAATTGCAAATACGCTCTTGGCATTTACGTAGTTGTCGGTAAAGATTTGATAAACCCATTCCGGCGTCAATTCCTTGTGTGCTCTGTCGGACACACCCTTTACCAGATAGCCGACCTCTTCCCTCATCTTTTCCGGCAGGTTGATTCCATATCCCTGTTTCAGAATATAATTTACGCCGCCCTTCCCGGACTGGCTGTTAATACGGATAACGTCGGAATCGTATTTTCTTCCCACATCCTGTGGATCGATGGGAAGATAAGGAACGGTCCACATATCGCTCTTTCCTTCTTCCCGCCATGCCATTCCCTTTGCAATGGCATCCTGATGAGAACCGGAAAAAGCGGTAAACACCAGATCGCCCGCATAAGGCTGACGATCGTACACCTGCATTCTGGTAAGCCGCTCATAGGTTTCTCTGATTTTCTTCATATCGGAAAAATCCAGTTTCGGGTCTACCCCATGAGAATACATATTCATTCCCAAGGTGATAATATCTACATTACCAGTACGTTCGCCATTTCCAAATAACGTTCCCTCTATGCGGTCTGCTCCCGCAAGCACCCCAAGCTCTGCCGTCGCCACGCCGCAGCCTCTGTCGTTGTGAGGGTGCAGACAAAGAATCACATTCTCCCTGTAATTCAAATGCTTATGCACATACTCAAGCTGCGTGGCAAATACATGAGGCATTGCATTCTCAACAGTTGTCGGAATATTAATAATCGCTTTATTATCCGCTGTTGGCCGCCAAATATCCAGCACAGCATTACACACTTCTACTGCATAGTCCACCTCAGTGCCCGGAAAACTCTCTGGACTGTACTGGAAGGTAAAATTCCCCTCCGTCTCATCTGCCAGCTCTTTCAGTAACTTCGCCCCATCAACGGCAATTTGTAACACCTGCTCTTTACTCTTCTTAAATACCTGTTCCCTCTGGGCAACGGATGTGGAATTATACAGATGCACCACTGCGTGCGGCGCTCCCTTCACCGCCTCAAAGGTCTTCTTAATGATATGTTCCCTGGCCTGAGTCAGCACCTGGACCGTCACATCATCTGGAATCATGTTTTTCTCAATCAGCGTCCGCATAAATTTGTATTCTGTCTCGGACGCCGCAGGGAATCCAACCTCTATCTCCTTAAAGCCAATGTCTACCAGGAGCTGAAAGAACTCCAGCTTCTCCTCTAAACTCATAGGCTCAATCAATGCCTGATTCCCATCTCTTAAATCCACGCTGCACCAGATTGGAGGCGTATCAATATACTCCTTTTTCACCCAGTCATAGGTCGCCTCTGGCGGCATAAAATACTGTCTCTCATATTTGCTGCAATTGTTCATATTGTCGTCCATCCTTTCTATCTCTGCTCTTCCTGCTTCTATGTATTCGGAAGCCAAATTTCAGCAATCATAAAAAATTATCAATTTCTTTGCTTTATTTTATCCTTTCCTATACTATCATGAGATTCAAAAAAAGAAAAGTGATGTTTTTAATCACTTTTCTTGATTTATTTTAATATATTCTTTTATTATCCGCCTGATACACCATCTGAAATCTCTTTTTCCCACATCATTCGCCGTTACAAGATTCCATTTTCCAATTGATTCTCCCTCCAGCGTAAGAGAAATCTCCCCGATTACTTCATCCTTTTTAACCGGCGCATCCATCTGCTCTTCACATCGGACAGACAGCTCAGCCTGCTCATCCTCTCTCACCAGATAAATCCATTCTTCCGGCGCATTTTCAATCCTCACTCCCACTGTAGACGCTCCGCTCAAATGCCTCTTATTCGGAATTCCTTCCTCCACCGGAATATCGGGAAATGTCTGTTCTTCCCACAGATTGCGGCAACTGTAATTCTCCAGTCCATATTCCATCAGCGCTCTGGTATCCGACCACTTATAATTCTTATTATTCGGCCATCCACATGCAAGAAGCGCAACAATAAATACTCTGCCGTCCCGCTCTAACGCGCCCACATAACAGTATCCTGCATCCCCGGTAAATCCCGTCTTACCAGACAGCGCCCCTTCCATCATAGACAAAAAGGCATTGTGGTTATTGCAGGTAAAATTCCTGCTCCCGGAAATATCCTGAAAGCTGTGGCTTTTCGTTCCGGTAATCTGAAGAAATTCCTCACGCCTATCGGATTCACGAATACAGTACCGCATAATCAGCGCCAGCTCTTTTGCCGTAGTAGAATGAACCCCCGTATCGTCAACCGCATCCAGTCCATTCGGCGATATAAAGTAAGTAGACTCACAGCCAAGTTCCTTTGCTTTTGCATTCATAAGCTTAGCAAAGCCTTCTACGCTTCCTCCTACATGCTCTGCAATCACAACCGCGCTGTCATTGTGGGATTCCAGCATCAGAGAATACAGCAAATCCTTTAAGTAATACTGCTCCTCAGTCCTGACTCCGAGATGGACCTTCGGCTGCCTTGCCGCATATTCGGAAACCTCTGCAATCTCAGCGTCCCCCTGCATATGCTCCAGAGCTATGATACAGGTCATAATCTTCGTAGTACTTGCCATGGGCCTTGGCACATCCGCTTCTTTCCCATAGAGAACTCTTCCGCTGTCCCCATCCATCAGCACCGCCGACCGGGCGTAGAGCTGCCCCTGAAACCCTGCATCCTGAGACGTCTCTATCGCTTCCGACTGTGTAGATTCTATCTCCTCTGTCTTGGCCTTTTCTGTCTCTGATGCCTTTCCAAATGCTGTCCCTTCCTCTTTTTCTGAGCCTGCCGCCTTTGTATCCCCTGTCTCCTCTGCATTTGCATATTCTGTCTGCTCTTCTTTTGCATATACAGAGATTGCAGTATGTCTGCCCGGACAGCAGCCAAATAGAACCAAAACTATGTAGATACTGAAAAGCCCTCTGATTTTCCTCGTAAATCTCCGGATATTTTTCTTTTCTCTCTCTTTCATACAGAACCCTATCCCAAGGAAGTTATTTAAAATGTATGAAGCCAGAGACTCTTCCATGCGTTAAATATTCAATTTCAATTGTGCTTCTTCTTCAGCCTCTGTCTTGAAATTCTCAATCTGCTCCTGATTCATACTGGGAAGCTCTTCGAGCGACTGGATACTGAATCTCCTTAAAAACTCTTCTGTCGTACCGAACAGAATCGGTTTACCCGGCGCGTCCATTCGCCCTACCTCGCAGACTAGATTGTATTCCACCAGACGGTTCACCGCATGATCGGACTTGACTCCCCGTATTTTCTCAACCTCTAACTTGGTCACCGGCTGTTTATACGCGATAATCGACAGCGTCTCAAGCTGAACGTCTGTCAGCACATATTTTCTGGGCTGCTTCGCTATCCGAATCAGATACTCGTACATATCCGTTTTTGTGCACATCTGAAAAGAATCTTCCAGTTCTATAATACGCACGCCTCTCTCAGAAGTATTCAGCCTGTCCATCATATTATGTATTACTTTTCGTGTCGTATCCTCGTCATGTCCAACTGCCAGCGCAATCTTCGACAATTCTACCGATTCCCCCATGGTAAAAAGAATTGCCTCTATAATCCCTTCTAATTTCCTGACTTCCACGTTATACTACCTTTCTTTCTCCATCTGGGACGTAATCAAAATATCGTCAAACGGTTGCTCCTGCTCGATTACAATCTGGCCGGATTTCATCATTTCCAGAATTGCCAAAAATGTAACTACTATCTGGATTCTGGAACTCTGTTTTGTGATGAGCTCCCGAAAACTGAACTTTTTATGCTTTACGGCGTATTCCTCCACCTGAATCAGCTTTTCCGATACAGTTACCTCTTCCTTTTCTATCTTTCCAAACTGACTTCTAATCTGGTCGATTTTATCAGTCTGTTTCCTCATCACATCCAGAAAAATACTCTGCAGTCTGCCAAGCGTAAGATCACGAAGCAGCTCGTCCAAATCCACTGGTTCCACATAGTCAGCCACCTCGTCCGGAATATTCTGCTTCCGGTACATGATGCGGTCGCTGTCCACCTGGCGGTCTTTCAGCTCATAAGACATATATTTGTACATTTTATACTGGAGCAGTTGTTCTACCAATTCCTGTCTGGGGTCCTCCTCCTCCCCATCCTCGTTCACTTCTTTGGGAAGGAGCATCCTGCATTTAATGTCAAGAAGCGTTGCTGCCATGAGGAGAAATTCACTCATCACATTCAAATCACTCTGCTCCATTGCCTCGATATATTCCATATACTGACTGGTTATCTCCACAATCGGAATATCGTAAATATCAATCTTATTCTTATCTATCAAATGCAAAAGCAGGTCGAGCGGCCCCTCAAACACCTGAAGCTTTACCGGAATTCCCATGTTGTTCCTCTCTTTATCAAACTAGCCAATCTATTATACTTGATTTTTTACCCTTGCACAAGAAGATATTTTGCATTCAAACTACTTCTGATTTAACCGGATTTAAAGTTACCGCAACCACTTCCGCAGGATTAAACAGACGAATATTCACCGTATGAGTCCCAAGCCCCCGGCTCACAATGCCTATCCGCTTCCCTTTCCGATGAAGTCCGCCGGAATATTTTGGAAATAATTTTGCCTGCGGCGTAATCAGTCCGCCGAACTTTGGAATCCCGATAACTCCTCCATGAAGATGTCCTGACAACACCAAATCCGCCCCCCATTTTACATAGGCGTCAAAATAAACCGGACTATGAGCAAGCAATATCTGATACCTGCCCCTAACGGCTTTTCCCAGTCTTTCTTTTATATCGGCGCTCTCAAGGTTCCTGGAATGAAAATGTGCATAACACGCAAGAGGAATTTCCAGACCGCTGATTGCGGCCGGAATCCCCTTCATATCACAGTCCTCTGTCTCATTCGCCAGCACATGAACCCCGAAAGACTCAGCTTTTCTTATATATCTCTCGTAACGTCCCTGATACTCCTCCGGCTTCATGCGCATCCGCTGCTCATGATTGCCATTTGCCAGATACACCGGACAAATCTTTACCAGCCTCTGAAGGAGGCCAAGCGCTGTCCGTTCTGTAGACTCATTGTTTCTGGTCAGCAAATCGCCCCCTATCAGAATATAATCCGGCCTTTCCTTTGCAATCGCCGCAATCAGCTCCTGATTCCGCTTCCCATACTGCTTTCCATGTAAATCTGAAAGAAATATCAGCTTAACCGCTTCTCCCTTTTCCGTTTTATATGGTAATTGAATCCGAAATCGTCTGATTACAAAGCCCTGGAGTTCCCTCCATATCTCAAGTATCAGCGAGAACAAGCCGACTCCCGCTAATACTGCCAGTTTTTCCTTCCATGTTTTTCTATCTGCTCTTCTCATATCTTCCTCTTTCCACCCCTGATAGATATCCTTAAACTTAAAGTGTACATTTATTAGACTACCACTCTTTTTCCGGTTAAGCAAGCGGCGTATGAACCAGACCTACATAAAGAACTTCTCCAGCGCTGTTTCCAGCGCATTCCTATACTTCATCTTCCCCACGCTCTCCGTCGCGACAATATCCGCCCTTCCGATTTCTTTTCCGTCCAGATAGTAAACCATTTCACCGGTTTTATCCCCTTCCTTAACAGGCGCTTTCAAGTCTTTTTTTAGCTCTGGCTTCTTCTTAATCTGCGTCAAATCTGCTCCAACCGTATCTATGTACTGAAAATTCCCTGCCTGTTTAACCGATACCTCTGCTTTCATTCCTTTTTCCACTTTCACAGGCTTAATCGCTTCCAGCCCCTCGTCCATGTACTTCATACATTTTCCAAAGCCATAATTCAGAAGCGTCGTTGCATCTGCAAATCGGGACTTGGAATCCTTCGCCCCCATAATTACCGCAATCATTTCCATTTGATTCTTCTCGGCGGTGGCTGACACACAGAATCCTGCATCCGCGGTGGAGCCTGTTTTTAACCCTGTCGCATACTGATACTGCCGGATTAGCTTGTTGGTGTTGGTAAGACCAAATTCACTGCTCCCCTTTCTGGTAGTATGGGTAATATTCTCCATCCAGATAGTAACATAATCGTGCACCTGTGGGTATTTGGTCAGTAATTCCCGGGACATCGCCGCAATATCTCTGGCCGTAGTCACATGCCCCTCTGTATCCAGTCCGTTGCAGTTCACAAAATTCGTATTCTCCATTCCAAGCCCTCTGGCCCGCTCGTTCATCTGATTGACAAACTCTTCCTCGCTGCCGCAGACAAATTCAGCCATCGCCACACAGGCGTCGTTTAAAAAAAGCAGACGCCTGATATTTATCCATTTGTATCATTCGTCCGCATCCATCTGCCGCTGCAAGTTGTCTATTTTCTCCATTTGTACATGCAGTTCTTCGCTCTTTCTGCTTATATATGAAGTTTCATATCTTCCGCCTATGGATTTCTGAATTTATAAAATATACGGGCAGAACCATCCTCCTGTACTTCAATCCTGTCAATCAGCTCCAGAACCATTTCTCTTGTCAGTTTATCCACATGAATATAATCCCGAAAACTTTCCGCCCATGCATCATATTCACAGGCCCTGCTGTTCTCTTCCTTCCGCCTCTCCTCCAGGCGCTTACGTTTGTCCTTCAACCCTTGAATATCCGCTTCATATTCCTTCGCATAAGACAGATATTCCTCCTTGGAAATCACATCATCCAGATAGCTTTGATAAGTCTTTTTCCTGTATCCTTCCAGTCGCCCGATTTCCTTTTCCAGACGAGCCGCCTGCAATTTGTAATTCTTCCCGGTATCTCCGCTATTCGGTATCCCGCCCAGATAACGAATATCTTCAGGAGTCAACAGCTTCCTGGCTTCCTCCTGAATCGAGCGAAGTACCGCTTCCTGAAGCCGCCCGTCATTGACGGCATGACGGGAGCACTCCCTTTTCCCCAGCGTTTTGTATGTCTTGCAGCAATACCCGATAAACTTGCGCTCCCCTCGGCGCTCGTACATCCTCACCATAGCATGTTTGCACTCGGCGCAGAATAACACGCCGGAAAATACCGACGCAGCGACGCAGCTCTTTACTTCCTTTACACGCAGCTTTTGCCTTTCCTGTACTTTTTGAAAGGCAGCCTGATCTATCACCGGCTCATGCATACCCGCTGCCCGAATCCATTCCTCTTTTGGCTGCCGGATATGTTTCTTATCCTTGTAAGACAAATTACGGAACTTATTCTGTACCACCGTTCCAATATAAACTTCATTATTCAGTATCGTATGTATCGTCTGATAAGACCAGCTTTTCGTGTTTTCCATCTCATTAGGATTATGATAATTCATACCAAGGATTTCTCTCTTATAAACAGAGGGAATCGGTATTCCTTCTTCTGTAAGAATCCTTCCGATTTTTGCCTTCCCATATCCCTTGAGATAAAGTTGATAAATCCTCCTCACCACTCCTGCGGCATACTCATCCACAATCAAGTGATTATGATTCTCCGGATCTTTCACATAGCCATAAGGACAGGAGGCTCCCAAATACTGCCCTTCCTTCATCTTAGCCCGGAAAGCGCTTCGGATATTCTGAGATAAATCTTCGCAGTACCACTCGTTTACCAGCCCGTTAATCTGCCTTGACTTCTTATTTCCCCTATTAAATGTGTCCGCCCCGTCAACCACGCCGATAAAACGAATCCCGAGATTCGGAAAATCCCTGTGCAGGTATTTCTCCACATGCTCCATATTCCGGGAAAATCTGGACTGGGACTTGGCAATTACGATATTGAATCTCCCCAGCTTCGCATCTGTAAGCATTCTTTCAAAATCAGGTCTTGTATCATAAAGCCCGCTTTCGTCATCGTCAGAATATACCTCCGCAATCTGATAATCATGCTGCAGAGCGTAATCTGTCAGCAAAAGCCTCTGATTCTGAATGCTGGCGCTGTCGTCCCCCTTTGTCAGTTTATCCTTGTCTTCCTTCGACAGGCGCAGATACAACGCCGCTCTATTTTTCTCTCCCACAGCCGTCTCCATCCTATAATCTCCACAAATCATACTTATTAAACCTCTTTATTTAATAAGATATACCCTCCGGGCACACCTAATGGACATACAGCCGTTTCACAAGGTATACCCAAGGGCACCCCATTATGGCCATTCGGCCGTTTCACAAGGTATACCTTCCAGGTATCCCATTATGGCCATCCGGCCGTTTCACAAGGTATACTTATTGGACAGCATATTTTCTCTACAGTCTATGCCGACGCCAGACGCCTGATTCTTCTTCCCTCTTCAATTTTGCAAAAAAGCAGTCAACATACCCTTAAACTCCTTCATTTTCCGCTCTGTCTCCGGATTGCCGTATGGAATCCGGTCGATAATCTTATCCACATAATGATTTTCCAGAATAATCTCACATGTCTCCGGATAATTGATATCGAAGAAATACGCCACATAAGAAACCCAGTAATCCATCTTTGTCTTCCGGTTGAAGGAATGGATGGAAGACTGTACTAAGCATTCTCTCCACACCTCCGGGGAAATGTCCTGGCTTCCGACTTCTTCCGGCGAGCATCCAAGCAGCACCTCCACCTTTTCCTCCAATTTCACCCGGCAGTTGTCAAGCTTGTCCGCATCCCGGATGATACGCGCGTGAAGCATTTCCTGTGAAGACAGTCCGCATCCCACTGAGAAATCGCTATGTCTGGCAATCGCCTGCCGAATGATACTATCCCACTTATCTTCTGTTACAAACTGACGAATCATCTTCTGCCCGCCGAATAACAACTGTACGCCGAACGCCGCATGATCCATCACCTCCGGCTCAAAACTGTCATACAGCCGAAGCTGCTCAAACCGGCCGATATCGTGAAGCAGCGCTATCAGCTTCGCCAGACTGCAGTCCTCCCCGGAAAGCTTCATTCTCTCACAGATAGCCTGCGCGCACCGGATTACCCCTTCTGTATGCACAATTTTTAAATTAATCTTTTCATCTTCCCTGTCAAATTGCTCTAAATACTTGTCAAATACCTGTCTTGCATGAATCAAATCCAGCATCTTATATTCCCGCCCTTGTCAACTTCCAATCAGCACCCTGCTCCCGCAAAATGCAAACCCGTATTTCCTTATCTTGTTCTGCGCAATCCCTTTTGCGGTAAGATTCGCCGCATATCTCTTCTCCTCTATCTGCTCTAATGCCGCTTCCACTGTATCGGAAAGCTCCTTTTCCTCTTCCGCATCCTGTACTTTAAATTCCAGAATCATAGCGTCATCCGCCTGATTCCTGGGTTCTAACATCACATCATACCTGCCGAATCCGCTTTCTCTGTTGGATGTAATCGTATAGCGGTCATTTAATTCCACCATGAGTCCCAGAACAAAACCATGGTAAAATCGTTCCGGCTCACTTCCCGACGGTCTTCTTCCCGTATCAAAATAACTGAACATCTCCAGACTCACGCGGTTCATATACACATTCATTGCCTTTAAGTCATTTTGCAGCAACGCCTTGATAAACGCATTGTAAGAAGAGTGTACGCCGCCAAACCACCCTTTAATCATCCGGTGAAACATCCGTCTGACTTCCAGGTTCGTCAGCGCCAGTTCATAATTCGCCTCCCGGAAGTCATCCTCTATATCCTCATACCTCTCATAGCTGATAACCTTCAGATATCCGCTGGCAAGCAGAAGGCTCCAAATCGCTTCCCCACTGCTGTCCAGCCGGTTATAGACAATCTGTTCATCCACCGGCGCAATCAGATGCTCCCCCTGCAGCAGTCCTTCAAAGGCTTTCTTTATCTCCTCGTCTCCTTCCCGGATCAGCTTCCCGGCCAGACCGTTGGAGCTGGTATTCGCCCAGTATAACCCTACTTTCTTCTTATCCAGATAATTTATGACCGACCAGGGATTATAAATATCCGTCTTTTTCCCGAAGGTAAAGCCGTCATACCATTGCTTTACCTCCCCTTTCTTCTCTGACATTCCATACTCGTCCAGCGCGGCAAATACCTCTTCCTCCGTAAATCCAAAGGAATCCTCGTATTTTCTGGAAGTCGTGGTGACAACCTCCAGATTATTCAGATCCGAAAAAACAGATTCTTTACTCACCCTTGTAATTCCTGTCATTACCGCCCGTTCCAGCCAGGGATTCGTCTTAAACGTGGAATTAAACAAACTCCTCATAAACCCCGTCGTCTCATCCCAGTATCCGTTTACATAGGCCTCCTGCATCGGGGTATCGTATTCATCCAACAGAATAATTACTTTTTTCCTGTAATATCGCGACAGATAAGACGACAGATGATGAACCGCAAGCGTAGCCGTTACATCATCCATATCTGCCGTCACATTTTCAAAGTACCGCATTTCTTTGTGATCCAGGATTCCTTCTTTCAGCAGAAAACCATTTTGGGAATATAAATCTGACAAAATCTGGCATATCTTTCTCCGCGCGGCAGCAAATTTCTGCTCTTTGATATTTGCAAAGGAAATACTGATAACCGGATATGTTCCCTGAAGCTCCCTGTACTTCTCATCCTCCCAAATAGCAAGCCCTTCAAATAAATCCTTTCTGCCGGCATACTTCACAGAAAAAAACTGCTCTAACATGCTCATATTTAACGTCTTTCCAAATCTTCTGGGACGTGCAATCAATGTTACATCGTCGTCCGCTTCCCACCATTCCCTGATAAAATAAGTTTTGTCTATATAGAAATTATTCTTTATCCTGATCTTTTCAAAATCCTGATGCCCAATCCCTACCGTTCTGGCCACAATCCCACTCCCCTTCACATTAAGGTCACAGTATCACTATTCCTTCAGAAATATGCCGTTCCATAATATTCCAAATTCTTCCGCATATATTCTCCGTATATAATTATAACCTATCCGTCGGTTTCTGTATACCGGATTTTCCATACGGAGTCTATCTCTCATATGAATCGAAACACTCCTCTGTTCTCCCACCGTCGATGTAAATCCAATTGCTCCAACCTTTCCCGGATGAACATCCGGCATAACCCTGACCCTGCATCCGGAAAATGCTTTCTGCCCGCAAAGCATTCGGATCTGCGCCAGAGCATACTCTTCTATTGTATCTGTGAATATTTTTGCAGAAGTATAGACTCCGTTTACTATTTTCAAAATAATCCTCTCTCCTGAAATATTCAGAGACGCCAGATTATCCGAGTATAACGGAATAGATCCTAATAAAATGATAAATGAACTAATTATGCTAACTACATCTTTTCGTACAACCGCCCCTTTGCCGCAGGCAGACTTTAAAAATGGACGGATTCCGTAACAGTGAAGCCGGAATACTGAACTGTTACAGATTAAACGCTATAGGTTACGGTTCACACACTATGTAAACACTAACGTATCTGTCCCTCTCCGGTATTACTTTTCCATATAAAGCTTCATAACAGCTTCCATACAGGATCTCAGAGATTTCGTCCCATAAACTATCCCGGCAATCTTTACTGGCTCCGGAGATGACTGTTTCCTTCTTCCCTCTGTCTTTAGCTTTTCACTTTTATTCTCCATCTTAAACTGCTCCGGCATAGATACAACGTTATAAAATTCTATGCTGGAAACAGCCTGTCCTAATCCATATGGAATCCGGAACAGAAATTCACCTGTCTGGAGGGACGCTATCTAAAAACGACAGCGCCCTCAGACTTTTGAAAAAATATTCTTCCTACAATCCCAGCTCACCCGGATCAAGGCAGCCTTCCGAGCTCTGTTCAGGCGCTGTCTCCGGCGCCGGCACAGGTTCTGGATCCGGTTCTGGCGCTGGAGCCGGTTCCGTATACACAGGTTCCGAATAATTTCCCCCTCCTGAAGCCGCGGGCGCTGCCGGCGCAGGCTGCTGCTGTGCGGCCTGCGCGGCAGCCTGTGCTTCCGCTGCCGCTTTTGCCTCTTCTGCTGCTTTTGCCTCTGCCGCCGCTTTTTCTTCCGCTGCCTTTTTCTCTGCTTCAGCCTGTGCCTCCCTTTGAACCTTCGCCCCTAATTCCTGTTCTTTCGTAGAAACAGAATCCCCGGAGGCTTTACTTATATATTTTACAAAGCATACCTCATCTTCCAGGCATAACTCCGCTTCCTCTTTAATGTCGTCAAACCCCAGCGAACTTAATTCCATTTTCGTTCCGTCGGCCAGCGTCACCTGTACATAATACAGCAGGTTAATCGCTGCGTCCGCCAGATTCCCCGTCTCATCCGTTTTGCCTGCATCTGCCGCAGCTTTCTCTTTTTCTGCGTCTGTATCTTCCACTGAATCTTTCCCCTCTTTCGCATCTGCACCGTCTCCTGCCGCTTCCTCCGGGGTATAGAACAGCTCTGCCGTCTCGCCTTTCTTTAAAACAGCGCCGCTCTTCATCATGTTAGCGGGATATTCTGTCTTATCGGACGTCTTAATCGCAATACCGGTAATATCCTGACCGGTACTGTTTTTCAGCAGAATATCATAAGCCTTGTCCGTCTTATTGCCGATAATCAGATATTCTTTTGTCTCTTCCTGTACCTTTGCTTTCTCTTCTTTTTTGGTTTCCTCTGCCTCTTCCTTCTTCCCGCAGCCTGCCAGCACGCCGCACAGACACAGTGCAAGCAGTAAAATCCTCAGTACCTTCTTCATTCCTTTTCCTCCTTAATCCCATGTAATATCTTTCGATGCTACAATCACATTCTGACCTTCATTCTGCACAGTCACATAAATATGCAGATTACCCGCCGGAACCGTTCCGCCCTTCAGATAGAGCTGATATCCATTTCCGCCGCCCTCTTCCGTCGTCGTGTAAAATGCCCGATAGGTCCTTGTATCCATCGTCTCATTATCCCTTACGGATACGAATATTTCTGTGTTATCTTTCATATATGCTTCGTCAATCTGACCCTTTACCGTCAGATAAGACCCTTCCTTCTGCGTTTCCAGTACAGAATCTGTCTCTGCCTCAGGCGCGGGAATCCACTCCGTCTGAGGCCCTTCCATAATCGGAACATCCTGTATAAACGCCGAAAGATTTCGTTCTACCCGTTCCACAATGACATAATCTGGACGGTACTCTTCCACCTGCGTCAGATTGTACGGAACCAGGCGGGAAAAATACCCTTCTCCCACTTCGTCCGCCATAAAGGGCAGAAGACTCTCTCCAAAAGAATCCCGAAACATCAGAAGCCGGCCTTCCTTTTCCGGATTCCGCGTTTCAATCCAGTCATCCATGTTGTCCGTCACATCATTTACATAGGTATAACGAAATTCCTTGTCATAGATATAATCTTCCTCCGGCTCTGCCGCCAGCGGATAAAGCATCTCATCAATATCCCCGATATGTACCTTCTCCAACTCATAAGGTACGTTCAGATATGTCTCATGCTCCTTCTCCATCCGATTCATCAATGCATTATAGGCAAGAACCGCACCCTTGTTATTCCAGTGGGAATCCCGCTGAAAATACAGCTCTTCATCCTCTCCGCGAAACCGTTCATACAAATCAACATAAGAAATCCCTGCCTCTGCCATCTTCTCCGTCAAATGTTCCAGATTCGTATCCGTCCCCTTCTGGTAGAAGTAAGGCATATGCTCACTGTACAGGCTATTCTTATTCGGTGCAATTGTCAAAATAAATCTGCTTCCGCAGCCCTCCGCATAATCCTGCATCAGTTTCAGATTATGTACGGCCGCATACAACTCCCGCTCATCGAACAGCTCCGTCCCACAATAATCGTCCAGAGTTCCGGAATAGTACAGCCAGTCACTGGTTCCGACCACTACCTGGTCCGTAGCGCTTACTTTCAGGAGCTTCCCTCTAAGCAGCGCGTTCGCCGTAACAAAATACTGACGGAAAGCAAAATGATCTTCAAAATATTCTCCCATACCCGATAAATAATTTTCCGTTTCTGTCAAAGAGGGCCACTCGGCAAGCGCCTTATTCTCTGTCGTCTCGTTCGCAGCCCAGAATGACATCCCGGCAAAAGGAATCAGCAAAAGAGCAAAGACAAGTATGATAAATATTTTATACCCGGTATTCTTCATGTTTCTCCTTCTTCTAACCGCCGACAGGACGTATACCGTCCTGTACTCCAAAGAGCTCTGATGAGACAGACGCCCCTAAACTGCAGCTCTAAAATCTGAAATAAATAAACGGATTATAGGTACCGCCTGATAAACTTAGCATACACAGTATCAGAAGCATAAAGCTTGCCAGATAGCCAAGGGGCTCCATAACCCGCCTTCGGGTCCGCGCCTCATTCTCCCAGGCTTTGGCCCGGCTCAGAACCGGCATACATGCAATAACGGCAATGATAATCGTCACGATGAAAAGAGGAGTCATCTGTTGTAAAACAGTATTCATCTGCACCGTCTGGAACGTCCATCCGGCAAACATCTTCCCCGCCATCTGAATGGCCTGAGCCAGCGTATCCGCGCGAAATATAACAAACCCCACGCAAACAGCCAGCAGTGTGTAAATATGCCGAATCAGCCTGGGCAGCTTTCTGATGGGAACCGCTTCTTCCAAAAGCATAAACATCCCATGCCATAATCCCCAGATAACAAATGTCCAGTTCGCGCCATGCCACAGCCCTGTAGAAATGAACACAATCAGTTTATTCACACAGGTTCTTCCCTTCCCTTTCCGGTTTCCGCCTAAGGGAATATACAGATATTCTTTAAACCAGGTAGAAAGGGAAATATGCCATCTCCTCCAAAATTCCTGTATGCTCTGCGAAACATAAGGGTAACGGAAATTTTCCTGAAATGTAAATCCAAATATCCGCCCCATACCAATCGCCATATCACTATATCCACTGAAATCAAAATAGATTTGGAACAGATAAGCGAGCGCCGCCGTCCATGCGGACAAGATATTCATCTCATCCGCCGGAACCGCAAAAAGCGCATCTGCTGTGACTGCCATAACATTAGAAATCAGCACTTTCTTAGCCAGTCCCAGTATAAACCGCCTCATTCCCTCTGCAATCTCTCTGGAATCCGTCTTCCGGCTGCCAATCTGCGTCTGAATGTCATGATACTTTATAATCGGTCCTGCAATCAATTGTGGAAAAAATGAAATATAGAGCATGACATGAAACAGGTTCTTCTCGGTCTCTACTTCTCTTCTGTATACGTCAATTACATACGACAACGCTTGAAAGGTAAAAAAGGAAATTCCAATCGGCAACGTCAAATTAGCCATAGGAATCGCTCTATGACTAATTTGGTTCACTGTTCTAAACGCCATATCCAGATATTTAAATACAAACAGCAGTCCCAGATTGACACATACGGCCAGTGTAACCACTGCCCTGCGCAATCTCTCATTTTCAGAATCTAAGAGTCTTCCAAACAGATAATTCAATACAATGCTGCATATCATCAGCAGCACATACCCGGGCTCGCCATATGCGTAGAATAACAGACTCGCAATAATCAGCAGTCCATTTTTCACATGCAGAGACGGCATAATCGAATACATAATGAAGACAACCGGAAGGAAGACGCATAGAAATGTCATCGAACTAAAAACCATGCCGCCTACCTGCTACCATTCATACTGCATAACCGGACTGTCCACAGGCTGCATATAGAAGTTATACCTTCCAATGTCTCTCGTTGATTCTGGATCACATATATAGGAAGCACCGTCCAGATGAATGATAACCCATCCATGCCGGTTATACCCGCCGCTTCGGAGCTTCACGCGCCCTTCGATAAACTCCGCGTCATACCCCAGCCCCTTCGCAAGGAAATAAAAAGCTGCCGCGAAACAATAACAGTTCCCCTGTCTCTGTTCATATGCCTGAATTGCATACCATTCCGCCCGGGTATATCCTTCCGGCGGTTCAAGCGGGTCCGGGAGCCTTAGATAACTCACATTGTTCACGACCCACATATAGCAGGAATATAAATCACTTCCCACCTCATTATAGATGTCGCTCACATGGCCCATCACACGCATCTGCGCTTCAGAGCCGTCTATCTGTGTCTGCGTCCAGTTCAGGAAAAGCCGCACTCCGTTGTTCAGCATTACATAAAGTTCTGCATAATATGTACCAAAACGACTGCGGTGAGACAAAACACTGCCTTCGGCTCCATAAGAACCGTCCGGCTGTTCGCCCAGCGTATACCAGCATGCGTCATCATCCAGACACCATACTTTTGCCTGGACTTTCTGAATATCCATAGATGCTTTCACGCCATCGGCCCTAACCCAGAAGGTTCCGTTTTCCACACTGGTCTGTTCGATGCCTACGCTCTGGCAACTTGCAGACATATCCACATCCTGCAGCTCGCCCGGCATGAATTTCTCACAAAAGCGCTGAATCATGGTCGCGCAGACCGCGCGGCTTGTATTGCCCTGCGGATTCAAATTCCCCTTGTCTCCGGTGATAATCCCCGCGCCGACTGCCCATTCCATCGCTTCTCTGGCAAAATCACTGACCTGCCAGACATCCGGAAATTGTTCAAGCACCGACGACTTGTCTTTTTCTATTGCTTCTTTATCGCCATTAGCGTTTTTATCTCCGTCAGCTTCTGTATTTTCATCGGCTTCTGTATTCCCGTCTGCATCTTTATCTTCGCCAGCCTCTTTATTCCCGCCGGCTTCCTTATATTCCTCGTAGCGATACAGCATTGTAGCCATCTGCTCTCTGGTAATCATGTCGCCGGGAGCGAATCTGCCGTCCTCATACCCCATAATTACCGCTACCTCTTCCTGACTCGCCCACAATGCCGGCGCTGTAAAGAATACGCCATCCGGTACGTCAGGAAAAGCAACTCTGTACTCAGCGCCCGGCGAACCAGCAATACGATACAGAACCGTCGCAAACTGCGCTCTGCTCAGCTCTTCGGAAGGCGCGAACCGATTCTCGCCTTTCCCTGTCATAATTCCCTTGCTTAGAACATAACCGACATATGGTTCATGCCAGTCTCCGGCATTGACATCATCAAACAGGGAGCCGCTCAGACTGGACAGCTCAATTACTTCATCCGCCCCGGCAGCCTCCACAGACTCCTCCTCTGCTATATCTTCCGCAGCTTCTTCCTCTGCCATACCCCCAGCCGTTATATCTTCCGCAGTCTCCTCCTCTGCTGTGCCTTCTGCACCTGCATCCGTCGGAGCTTTTGCGGCATCTTCCTCTGCGGCATCCTCCGCAATGCCTTCATCCGTTATTTCTTCCGCAATACTCTCATCTACCAAGTCCTCTGCAAAAACTGCCGTACCCGGAAGCATACAAGTCATACTGACAGCCAGAATAACCGCCGTCAAACGATTCATCCGCTTCTTCATCCTGTGTTCCCTCCTGTTATTTCTCTCATAAGTATACCTTAACAAACATGAACAGTCCGTTAAGTATGCCCTAACGGACATAATCAATCCGCTAAATATATATTATAGCACAAAAGAAAAAACTGCAATGCAAATTTAATTGTTACTCCAATAAATTTACACAACATGTTACTGTTCACACATCACCTGCCGGACGCGGATTGAATCAGGAGCATGTCCTTTAACAATAACTGCATATATATCTTTAATCACCTGTCACTTTCTTTTTTATCTTCTCTATAAATAATAGCCCATTGTTTTTCATTTGTACACTAAATTGACTGCAGGCCGTCTTCTGTTTTTTAACGACACACAGGCGTCGTTGGCGCTCGCCACTGCAATACATTTCATCATCGTATCCACTGTCTGCGTCTCCCCCGGCTCCAAAAATACCTGTGAGCCTCCCATAGAAGCCGCGTATTCCGAGGTCTGCACCTCATCTTCCGGAGAAATCCGGTTATCTGCCAGTGCATCGAAAATCAGTAACAGTGTCATAATCTTCGTTACGCTTGCCGGCGGGCGTCTGGTATCCGCATCTTTCTCATATATAATCTTGCCGGTAGACGCCTCCATCAGTATTGCGGATGGAGCGCTTACCTCTACGCCTGCCAGCGCTTCTCCCTGCCCGGATTCATTACTTTCCTGTCTGGCCTCCTCATTTTCCTCTTCTGCCTGTTCTTCTGTTGCGGCAGCGCTCTGCCCGTCTTCTGCTGTACCCGCCTCTTCCTGCGTACCGCTGTTATTCTCATCACTTTCTTCTGTTTCCTGTGCCATATCCTCTGCCCGTACCTCCATACCTCCGGGAACCGCTACGATTCCCTGCACTCCCAACAGAATGCATACTATAATTGCCAGAATTTTCCGCATATTCTCCTCGCATCTCCTGCTATCACTAACATTTTAATCATGAGCCTGAAATATTATGCCTGACCCTTTTGCAAAATCTCCCTGAATATGCTAAGATGATAGGAAACTTTATATAAACATCACTGATGGGTAGCATTTCACAGATAGAATGGAGTATTATTATGAACAAAAAAGAAGTCTTGGAAATCCGCAAACAATTTACACCGGAAAACTGCGCTATCACCCGCATCTGCGGCTGCTATGTAAACGGCGATAAAGAAAAGCTGCTGGAATTTAAAGAAGCCTTCCTCTCTCTCCCCGAAGAGGAAACTTTCAAATATTTCGATATCTTTAAAAAAGCTCTTTCCGGAACCATCGGAAAAAATCTGATACATATGGAATTTCCCTTAGACCAGGAATTATCCGGAGGAACCCAGGAATTTCTCTACAATTTGAAGGAAAGCAAGCTCACCGACGATATTCTTCTGGAAGAATTCTATGACAAGGTAATCGAATATTACGATTTCGGCGAACATTACCTGATTCTGCTAATCCACGCAGTTTATGACATTCCTGGAAGGGCCCTTGACGGCAGTGAGATGTTCGACGCATCCGACAGCGTATACGAACACATTCTCTGCTGTATCTGTCCGGTTGCATTATCCAAGCCCGGACTCTGTTACAATCCTGCCGTTAACAGTATCCAGGACCGAATCCGAGACTGGGTAGTGGGAGAACCGGCTAACGCTTTCCTCTTCCCCGCATTTAACGACCGGGCCGCGGATTTACATCATCTTCTCTTTTACTCGAAAAAGCCGGAACAACTTCAGGATTATTTTGTAACTTCCGTACTTGGCTGCAGTGAGGTGATGAGCGCCGGAAGCCAGAAGGAATCTTTCCAGGATATTATCGTAAATACATTAAAAGAGGATTGCGATTATTCCGTTATCCGTACCATTCACGAAAACCTGAATGAGATGATAGAAGAAGCCAAAGAAGAACCGGAACCATTAGAGCTTGGCAAGCAGGAAGTCCGAAAACTCCTTACAGCCAGCGGTATCCCGGAAGAAAAACTGGAAACATTTGAAAAGGATTACAACGAAACCATCGGCGCAAGAGGCTCTCTTCTCGCCTCCAACATTGCTGAGACGAGAAAATTCAGTATCAAAACGCCTGAAGTTGTTATTCAGGTAAATCCTGAACGCTCCGACCTTGTTGATATTCAGATGATTAACGGACGTAAATGTCTGGTTATCCCCATAGACGATGAAGTAGAGGTAAACGGAATCTCTGTCAACGCAAAATAATACTGCCTGTGAGAATGGATTATGTCAGGTCTGCCACAGAGCATAATCCATTTTCGCATGCAGTTTGATTTTAATATCCGATTGCGTCCGCTTTCGTCATCCAGAAATGAATCCCTGTCGTAGAATCGAACCATCGGTCTTCATTGAAGTTTTTCACTTCCACCCACTGGCCCTTTCGGTATACAAAATTCTCATCTACCAGCGACCAGGCTTCCTCAAACTCCTGTGTGTCATCAAAGCTTTTAATCGTCAACACCTTCGCTTTATTGCATCTGCAGCTTGGCATAGTTGCCGACGTCCGCTTTGCATCTGCCGGAATCAGAAGTTGAACCAGCCTGTCATTGACACATTTCTTATATCCGAGAATCGGTCCGGTCTCCGGACAGTGCATCCGAAACCATTTCGTGTCTTCATTCGACGTAATATCATCTAACGCCGCCCTCTCCAACACTGCCGAGAATAAATTCGCACCGCTGATATCACAGCCAGTCATATCACAGCCCCGCATGCAGGCTCCTTTTAAGTACGCATTCCGAAAATTTACGCCGCGCAGAGAACACCCGTCCAGTCTGGCATTTTCCATACTGGAAGCAGACAGATTCGCGCCGTCAAATACCACATTGATAAACATGCAGACCCGAAAATCAATATTATGAAGATCTTTTCCGCGAAAATCCATATCCCGAAATTCCAAATCCGATAAATTCAACCTTTCTGTTTCCCCGCGAACTGACAGAATCTTCTCCAGTTCTTCTGCTTCCATTTGCCTCATCCCATCCCCTCCTGTCAACCTTCTTATGATACGATACAACAAACCGTAGTCCCAGGTCATAACAACGAGCACGCAAACAACATCGCAAAACGCCTGATTGGACATGAAAAATCTCTATAAATCTACAATCCTTGGTCTGTGGTGCGTAAAGGGCAGAAACTTCTTAATCAAATCCTGTGTCTTTATCTTCAAATGAGTCGTGTTAATCCCTGTATTACATACAAAATATTCTGCCTCAGCCACTTCCTTGTCCAGAATCAGCTGCACATAGTCGTCCTTATCGTTCAAAAGCCCTACCACGCTTGCCGAACCAGGTTTTGTCCCTAAATGCTCCCACATATGTTCCGGCGAAGCAAAAGACATATGAGACACGCCCAGCTTCTTGCTGAAGGAAGACGTATCGAACGCCTTCTCCTCTGGCATTACAAGCAGAAAAAAGCTCGTTTTCTTCTGATTGCACAAAAATACATCCTTGCGGACGGGCGCGCCAAATACCTTCCCCACATCCGCGCATTCTTCCATTGACGCCGCCGGGTCATTATCCACTCTTTCAAAAGGAATCCCAAGTTTTTTGAATACTTTATAGACTTCCTGTTCTAAAGGCACACGCTCCGCCACATTTTCCGGAACTGTGGTCATAATCTCACTGATATACATCCCGTATTTCCTCCTGTTCAAACTCCATTTATAATGCTATGATAATAACAGGGCAGCAATACCAATCCATCTTTACGAAAAAGATGTACTGACACCTTCTGTCCTGTCATCATTATAATTCAGCATTCCAAAAAAGAAAAGAGGTTACCGCTATGAAATATATTCTTGCATCCGCGTCTCCCAGACGCAAAGAGCTGCTTGCCCGCACCGGACTTACATTCACCGTAATCCCCTCTCATCTGCCAGAAACCATTACCGAATCGGAACCATCCGCTATCGTCATGGAGCTCGCCAGACAAAAAGCCATGGACGTGTGGAAGAATCATGCAGATATGGACGATGTAGTTATCGGCGCAGATACCATCGTCGTATACAAAGACGAAATTCTCGGCAAACCTGCCGACGAATCGGAGGCCTTAGACATGCTGTCCATGCTGGCTGACCGAACCCACCAGGTCTATACCGGAGTATCCATCATACAGGGAACGAAAATTCATACATTCTATGAATGCACCCAGGTAACGTTTTACCCCATTTACCGCGAGGACCTGCTTCAATATATTGCAACCGGAGATTCTCTGGACAAAGCAGGCGCATACGGCATCCAGGGCGATTTCTCCATCCATGTAAAATCTATCCAGGGCGAATACAATAACGTCATCGGACTTCCGGTAGGACGGCTCTATCAGGAACTGAAAAAATTTTCTTAAGGTCTCTTCGCCCCGCACTCGGTACAGAACTTCCCATGGTTAACTGTACCGCAGCTGCAAATCCATTCTGCCTTTGGCCTCTGCGTCCCGCATTCTGTACAGAAATTTCCATGATTCTCCGTACCGCACTGGCACATCCAGGCAGTCCTGGTCTGACTCTGCGACGTCTGACCCTGCGGCCAATTCTGATTCTGCGGCGTCTGACCCTGCGGCCAGTTCTGCGGACTCTGCTGCCCCATCGAAAAAAGGTTCTGTACGGTGGCGCCGCCTGCCTGCTGCGCCATCCCCATTCCCATAAATCCAGCCATGGCACCGTTTGCATTCTTCGCCGCATCCCGCATAGCGTCCGCCTGTGCCGATACCAGATTAGCAGCCGCCATATTCGGATTGCGCATAGCCGCCGTTCTCTGGAGCTCCTTAATCATATCTTCATCCTCTTTCGAGGCCGTCACACTGTTAATTCCAAAGGAAAATACCTGGATTCCCCGAAGCTCCGTCCATTTTCTGGACAACGTCTCATTCAAAGCGTCCGCAATCTCCGCAGTATGACCCGGAAGGGCGCTGTAACGGATTCCCATGCCAGATACTCTGGCAAATGCCGGCTGTAACGCTGTCAAAAGTTCCGTCTTCAGCATCGAATCAATCTGGTCTCTGGTATACACATTCTGTATATTTCCGCAAACATTCGTATAAAACAACATAGGATTTACAATCCGGTAGGAATACTCCCCATTGCAGCGAATTGCAATGTCCATATCCAAACCGATATTATAATCCGTAACCCGAAAAGGCACCGGACCAGGAGTTCCGTATTTATTCCCTGGAATCTCTTTCGTATTAAAATAATAGATTCGCTGATCTTTTCCTGTGCCGCCGCCATACTGGAAACGTTCCCACATTTCCTTTGCAAGTCCTTCCAGCCCTTCCATCAAAGAACCGCCAAATACAGACGGCGACGTGCCGGTGTCATAAATATATGCTCCTGGTTCCGCACATACCTCCAGCACCTTGCCGTCCTCTACAATCATCATACACTGTCCTTCTGCGACTGCAATATAAGAACCGTCCGTAATGATATTACTCTCTCCCTTTGTGTTAAAAGAACGCCCAGACGTCCGCTTCTCTCCCTTTGCCGCTAAAACATCTGCACTCAGCGCATCACAGTAAAACTGCTTCTTCCACTGATCTGCAAGCGTACTCCCTGCCGCTTTCATTGCTGCCCGAATCAATCCCATATTATTCTTCCTTTCTTTTGGTTCATACTAAAACTTACCTCTCGTCCCGTTTCCACTGGAGCGCATGCTTCCGGAGCTGTGATTCTCATGCTTCTGCCGTCTGCTGCGGTTTACCGTATGGTACAGGAAAATATCCGCTCTGTCAGTCAGCCTAAAGCTGCCTCGCTGCAAATAATCTCCCGCGTTGTTTTGCAATACTCTTGTATTCATTCCCCTTCTCCAGAACAATACGATAATCAATGATACTACAAAAGACAATATCAAAGCCCCGGCAATTATGACTGCCGGATTTATCCGTTTCCTGTAGTGATTGGATTCGGAATAGAATTTCCCTTCTCTGGCGTCAGCCATAAAAATATCCGCCATTTCCAGAAAGGTATCAAATGCATCGTAGTAATCCCCGTCTGATAAATCATCCAGAATCTCTCCGCCAATCTTCTCTCTCACATAAGCGCCAAAAATTCTTTCCGCATCTCCATATGCGGTAATTCCCCAGTCGCGCTCAGCCATACTGATTCCAAGTATCAGACTGCTGTTATTCTCTCCTCTCCCCAATTCCTGTTCTGCATAAAGCCTTCTCTCCCAGTCCAAAATATCGCTTCCCTCAAATCTATCCGTAGTAATAATTACCATACTGACACCATATTCTGAAAGAATCTCTCTGCTGCTTTCTTCCAGCTTCTCCTCTTCCGATTCCGTCAGAAGTCCTGCCCCGTCCCGTACCCATCCTTCCGCCGGATGGGAGAAAGCTTCTGACGCCGACGCTTCATATGCTGAAAACAGGCTGATACACAGACTCAAACTCATACACAGACACACCCGCAAAAGCAATGCCTCCAGATACTTACGGCTTCCGTCTCTCCTGTTTGTCATAATACACCTCCAAGCAACAGCGCTGCCAAAGACAGAACCGCCGTTCCTAATCCTGTAAAACCAAACAGATATCTATAGAACGCTCCCTTATCCACAGGCAGCTCTCCCACCATCTTTCCTGTCTGTCCATTGATGGCAAACTGATAGTTCTTACCCTTATATACCGTCTCAAACAGCCAGACGGGAAACAGGACATAGCTGACACAGGTGTTTCCCGAATGCAGAGAACGTTTGGTGGCTCTCACTGTATCATACCCGATTACTGTATCGGACATCGCCTGCTCGGCGCTGTTATAGATTCGTTCATTGGCCCGGTTTTTGGCAGTATCAGCCTCCACATCATACTTTTCTGTCTCATAACCGGCCAGATAGGCGGGCTGGAAATCAGTCAATGAGCCATAATCAAAAGGCTCTATGGATTCCGTCGTCTCATCACTCATCTGAATGCTCCCATCCACCGGAACATGATAAAAGCTCATATTCCCTGAACGATTAATCAAATAATGGGACGTATCCACATAATCATAGTTGGAATCCGACCACATCCGGGTCCTGGTAGCCCGAAAACTCATATCTGCATGAACGTCACAGTCAAACAGCCAGTAAGGCACATAGTAACCCTTTAAATTCTTCAGATAGCTTTTATCCCTGAAATTCTTCGGAAGCAGACGTTTCCCTTTGCAGAAACTTTCTAACATCTGCTTTGCTCTGTCTGGCTCTACCTGAAACGGAATAATCCCATCCGGTTCAAATCTGCCTGACAACGTTCGCCTGATTACCACTACATTCTCACAATAAGGACATTTGGTACTGGCAGTATTCTCATCCGCTTCGATTTCTCCTCCGCAGGAAGGACATATGTATCTTCCGTCATCCGTCTTCTTTGCAGCGACAGTTTCCCTTCGGTTCTCCCACGAGAGAGTCTCCTCTCCCGGCGCGTTCTCAGACCGGGCAAGCTCCCGCAACGCAGAAACTTCATAGGTATTGCCGCAACTCTTACAGGCAAGTTTTTGCTCCGTTCCGGAAAATTTAAGGGCCGCCCCGCAGCAGGGACATTTATATTGTACAAAATCCATTCCTTTCTCCTTCATTTCTCGCTTTTCTTAATTGTATATAGTTTATTTTCCTTCCTCATACCAAATATGTCAAGAAAAACCACAAATAAAAATATTCAACCGTTACTGTTCAGAGGGTATCTGACTTCTCTGAAACAGTAACATACAACCATCTATAGACTATCTTCCCCAATCTGATTATACACATTTACCGCATCCAAAATGTGAAATTGCTCCGTATCATGATTTCCTTCGGCATTTGCCGTTACCAGAATATACTCCTTTCCATTTACCCGCGCCAGACTTGCGAGACACAAACCGGCCTCCGGGGTATACCCGGTCTTTCCTCCGAGGATTGTCCCGCCCGCCACTGCCGGATTTTCCAGATTCTGAAACAGAGTGCTGGTAAATGTAAACCCTTCTGGATGCATATCCGACGGAAAGGTGTTTCTGCTCTGACTGGTAAACGCCTCCTTAAATTCCTGTTCCTTCAAAGCATACGCAAGAAGCACAGCCATGTCCTCCACCGTAGAATAATGCTCCGGATTATGCAGTCCCGTTGCATTACAGAAATGCGTATTTTTCATACCAAGCTCTTTCGCCTTCGCATTCATCCGTTCTGCAAACGCTTCCTCAGAACCCGCAATTTCCTCTGCAAATGCCAGGCAGCATTCCGCTCCGGAAGGAAGCAAAATCCCATACAACAAATCCCGCCGATTCACACTTTCGCCCGGAAGAAAGCCCGCCATGGAGGCATTTTCCGCATACAAATCTGAAAAGAAATCCGAAGGAAGAACCATAGTCCCGTCCAAATCTTCCGTTTCTTCCACCACAATCAGTGCGGTCATAATCTTGGTAAGCGATGCTGGATAAATTCTCTTTCCGGCGCTTAGCGCCGCCAGCTTCTCTCCGGACTCCATATCAAAAAGAACAGCATTGTCGCTATGAAGCCGTCTCAGATTGACCAAATCTTCCTCATTCACAGACAACCCTCGCTCCTTTTCCGAAAAAGACCAGACCTTACCTCCTCCAACCGCCAATATAAATATCGTCAAAAAAGTAAGGAAAATCCTTTGCCAGAAATTTCTTCTCCGACTTCTTCTCTTCCTTCTGCGAGCCTTTAAACTTTCTTCTCTCAACCTTCGATTTTTTATTCTTCTACTTCTGTCTCCCGCCATTTCATACACCTCTTCTATCTTTTTTCGGAGTTTTTTATACACAAACAAGCTCCCGCTCTGTATTTATTTTACAGAACAGGAGCCTGTCCATACTTTAACATTCCGTTGTTCAATTCCTAAGAAAAGGTTAATGAAATATAGATATTGCGTTAATTTATGTGGGAAGGGACACACAGAAAGTTGTAAACTCCCTCTGGCTTACCGCTGAAATCTTTCCTCCATGCAGGGTAACAATCTCCTTTGCAATGGCAAGCCCAAGCCCCGCGCCGCCGGTATTCGTACCGCGGGATTCGTCCAGACGGTAAAATTTCTCGAAAATGCTGTTTAACTTCTTTGCCGGGATTGTCTTTCCCTTATTCCGGAAATAGATGTGAATCTCCCGCGTAGTATTTTCCGTCCAGATTTCTATAACCGAATCCGGATAACTGTAGGCTATCGCATTCTTTAAAATATTATTAAATACCCTTGCAAGCTTAATGGAATCGCCAAAAACGACGATATCCTCGTCCACCTTCAGTTCAGCCGTATTTCCATGTGCCTTCAGAAGCGGATAAAATTCATCCGTCATCTGTACCAGCATATAATATAAGTCAATGGTTTCCTCCTCCAGTTCCATTTGCTGCAGATTATATCTGGTAATTTCAAAAAATTCATTGATTAGCTTCTCCAAACGGGATGCCTTATCCAATGCAATACTGGTATATTTCTCCTTCTGTTTCTTTGGCATATCCGACGCCTCGTCTAACAGACTCAGATACCCGATTACCGACGTTAAAGGCGTCTTCAAATCGTGAGCTAAATACGCAATCAAATCATTCTTTCTCGTGGCTTCCTCCTTCAAAATCTGCTCGTGCCGCTGCATAGCCGCTTTAATCTCCGTTATCTGGGCGGCGGCTTCTGCGTACTCCTGCGGAAATATCTTAGAGGCTTCCACATCCCCGTTCATATACTCCCGAAACATCCGACATGTTTCTTTAATTGTCTGCTTCTCCTTCATCTTCCCATAAAACAGCGCGACAGATGCTGTGATTGCAGAACAGATAATTGCTATTGCAAGTATGAACTGCAAAATCAGCCTCTTAATACCGAGCCAGTCCAAATTTGTCACGACCGTCTTGTAATCAGAACCTGGAAGATACTCGTCATAAGTGACCGTATAATTCCGCATGAACCAATCCACAAATACTCCATTTCCCAATGTGTCAACCAGATAGAATACTCCCAGACTTAACAAAACGCTTCCCAGAATAGCTATTAAAATAACCCGATACTCTGACCTTTCAACTTTCAATTTTATATCCGCACCCCCAGACAGTCTTGATATACTTTGGGTCCTCAAAAGAATCCCCCATCTTTTCCCGCAGATGACGGATATGCACCGTAATGGTATTGTTGCTTTTACTGTAATATTCGTCTCTCCAGATTTGATGGAACAGCTCTTCCGCGCTCACTACATTGCCCTTCTCCCGGCACAAAATATGAAGGATGGAAAATTCCGTAGGAGTCAGGGATAAAGGCTTCTCATTCAGCATACACTCATGGGTCCGTATGTTCAACACCAGACCGGAATGGACAATAATATCCTCCTCCGGTTCCGCCCCCGTATTATACCGCTTATATCTCCGAAGCTGCGCCTTCACCCTGGCCACCAATTCCAAAGGCAGAAACGGCTTGGTAATATAGTCGTCTGCTCCAAGCGTGAGGCCTGTAATCTTATCAACCTCCTCTCCCTTTGCCGTCAGCATAATGACCGGATAACAGTACTGCTCCCTTATTTTCCTGCATATCTGAAATCCGCTTGTTCCTGGAAGCATAACGTCCAGAATCGCCAAATCCAGCGTTTCCTCCTGGATACACCGAAGGGCATCCTCCGCCGTATAATATTTAAATACCGTAAAATTCTCATTTTCTAAATAAAGCGTGACTAAATCTGCAATCTCCCGCTCATCGTCTACAATCAATATCTTGTCAGCCATAGAACATCTTCCTCCTTCTTACGCCTTTATTTTACCAAATAATTCATAAAGAGTAATAGGACTTTTATAAGAATTTGTTAACATTTTCTTAATGCACTCTGGATATGCAGCCTTTATCCCTCACAAATATAACAGTTCAGACAATCGCTCTGTTATATGCAAAATCCCTTTAAAATTGTTTCGCGATGGGACTCTTGCACTCCTGAATTATGTGCTCACGTTCAGCGCAGCATGCGCGCAGACCTACCGCAACTGATACTCACAAATAACGATGTTTTGTAGAAAAATACAGAAATATATTGACGCAAACGAAATATGTGTTATAATTCTAGGTAGTGCAAAAAATATACCCGAACAGTCATATGATGCACAATATAGGGCTGGAGGGGAGGTTAGGTGTGAGACTATGTCAAATGTAATCGTTAAAGAAAACGAGACGTTAGATAGTGCTTTACGCAGATTCAAAAGAAGCTGCGCAAAGGCTGGAATCCAGCAGGAGATTCGTAAAAGAGAGCATTATGAAAAGCCAAGCGTAAGACGTAAAAAGAAATCTGAAGCAGCTAGAAAACGTAAGTATAATTAATTTGTGCAATTAAGGATGGAGTGTCGAGAGATGCTCCATTTTCTGCTTTATAATATTTAGGAGATTTTGTGATGGAAAAAATAGCTACAGAAAATTTAGCTTTACACGACCAGTTTGAATTTCGGGATATCCTACCAGACGAAGCCCAGCAAGCTGCCAAAATCGAGCGCATATGCTTCCCTCCCAATGAAGCATGTTCCAGAGAGATGATGCTAAAACGTATTGCAAAAGCCCCAGATTTGTTTTTGGTTGCAGCTCACAGGCAGACCGGAAAGTTAGCTGGATTTCTAAACGGTCTTTCTACCGATGAGCGTACATTTCGGGATGAATTTTTTACCGACGCAGACCTTCACAACCCGGCGGGCCAAACAGTCATGCTGCTGGGCCTGGATGTGCTTCCCGAATACCGCGGACAGGGACTGGCCAGAGAGCTTATGAATATATACCTTCTCAAACAACGCAGGCGAAATAAACGTCTGATTCTTCTCACCTGTTTAGAATCTAAAGTTGAGATGTACCAGAAAATGGGTTTCCAGGATAAAGGCATCGCCAATTCCTCCTGGGGCGGAGAACAATGGCATGAAATGAGTCATGTAATCTCATGACACTTACCTGACAGATTTCTCTTTCTTATCATCAGAAAAAACAGGCAGGACATATATTATTGTTCATTGAATGAACAGTAATACGGCGCCTGTCTGTTTTATAAATAACTCTTTCAGACTTTAAATATATATTTCCTCAATTTCCCGGATAAAACAATTATCTATATCTGTTTTATTTTGATGTGTAATCCTTAATAATAGGCGGAATCTGAGACATCATATTGTCAATGTCTTCAAACATTGTACTCTTTGTCGTTCCAAGCTTTCCGGCCCGACTAATATGCTTTACAACCTCCTGATACCGGTTCCGGAGCTGTCCAAAGAAGCCGCACAATATCTGAAGGGCTGTGCTCGACTCGCCGATTACTCTGGAAATCTCTGTATGAACAGTGGTAGCGCCTTCTGCCGACTGGGTAATTTCATCAAACATATCATACGTCTCATTTACTTTTTCAAGACTTTTTCCTAATGCCTGCTGGGAAGAAGCAATACTGCTGCTTAGCTGTTCGGTTCCCTGCTCTACGTCATGGATGCCAGTATCCACTTCTCCTGTCAGATTCTTGATTTCATCCGCAAGCTTCTTAACTTCAACCGCCACTACCGCAAAGCCTTTTCCCTGTTCTCCGGCCCTTGCCGCTTCGATAGATGCGTTCAGCGAAAGAATATTCGTCTGCTCCGCAATCGTTATAATCTTATTGGTACAAGTCTTAATCTTTTCAACAGCCTGCTGCAAATTTTCAAATGTATGTTCCATCTCACTGAAATAAGCCTCTACCTGCATAGAGCTGTTTTTCAGTTCTTCCACCCCGCTCTGGGCCCTGGCAACCGACTGGTCTATCGTTTCCTTAACAGCAATAAATTCACCGGACACCTGCTCAATACTGGAAAAATTCTGGTCAAATTCCTGCAATTTTCCCTGAAACTCCTCAGCTTCCCTTAATATATTTCCAAAAGAGCTTCCGATATTATCCAATTCCTGCAGGGATTCCACTTCCTTCTTCACAAGGTCTGTATGATAATCCTTCAAACTGCCCATAACATGCAGTACCGGATACAGACCGTCTTCACTTTCAGGCGCTTTTCTTACATCCTGCTTATTTTTGTTCCAAAACATTTTGAATCCCCCTTTACTCAAATACCACGCAGGTCATAGACTGATTAACAAACCGGTTGTTGTAATGCTCGCCATACCCTACCAAACCTGCATGCGACCCAAGCAGACTCATATCGCTTAAATATTCCTGCATATACTGATTCTGCGTAAACAGCAGATACCGGAACAGACAATTTACTGAAAATACTGCGGAAATTCTAGGGAAATCCTGCTGTATCCTGCGGATGGTGTTTCTCACTGTTTCCTTATAATCTCCCAGCTCTAACAGTACCAGAACATCCGAATCATTTACCTGCCTGAAACAAGTCAGAGCATTACCCTGCACCTCTTTGATTGACACAATACACACATCGTCTCCATTTAGCTTCCCAAATGGATTCTTAAACGTCTGTGTCGTGATATCCTGTTCCGTCACATGAAGAATATCCTGATAAACCTGCTTCGCCGGCTGACCGTTTAAAGCGCCCATTACATAATTAGCCTTATCTGTCTGAGACGCGATAAAACGGTGATTTTCAAGCTGCTGATATATATTCTCCTTATAAGCCTTTACTCTGCCATTTAGATTCTTTATCAGCGCGTAGGCAACTGCGTCCTCATAAACCCTGCCATTTGCAGATATCCTGCCCCCATCGCCGGTTCCTCCTACCAGGGAAATATTTCTGTGCTTTAAAACAGAATGAATCGTGGTAAGTACGCAGGCGTCGTTGCCCGCACACAAATCAATACATATGGTATTCTCCTGAGAACCGTTTACGTGCTTTACGTCCTTTTCCAGACGCTCTATGTACTTCACTGGCATAACCGAGACTTGTTCCAATACATTGGCCGCGGCGCTGACTCCGTCGTAATAAGCGATAACTCCTACGCCCTTTTCAACCACTCTGGTATCATAACTCATACCGATGCACCCGATACTGGGTACTCCCGGATACAGTTTTTCCAGCTCGCTTACATGTGTTTCAAACTGGTCCCCGTTTGAAAACAGCATAATTAACTGAGGCTTTCCCAGGCCCCGGACCGCTTCTTTTAAATCCCCTTGCTGGCTCATTCCAAAAAACTGCTTCATTCGCACTTTCCTCTCTTTCACTGCTCTCTTTCTTCCTGTATGCAGATATTATCTCCTGCTTTCAGCTCCTGCTGAAACATTCCAATCTCTCCATTTACCGTCAGTTCAATTCTTCCCTTCGGATTCTTTAAATCAATCCCAGAATACTGTATCATATCCATCAAATAATAGGGAACATTGCCCTCCTTTGGCGGAAGACGAAGTGGAGCGCCGTTTAAGTGAAACAGGATTCCGCCGGCAGGTACTATCGGCGCCGCTTCCGGCAAGCCGTGACCGTCTGCATTTGACAAATTACTGGGTTTCTTAAGCGCAGGCTCCTGCGTGACCTCCGACGCCAGATTGTGCTCTTCTTCAAAGGCTGATACAGCGCCTTTTTCTACCTCCAGTCCGGAAGCTGCTGCCTTACCAGCTACTGATCTGGAAACTGACGTCGCATTCGTTTCCGGTTCTGATACCGATGACGCGTTCTCTTTCCGTTCTAAAGCAGACGCCGACGATGCGTTCACTTCTGGTTCCGGTTCAAATCCTAATGGCGCATTTTCTTTCCGTTCTGGCTCAGGCTGTGCATTCGCTTCTAATTCTGGTTCAGACGCTAACGGCGCATTCGCTTTCCGTTCTGGTTCAGGCGGCTCATTCGCTTCTAACTCTGGTTCAAACGCTAATGATACGCTCTCTTTCGGCTCGGAATCAGGCTCAAATGTCGGTTCCTCTTCTATCTCCGGACCGGATACAGACTCTGCATCTTCTTTTTCTCCAAAGTCCAGTTCTTCCTGTCTCCAGTTCATCGTATCCGGCGCTTGTTCTGTACGATAAATTTCTGACTTTTCTTTTCTCGCTGCATTCTCTTCTTTTTCTTCTTCTGGCTTCGCGGCCTGTTCCGTCTTCTTAAGCTGTTCCTTAGACGGCTTCATTACAATCTTATCGCCGCCCTTTAACAGCGTTTCCAGCGAACAACGCTCTCCATTCAGCGTAATATCCTCGCATTCAACCGCTCCCTCAATGTCTCCTAAAAAAGCTCTCGCAGAAATACCATGCACAGCCGGGGTAAAATCGATACTATCTCCCGCATTGATGATTTGCGAGAGTTTTCCCTCCTTCTGATTGACAAACAACGTGGCTGGCTGTGCCGGAACTCCGTAAAATACCTTCCGTTTTCCATTCAGCGTTATCACCAAATCCCGGCCGGAACGTCCCAGCATATCCTGAAAGCTATATCCGTTCATCATAAGAAGGTTTAATACCGTAAAACTGCCGCTGCGGAATAATTTCACCGACTTCCCGTTCAGAGTCACCCGAAAACTGTCGTTAATCATGTTAAGCCCAGAGGAAACCACAATCCCAAGAGGCGTCGCATACTCCGGATTGTTCAAATCATATTCATCTGAATAAGCGCTTGCCCGAAAATTATTTCCGGCAATCGCTACGCGCTTTTCATCCATCTGGAGAGCCTCTGTCAGCCCTTCTTTCAGTCCTGCCAGTTTACTGCCTCCTCCTGCAAGAAACAGCGCGGAAGGCGCGCCTCCATTTACCTCAAGAACTTTCTCTGCAATCTCCCTGCACAGTAATTCAGAAGCGCCTTGAATATGTTTTAATATATCTTCCTTTGATACCTGATGCTCCAATCCAAGTATATCTATATATTCAATCTTATTCTTAGTCTCAAGCTCTGCTTTCATCTGTTCCGCGGTTCCGAAATCTACCAGATATTCTTTCATAATCATCTCGGTAACCTCGTCTCCCGCTACCGTCGCCATCGTGTATCCGGTTACGCTTCCTCCCGTACACGCTGCGATATCAGAAGTTCCCGCGCCAATATCCACCATAACCAAATTCAACAGCCGTAAGCTCTCTGGAATTGCCGCGTTAATCGCGGCAATCGGCTCCAGCGTAATACTTGCAATTTCCAGTCCTACCTTGCGCATAGTGGTATAAAGGCTCTCAATAACCTCGCTGGGGAGAAATGTAGCAATCAGATCTGCCTTAATCTTTTTACCCCGGTGGTCCTTCAGACTGGACATCAGATATTGATCCAGATAATACTGACACACCGTATACCCCACCAAATAGAAGTTGCGTGAATCGTCCTCGGCTTCGTTTTCCTCATCAAAAGCTTTCTCTGCTTTACTGATTGCACCGGCCTCCAGCCGGCTGATTGTCTCATCGTCAATCACCTGCCGGCCAGGCAGCTCCATCTCAAAATCTGCCCTCTTGGTTCTAAGAGCTCGGCCGGCCGCCGCCACACATACTTGACTTAATTTAACCTTCAGCCTGCTTTCCAGCCGCCTTTTTACACGCTTCGCAAGCATGGCTACCTTATCAATATTCTCAATCTGACCGTCAATCATCGCCCGTTCTGTATGGTCTTCTCTTTCAATGGCTAAAATCCTTACCTTATCCTCTTCTACGCATCCCACCATTCCAATGATGCTTCGCGTTCCAATATCCAGGGCAAATATCATGTCCTCCGGCTGAGCCTGCTTTTTTACTTGTCCTTTCGCCATAGGCTACCTCCTGTGCAACATAACAATACCTCTATACAATCTGTCCTTCCAGCACCTCACGCGCTTTTGAAAGGGCATCTTCCATTCCTTCCGGATTCTTTCCGCCGGCCTGGGCCATATTCGGACGCCCGCCTCCGCCTCCGCCTACCAGAGCGGCAATCCCCTTAATTAAATTCCCTGCATGCGCGCCTTTTGCCATTGCTCCGTCTGTAGCCATTGCAACCAGATTTACCTTGCCGCCCGCTTTCGATGCAAGCACGATAACGCCCTCTCCAAGCTTCTCCTTCAGACTGTCTCCAAGCTCTCTGAGCTTGTTCATATCCACATCCTCCAGTTTCACTGTAAGGAAGTTCACACCTTTCACCTCAACTACCTGATTCAACACGTCGCCCACCGCGCTCTGGGCCATCTTACTTTTTGTACTTTCCAGCTCGCTTTTCAAAGACTTATGCTCTGCAAGAAGACTGTTTAATTTATCCGCCAGTTTGTCCGGAGTCGTCTTTAAAAGCTTCGCAGCCTCCACAAGCTTCTGCTCCGTCTCCTCATAATAATTCAGAAGCCCCTGGGAAGTCAGCGCCTCGATTCTGCGCACTCCCGCCGCCACTCCGGTCTCGGAAATAATCTTAAATGCATTAATCACTCCGGTATTCTCCACATGGGTTCCGCCGCAAAATTCTTTCGAGAACTCTCCCATACTGACTACGCGCACAATATCGCCGTATTTTTCACCGAACAATGCCGCCGCTCCGGTCTTCCTTGCTTCTTCAATCGGCATATCCTCTGCCTTCACCGGCAAATGTTCCTGAATCTTTTCATTGACAATTCGCTCTACCTTCTGAATTTCCTCCTCTGTCAAAGCCGAAAAATGGGTAAAATCAAATCTCAGCCTGTTCTCATTTACCGAAGAACCGGCCTGCTCTACATGATTCCCCAGAACTTCCCGAAGCGCTCTCTGCAATAGATGCGTCGCGCTGTGATTTCTTGCCGACAACGCGCGTTTCCTGCCGTCAACTTTAAGAGTTACCAAGTCTCCAGTTTTAACCATACCCTTTGTCACATGTCCAATATGGGCATACTTACCTCCTAAGAGCTTCTTCACATCCTCTACCTGAAATTCAAAATCATCTGTACAGATTACGCCGGTATCCGCTTCCTGCCCGCCGCTTGTGGCATAGAAAGGAGTCACATTTACAAATATGGTTCCCTTCTCCCCATCAGACAGCGCGTCGATAATCTCCGTCTCTGTGGTAAGCACCGTAACCGGAGACTCTGCCGTCAACGTATGATACCCTGTAAATTCCGTCGTAACCGACGGGTCAATGGATTCGTAAACCGTCACATCCGCTCCCATATAATTATGCTCGCCAAAAGTGCCCTTCGCGGTTTCCCGCTGGGCCTTCACTGCCTTCTCAAATCCTTCTTCATCCATCTTAAGACCCTTTTCCTCCAGAATCTCTCTGGTTAAGTCCACTGGGAACCCATAGGTATCATACAGACGAAACGCCTCCTCGCCGGACAGTACCGTCTCTTTCTTTTTCTCCATATCCGCTTCGATGCCTTCCAGAATAGAAAGTCCCTGGTCGATGGTCTTATTAAACTGTTCTTCTTCCTTGGCTATCACCTTAAAGATAAAATCCTTTTTCTCTTCCAGCTCTGGATAACCGTCTCTTGAACCCTCAATCACAGTCCGGGCAAGCTCGATAAGAAATTCTCCTTCAATTCCCAATAGTCTTCCATGACGGCAGGCTCTTCTTAAAAGCCTTCTCAGCACATAACCACGTCCGCTATTGGAAGGCAGGATTCCATCCGAAATCATAAATGTCACAGACCGGATATGATCCGTAATCACACGAATAGAAACGTCTGTCTCATAGTCTTTGCCATACTGAGCGTCCGCCATCTTGCACACATGCTCTCTCAGCGCAAACAGGGTGTCAATATCAAACATAGACTCCACATCCTGCACCACGCATGCAAGACGCTCCAGTCCCATTCCGGTATCAATATTCTTCTGTTCCAGCTCCGTATAGTTTCCCTGTCCGTCATTGTCAAACTGAGTGAACACGTTATTCCAAATCTCCATATAGCGGTCGCAGTCGCAGCCTACCGTACAGCCTTCCTTACCGCAGCCGTACCTTTCTCCTCTGTCATAATACACTTCAGAACATGGACCGCAGGGACCAGAACCATGCTCCCAGAAATTATCCTCTTTTCCAAATCGGAAGATTCGCTCTGCCGGAATTCCAATCTGCTTATTCCAAATCTCAAATGCCTCTTCATCATCCAAATAGATGGACGGATACAACCTGTCGGCATCAAGGCCCACAACCTTCGTCAGAAATTCCCATGTCCATCCGATGGACTCCTTCTTAAAATAATCTCCGAAAGAAAAGTTGCCAAGCATCTCAAAAAAAGTACCATGACGCGCAGTCTTTCCTACATTCTCAATATCACCGGTACGAATACACTTCTGACAGGTGGTCACCCGCTTCCTCGGCGGAATCTCCTGGCCGGTAAAATATGGCTTAAGCGGCGCCATACCGGAATTAATCAGCAGCAGACTCTTATCGTTATGGGGCACCAGTGAAAAACTCTTCATCGCCAGATGCTCCTTGCTCTCGAAAAACTCCAGAAACATCCTTCTCAGTTCATTTACTCCGTACTTTTGCATAGCGTCCTCCTCAAAAAATCACTAGTTTTAATTATAAATAGAAGGAGGGGCTTTGTCAACGAATTTCAAAGGGGTTGATTGTATACGGCAAAGGGGGTGATTCCTGGCTGCTCAGGTTCATTGGCCGCTAACTGTGCAAATACAAACAGGATATACTCTATTTTTAAAGATTCTATCAAGAAATAGTGTATCGTCTAAAAAAAGCCAGGATTTAGAATCTTGACAATGGGAAGTTCCACATGCTAGAATGAGTTCAGTTTTAGGAGAGGGGTGGAAAGATGAGGAGATAATTTACTTTTGATTACATGAAGACTTTGGCAGTATTGGAGAATATCCTTATACTGTTTTATCATGTTGCCAAAAGTGGATTATGTTCTCATAACCTCTCTTTTTTATGTAGAAATGTTTCTGCATGGAGTTTTGCCAAAGCAGCTTCTTAAACCACCAGGATTTCATTGTTATTTACGGTTTTCCCATAAATCATCCTGCCGGAAACATACATTTCTTCCCACAGTCATGATGAGGTTATTGAATATAACGGAACTATTTGGCGGCAAATGGTTCCGTTTTTTATCTGTAAACGGAACTTAAAGGGAGGAATGACTATGGCACAAATTAATGTAACCAATCTGACTTTTGCCTACGAAGGAAGCATTGACAATACGTTTGAACAGGTATCCTTTTCCATTGACACGAATTGGAAGCTGGGATTTATCGGACGGAATGGCAAAGGCAAAACTACCTTTTTGAATCTTTTAATGGGGAAATATTCTTACTCAGGAACCATCGATACTCTGGCAGTATTTGATTATTTTCCCTATGAACTTACCCCGGCTCAGAAGAAGAAACCGGCCGCTGAATTTATGGAAGACATTAAGTTCTCCTGCGAATTGTGGCGGGTCATCTGTGAGATGGAAGAACTATCTGCAGACGTAGAAATCCTCTACCGCCCCTTTGACACTTTAAGCCCCGGAGAACGCACGAAAATCCTGCTGGCAATCCTGTTCTCCGGTGAGAATGACTTCCTGCTGATTGACGAACCCACGAATCATTTAGACCAGGAATCCAGAGAAGCCGTCAAAACCTACCTGTCTGGTAAGAAAAGCTTTATCCTTGTCTCCCATGATCGGGAGCTTCTAGACGCCTGCACCGATCATGTACTTGTTCTCAACCGGCAGACCATAGAAGTTCAAAGCGGAAATTTTTCAAGCTGGTGGGAAAATAAAAGACGCAAAGACCAGTTCGCGCTGGCGGAAAATGAAAAACACCGGAAGGAAATCAAAAAATTAAAAACTGCCGCATCCCGAACTTCCCAATGGGCAGACAAGAATGAACAGACGAAAATCGGATTTCACCAGGCGGTAAATGAACATGAAAGACCCATTGCCGAGCGTTCCTACATCGGCGGAAGGACAAAGAAGATGCAAAGCCGGGTCAAACAGATGAAACGCCGGATAAACCGGGAGATTGAACGAAAGGAAGGACTTCTGGCGGATTTGGAGGAAACCGCTTCGCTGAAATTGTTTCCCCTCTCCCACCATAAGGAAACCCTCGTAAATATCCGGGACTACGCCCTCCGATATGAAGGAGCAGAAGCGCCTCTTTTTTCAGACCTGACATTTCAGCTTCAAAAGGGCGAACGGATTGCTCTGCATGGAAAAAACGGCTGTGGTAAATCCACGCTCATCCGGATGATTCTTGACAAGGCCGGCGCCACAAGCGCCCAACTTCCGATTACAGAAAGCGGAATTTTAGAAACTGCCTCTGGGCTGATTATTTCCTATATAAATCAGGACACCTCCGCGCTGAAAGGCTCCATTGACGATTACTGTGTCGAAAAAGGACTGGATAAAAGCCTGTTCTGCTCCATCTTACGGCAGCTCGATTTTGAACGCACACAGTTTCTTAAAAATATGGAGAATTATTCCGAAGGTCAAAAGAAAAAAGTCCTGCTTGCCGAAAGTATGCTCACACCGGCACATCTGTATATCTGGGATGAACCGCTGAATTACATCGATGTATTCTCCAGAATGCAGATTGAAAACTTATTATTGGAATACCAGCCATCTATGCTGTTCGTGGAACATGATTCAACATTCCGCAAGCAAATTGCTACGAAGAGTATTCTTATGTAACAGTAAAAGCAGGGCTGCACATCGCTCCGTTACAGCAGCCCTGCTTTCCTGTTTTAATTCAATACTTATGGCTTTGATGGGGCTATCGGTGAATTTTGAGACGCTTTTTTTACATTGGACTCATCATTCCCAGTTTCTTTGGTACGTTCCTTTTCCTGTTGTCTTAAACGCTGGATTTGTTTTTCAATTTCTTGAATCTGCTTCTCGATCTTTTTCTTTTGTTCTTCGTCTCCTCGCCGAACTGCTTTTTGCCGTTCCACGTTTAACTTTTGCAGTTGCTGCTCTAACGACTTTATTTTCGCATCAGCACCAGCGCTTTGAATTGGCCGGGCATTTGTAGACGGATAGCCTGAACTGATAGCAAGAATATCCATAAAACCACCTCCTAATTGGAGTATAAAAATTTTTTTGCGAAAATCAATGGGGTTACTCTGAAATGTTCTCTGGATGTAATGAAATGTTTAGCAGCACATTCAAAAAAAACCGCTGTCCTACTTTTTCTGTCAGTATCGCACCATAATATTTTTCCGCCACCGATTTGATATTGGAAAGCCCGATTCCCGCTGGAGGCAACGGTTCATCTAAACAGGTATTTTCAAATGCCAGCATATAGAAATCGCCCTGACGCTCTCCGCTAATACGAATTGACTTTACTCCATCAATCAACCGGCATGCATTAATTGCATTATCCAAAGCGTTTGCAAAAATCACGCACAAATCAAAATCTTCTATCCCACAAGGCCTTGGCAGGAACAGAGAAATCTCTGTTGTAATTTCCTTTGCCAGACCCAATTTTTCACTCAACAAAATATCCACTACCGGATTACCGGTTTGGTATGGAAAAGACAGGGAAGTCGAAACCGTTTTCAGCTTGTTCAAGTATGCTTTGCTTTCATCCAGTTCTCCATTATTTAACAGCCCGTTAAGTACAGACAAGTGATTAGCAATATCATGGCGAAATGCTTTCGTTTGCTCGTAGCGCCTTTGTGCCTCGGCAATATAGTTTTTTTGTGCCTGGGTTGCTTGCTCCAAAGATTGTAACGCTGCCTGCGTTTGAAAGCTGTGACAGATGTGTTGGTAGGCATACAGTGTGCAAAGTAACGCGGCCAGCCCCAGGATTTGCATGACGAATAACGCACTGTGTTTTCCGGCCTCACCTAACGAAATGGACGAAGGTACGACGCTATATGAAGTTTGCAGAATATACAGTTCGGCAGCAAAGAAAAACAGCCCGGGAAATAGTAACAAACCGACATACGGCATTTGACGATCTTCTGCCAGAGATAGAAATTTCAATACCGCACTACAACAACAGGCGCAGATTGCAAAAACGGTCAGCGTTGCTAAAAGACATAACAGATACAACAGTTTTTTCCCGACCATATGGGGGAATAGTATCACCTCTACCGAGTTGACGATACCGAAAGAAAGCTGAGAAATATAAACTGCCAAAATTGCAGCGGCCCAAGATACAGATTGCCGGTTTTGCAAAGCCAGACGGCTTACGCCGTATAATAGAAGCAACTCCGCACCGATTGGCAGCACATCGGAAAAGTCAAATGTAGTGAAAAACCATTGTATGGTACAGAGCAGAAAAAAGTAGATAACGAAGTACCATATTTTCTGTTTCTTCCCGGTCAGACGGCTGACAAAAGCAATGTGTATTACACTTAACCCAAGCAGGCAAAGACCGTCAAGGCATAGGCCGAAATAGTCCATATCAAAAATTCCTCTCTTTCATATAACGCAAAAGAGCCTGCGTTAAATCTCGCTCACGCAATCTGAAAACAGGGATTTTATCGCCCTGTGACAGCATAACCTGTCCGGCATTACTTCCACGAACATACTCAAGATTGACGAGATAACTTCTGTGACACCGTTCCTCGCTGTATAACAATGCTTTTGGCCTCTTTCGACCGTAAAGATATGATTACCCTGTCCATTGTCCTCTTGAAATAACCGCTATCCAATGGTTTGATTAAATAGTCGAACGCCTCCACTTCAAAGGCATCAAAAACGTACTCTTTCAAAACGGTCACAAAAATTAACAGACTATGATTATTGTTGTAATCTCCTGTGCCATAACCGGCTCATCATCACAAATTGCGAATTTTATCATTTTCATCACCACGTTTCTTAACAGAATAACAGATATGGGATAAAAGAACAATCCCATTGTATCGAAATGGCTCTAATCTGTAATGAAATGTATCGGTATAATCTTCGTCTCTCAAAATACAAAACCGACAACTCTCGTGTATTCAAGAGTTATCGGTTTGTGAAATATAACCCTATATTTTCTCTGCAAGAAGCGCATTGGCAAACAGCGCCTTCAGTTGAATCCTTGAAGAATACCCTTCTGTCAGTTCATCGATTCTTCCATTGACCGCAGGATGATAATATCTTCCATCCTCTTGCGCCTTTTTTCCTTTCCCGACTGCATCCTCCAGTATTGCTCCGTCCGAAATCCTCTTATCCTCAGGAATTTCATTCATAATCAGAAGCGGCGCCCGACAGTTCTTCTCATACACACCCTGAAGCTTTACTTTTTCGCCTGTAAAAATATATCCCGTACAATAATCGCGGCAGGCTCCCAAAACCGTTACTCCATGCTCTATAAGCCATGTAATTGTACTCTGTCTGTCCAGCATATCCTTCGGACCTGCTGAAATCAAAGCTACCGGAATCTCTGCTAATGCCGGAAGGTCCGGGCACAATTCTTCTCCCTTAATATCCCCGATTCCACCCATGCCGCAGGTAACTGCCAGAGGAATTTTATACTTCTCACAAACCGCCATCGTACCGGAAGCCGTCAATGCACCGGAAATCCCTTCCTCCAACGCCCGATTCAAATTTATGCAGTCAATTCGGAACAATTTTTCTGTCTCTGCACGAAAATCCAGATATTGCTCTACATTGCCAATAATAATCTCTCCCTTAGCAATCCAGACGATGTTATTTTTATTATCCCTCCATATATCCCGGATTTCTTCATTCGTAACAGATTGAAGCCCATGGGTCAGCAATGCCGTCTCTATGAAATGCTCCACGATTTATTTCCAGCCTTCAAAGTCTGAGATATTATCCTGGTTTACAAGTGTAAGCGGAAGATAAACCGGTCCCTCAAAAGTCTTTCCCTGTACAATCAGCATCGCCATCTCTTCTGCTGCTTTTGTATAAACAGAGCTGGAATAAGTCATACTTCCCATCAAAGTTCCTTCCTCGATAGCTGCTTTCGCATCTGAAGTATAATCTACGCCATACACCATGACACCCTCAATTTCCATTTCCTGCAGTGCGCGCACAGCCGCCAGCGCCATATTGTCATTGCATGCAAAAATCCCTTTCAGTTCTGGATGTGCCGTCAGAATGTCCTTTGTCGCCTCATACGCCTTCTCAGTATCCCAGTCGCAGGCCTGCGCGGCTACAAGTTCAACGCCTTCGGTCTCCTCAAATACTTTCGTCGCTCCGTTCGTTCTTCCCACGCTCTGCCCTGCGCCTTCTAATCCTGCCAGAATTGCAACCTCTCCGCCGTCTGGCATACGGGAAATCATATCATTTGCAACGGTACTTCCCTGCTCCTCAAAATTAACGGTAATCTTCCCGTCCAAATGTCCGTTTGCATCCGCCAGCGCATCCATATCCACGCCTGGTCCCAGATTGATCACAGGAATCCCCTCTTCATTTGCAGCGACAATTCCAGGAATCAGATTCGTTCCGTCAATCGGCGATAAAATAATTGCATCAAATCCCATCGGAATCATGGTATTCAGCGCATCCAACTGCCCTTTCGTATCGTCCTCTGCAGAGGCTTCAAATACTTCTACCTCTATTCCAAGTTCCTCCGCCGCTTCTTCATAACGAGTCTTCATTGTTCCCCAAAACTCATTTGAAGTGGAACTGATAAGTATTCCAATCTTTTCTCCTTTTCCTGTCTCCGGCAATTCGCCAAGCGCCTGATTCATCTGCTCTTCCACTCCGGAAAGAATATCTGCCGTCTTGTTCTGCGTCTCTTCTTCCCCGCCTGCCTCTTCTTTGGATGTTTCTTCCTTTCCGGCCGTCTCCGCCTCCGGCGCATCCTCCTTGCTTCCGCAGCCGGCCAACACCATTGCCATGCAGCTTACGGCCAGTAATACAGACAAAACTCGTTTCTTCATAATATAGCTCCTCCTTTATCATTTTTCACTTGTACGGATGGATTTTACCCGGCCTTACGTAACAAAGCGCCCTGTTTCCATCCGCACAGGCAGATTTATTTCATTAAAGCCTTAAGTTTATAGACTTTAATTTCAGAAATTAACACAGATACCAGAAGCAGAAATCCCGTAATCCACTGCTGATAATCCGATGACACGCTCATAAGCGTCAGCCCGTTTCGTATAACGCCAAGAATCAGTACCGCCATCACTGTTCCTGCAATGCTGGCCTTCCCTCCCTTGATAGAAGTACCTCCCATTACCACCGCCGTAATTGCATCCAGTTCCATATTCATTCCGGCATTTGGTTCTGCTGAATTTAGCCTTGCCGTTATGATTACCGCCACTGCCGCTGCCGCCGCTCCTAACAGCGCATGAACTGTCACCCGGTAAAAACCTGCCCGGATTCCAGATTTGATAAGCGCTTCTCTGTTTCCTCCAAGAGAAAGCACGTAGCCGCCCCATTTCATATGAAACATCAACGGAATCGATATCAGTGTAAAAAGCGCCGCGGCCAAAACCGACAGTTGTATTTCGCCAATTCTCCCGATTCCCAGATAAATAAAGTTCTGCCCGAATTTTGTAATTGGTTTCCCATCTGTAATCATCAGGGAAATCCCTCTCAGCATACCGCTGACCGCCAGCGTCAATATGAAAAAATTAATACCTGTATAATGAATCAAAAGTCCATTTACCGCGCCAAGCGCTATTCCCAATAGAATCCCAAACGCCACAGCTATCGGTACCGGTATCCCTCCGTGAAGCGCTAACGCCATCGTCACGCCACACAGCGACACAATAGCGCCCGCCGATAAATCCATAACGCCCGATGCAATCACAAACGTCATGCCAATAGCCAGAATCAACCTGTAACTAACCGCTTCCAAAATATTTCTTATATTCTTCCAGGTCAAAAAATACTCGCTTCTTATCGTCAGAAGTATACAGACAATCACCATAGCAGTGAAAAGGAATATCTGCTGCGAATATTTACCAAGCCATTTTTTCATCGCTTAACTCCTCTTCTTTCTCCACAATCAGTTTGTGCAATTTCTGCGGAGAGCTGTCTTTGGTCAGAAACGAATCTACAAACCTTCCGTTATGTATCACACAGATTCTATCTGAGATATCAAATACCTGAAAAAGATTATGACTAATTAGAATTATCGTCTTTCCCTCTTTTTTCAACTCCATAAACAATTTCATAATCCGGGCTGTTTCTTTCATCCCCATCGCTGAAGTAGGTTCGTCAAAAATGAAGATATCCCCTCCGGCATAGACGGCTCGCGCGATTGCCAGGGCCTGTCTCTGTCCCCCTGACATCTTCTCTACCGGCTGCGTAATATCAGGGATTGAAATGTGTAAGCTTCTCAGCAGTTCTTCCGTCTTTCTGCGCATTTGCACATGATCAAGAAGTATTCCATACTTCATAAGCTCCCGCCCTAAGAATATATTTCCTGCACAATCCTTACAGTTATCCAATGCCAAATCCTGATAAACCGCAGTCACTCCCTCCTTCATAGACTGTTTTACCGTAAGGGAGAAAAAACACTTTCCTTTTATCCAGATTTCCCCTGCATCCGGCTTAATACAGCCTGTCAGAATCTTAATCAACGTACTTTTCCCAGAACCGTTATCTCCCACAATTGCAGTTACCTCTCCTGCATACGCCGAAAAATTCATGTCTTCCAGCGCCCGAACATAACCAAATGCTTTCTTAACATGCCTCATCTCCACAATTGGTTTTTGCGTATCTGTACTCAATCTTTCAATCCTCTGTATTCCATACTTTTCCTATCATTCAAATACAGTTATTTTAATACTTATCTGCATCTTTGTCGAATAGAGCATATCAATATATGACACCATTCATAGGTTTTATCTATATATCAGAAACGTTTAAAAACGTCTGATGATACGGACGCCAAACAAGCAAACAGCCGCCAGAACAATCCTCTGTTCTGACGGCTGCTCATAATACTATTCGCCGCTTAAATCCGGTGTTTTATTTCAATTCAATCTCCTCTAGCTCCTTTGGCGGAATTGGCTTGGAAGATGCCTTGATAAAGTCTTTAATCTTCTTCTGTGCCTTCGGAATCGGTATATTGGTCCCCGCACCTGCTACACAGCCGCCCGGGCACCCCATACCCTCAATCAGACAGCCGTTCATCCGGCCTGACTTGGCAAGCATCAGCGTCTTTTTGCACTCTGCAAGACCCTCTGCGTGCTCAATATGAACCTCTACATCCGGATAGTATTCATTGATACACTTTTCAATAGCTTCCGCAACGCCTCCGGCAACCGCGTAGCCTCTTCCCGCACCGGTTGCATCGTGGAAGGAGGATTCTGCCTCATACTCTTCCAGATTGATTTCCTTGGCGTCAAACATAGCCTGAAGCTCTTCATATGTAACCACAAAATCCACATCGCTTCTTACAGTTCTTCTCATAGCCTCCAGTTTCTTCGCCGCACATGGTCCGATAAATACCACTCTTGCATTAGGGTGCTCTTTCTTAATGGTACGCGCGGTAGCCACCATAGGAGTCAACTCCTGAGATACCTTATCTGCTAACGTCGGGAAGTAAATCTTCGCCAGCATCGCCCAAGACGGACAGCAGGATGTCAGAAGGAACGGAAGCTCTCCGGTCGTTACCTTCTCCACGTAATGATGCGCCTCTGCAATCGCTCCGATATCCGCCCCCAGCGCTACTTCATATACTTCGGAGAAGCCAAGCTCCTTTAAGGCCGCCTTTAAATTCCTCGGAGTAATGTTATCCCCAAACTGCCCCACATATGCCGGAGCCAACTCTGCAATAATCTCATCTCCTTCTGTCAGCGCTCTGGCAAGCTGGAATATCTGAGATTTATCCGAGATTGCCCCAAACGGACAATTTACCATACACATACCGCAGGATACGCATTTCTTATTATCAATATAAGCCCTTCCCATATTGTCTGAAACAATCGCATTTACGCCGCAGGCCATCTGACAGGGACGTTCCTTTTTAGCAATTGCATCATAGGGGCATGCTGATTTACATTTCCCGCATTTGATACATTTTTCCTGATCGATATAAGATTTTCCCTTTACAAAAGAAATCGCGCCTTTCGGGCATATCTCCATACAAGGATGAGCCAGACAGCCTTTACACATATCGCTGACCTCATAGCCCTTTTCCTCACACGCCTCACAGGCAGAAGGAATTACCTGCATCAACGGCGGCTCATAATACTTTTCGGAAATATTACTTGCCTCCACTCCCGCTGTCAGATGCACATGTTTGTTCTCTGGTCGCAGGGAAAGCCCCATCGCCAAACGCAGACGCTCTCTGACAATTGATCTTGAACGGTAAACATTCTCCCTGTATCTGGGAGAATTCTCATTTACCAGCGTATATGGTATCTCCTCCATATCATTGTTGAGTGTTTCCGGCGAACCCTTGAACCCTAGTTTCGCCACCTCCCGGAACACTTTCCTTCTGATTCTCTTGACCTCTGTGTCCAAACCTCTGATCATCTTCCGCTCCTCCTTCATGTAAAAAAATTTACCTAGATATATGCACTCTTATTCCGAGGACATATTTGTTTATTCATTAACTCTGTCTGTTACCGCTCATTTTTTCACAATAACTTTCGCTTTCTGTCATTTCAAAAAATACCGGCAATTATTCCCGGCCAAATACCTTCTGCGCATAGTAGACCGACTGCATTGCGTCCTTCCCATAGAAATCCGCCCCAATCATATCCGCATATTCCTGATTCAGAACCGCGCCGCCTACCATGACCTTACAGTCTGCCTTTTTCTCTCTGAGCAGCGCTATCGTCTCTTCCATGCTAACCACCGTCGTAGTCATCAGGGCGCTCAAACCCACCAGCTTCACATCTTCCTCCAAAGCCTTCTGAACAATCTGTTCCGGCGCTACGTCCTTTCCTAAGTCAATCACGCCAAAACCATAATTCTCAAGCAATACTTTCACGATATTTTTCCCGATATCGTGTATATCGCCTTTGACTGTAGCCAGAATAATCCGCTCCTGATTCTCCTCTAGACTGTCCTCCCCTGCAAACCGTTCCTTAATCACTGCGAAAGCGTTCTTTGCCGCGTCTGCGCTCATAAGAAGCTGCGGCAGAAATACCGTTCCCAGCTCAAAACCCTTTCCTACCCGGTCCAGAGCAGGAACTAATTCCTGATTAATGATATCCAATGGCTCCATCTCACCTATAAGCCGCGTCGTAATCAGATGCGCCTCTTCTTTCAGGCCCCTTTCAATCGCCGCCGACAGCGTCATGTCGGAATCTTTTGCTCCTGTCTTCACCTCCGCCGTCCGGCTGCCATAACGCTCAATATAATGCGCAAAATTCTCGTCATATCCCATCAGCGCACAAAAGGAATCATACGCGCGCATCATATCCTCAGAGGAAGGATTTACAATGCCTGCGCTTAAGCCATTCTGCATAGCCATGGTATAAAAGTTAGAATTAATCGCAGGCCGAAACGGCAGGCCAAAGGAAATATTCGACACTCCCAGCACCGTTCTGACACCGCACATTTCCCGGACCAGTTTCAATGCCTCTAAAGTTGTCTTAGCTCCATTTGCGTCGGAACTGACGGTCATCGCAAGCACGTCGATAACAATATCCTTCTTATCAATTCCATACTTAGAAGCTTCCGCAATAATCTTCCTGGCAATCCGAAGCCTCCCTGCAGCAGTATCCGGAATTCCATCCTCATCAATGGTAAGCCCTACCGCCACGCCGCCATATTTCTGAATCAGAGGAAATACCTGGTTCATAGATTCCTGCTTTCCATTGACCGAATTAATCATTGGTTTCCCGTTGTAAATACGCATAGCCGCTTCCATGGCTTCCCCATTCACCGTATCAATCTGCAGCGGAAGACTGGTAATACTCTGAAGCTCCTTTACCACCTCCGTCATCACAGCCGTCTCGTCAATATCCGGCAGTCCCACATTCACATCCAGTATATGGGCTCCATAATCCTGCTGGGCAACGGCTTCTTTTAATATGTAATCCAAATCATGGTCTTTTAATGCCTGCTTTAACTTCTTCTTTCCCGTCGGGTTAATCCGCTCGCCGATAATCACCGGCTTATCGCCGATTTCCACCGCTTTGCCATAGGAAGATACGATAGTTGCGTTCTTCTTCACCGGAGGACTTACTTTCATTCCCCGGCAGGCAGACGTCATAGCCCGGATATGCTCCGGCGTAGTCCCGCAACATCCTCCAATCACACAGGCTCCCAGCTCCACGAGCTTTTGCATCGTCTCTGCAAACCTCTCCGGCTCCACGTCATAATAGGTGATTCCGTCCTTCTGTTTCGGAAGGCCGGCGTTCGGCTTTACAATAATCGGAAGGGAAGTATACTTCCTAACCTCCTTCAAAATCGGAATCATCTGTTCCGGTCCTAAGCCGCAGTTCATTCCCAGAGCATCCACCCGAAGCCCTTCTAACAGAGCAACCACTCCCGGCACATCCCCGCCGGTAAGAAGCTTGCCCTTCTCGTCAAAAATCATGGTCACAAATACCGGAAGCTTTGTATTTTCTTTTGCCGCCAGCACCGCTGCTTTCACCTCATAGGTGTCGCTCATGGTCTCAATGTGAATAAGGTCCGCCCCAGCCTCTTCCCCATAACGCATCGTCTCTGCAAAAGCAGCGTAAGCATCCTCAAAGGATAGATCTCCCATGGGCTTTAAGAGTTTGCCCGTAGGCCCCACATCCAGAGCCACATACACCTCTCTTCCGTCGTGTACGCCAAAGTTCGCCCCCTCCTTGGCGCTGACGACGGCTGCCGTCACAATATCCTCCAACTCATATTCATCGCTGTGAAATTTCAATGCATTCGCTCCGAAAGTATTGGCAAGCACCATATCGCTGCCCGCCTCAAAATACTGTCTGTGAATGTCAAATACTTCTTCCGTATGTTCAATATTCCAGACCTCCGGAAGCTCCCCAGGTTTTAGTCCCCTCTCCTGAAGAAGGGTTCCCATGCCGCCGTCAAAAAAAAGAAGCTCTTTTCCCAGTCTATCTGTTATCATCTAAGTATTCCTCCGATATATGCAGTCTTTCTTATCACAGGCCTCACAGCCCTCCAGGGGACACCTCTCCTTCTTTCTGCTGATACCGATTACCGCGGTTACCGACTTGGTAGGCGTCAGCATATAACTGTCAGTCATTGCAAGTCCAATACGTTTATCCGCATCCAACATCCGCAGAATCATATCCTGATGCCGGATATCGAAATCTCCGTAACCAGGACTGAACCTTGGCCGCAGATACTCCCCCCTGGACTCAAATTCCCCGCGCAGTTTGTCCTGACACTGATTTAGATAATCTTCTAACATCGCCGCTGCCGCCGCCTGCAGTACCACCACTCTGGACATATCCGTAAGCGAATACCTCTTTAACAGCCTGTCAACCTCAATCCCAAGCGTGGCTCCTAAAAGAATCGCCTCCTTACAGTCCTTAAGGTTCCTGGACAGATTCCTGCTTGCAATATCCATCTTCCCAATCGTAAGACGTCCCGCTCCCCAGGTCACGCCAAAAATGCGATAGATGATTCGCCTTTTTGCAGCCTCTTCCAATTCTGTGAATGAATCCTCGATCAAAGCAAGCGTCTGTTCATCTACCGCATGACCTCCATATCCCAGGTAACGGATCGCCTCTCTTATCCTAGCGTCCATGAAGGCTCCCATTATCCCAGAAGGCTGTCGTACAATTCCTCATACTGTCTTGCAGAATGATTCCATGAGAAGTCTTTCGCCATCGCCCTCTCAACCATCTTATTCCAGTCTCTCTTCTTATCGTAATAAATCTGCTCTGCATAACGAATTGTATTCAGCATCTCGTGAGCGTTGTAATTCGTAAAGCTAAAGCCTGTTCCTGTCTTCTCATACTCATTATACGGCTCTACGGTATCCTTCAATCCTCCGGTCTCACGAACAATCGGAAGCGTACCATAGCGAAGACTCATAAGCTGGCTCAGTCCGCATGGCTCAAACAGAGACGGCATCAGGAACGCGTCGCAGCTTGCATAAATCTTATGCGACATCGGATCGGAATAGTAAATATTCGCCGACACCTTATCCGGATATTTCCATGCAAAATGACGGAACATATTCTCATACTGCTCTGCACCGGTACCCAACGCCACGATCTGAACTTCATCCTGGCACAGTTCATCCATAATATATGCAATCAAATCAAAGCCCTTCTGGTCTGTCAGACGCGATACAATACCAATCATCATTCTCTTCGGATCTTCAGCAAGCCCTAACTCTCTCTGCAGCGCTACTTTATTCTTTATCTTCTCTTTTCTAAAATTCTTAATTGAGAAATTCTTCTCTATCCGCGTATCTGTTTCCGGGTCCCAATCCGTATAATCCAGACCGTTCACAATACCTGACAGACAATTAGAGCGCGCATTCATCAATCCGTCTAATTTCTCGCCGTAAAACGGCGTCTTAATCTCTTCCGCATATGTATTACTTACCGTAGTCACACGGTCTGCATAAACAATGCCGCCCTTTAGATAGTTGGCGTCCTTATATGCCTCAAGCTTGTCCGGCACGAAATAATACTCCGGAAGCCCCGTCATATCCTTAATCCTCTTCGTATCCCACGTTCCCTGAAACTTTAAGTTATGAATGGTCATAACCGTCTTAATTCCCCGGAAAAATTCATTGCCGTAACGGAAATTATCCAGATATACCGGCACCAGCCCAGTCTGCCAGTCATGACAGTGAATAATATCCGGCCGATAGTCAATCAGCGGAAGCGTGCTGAGCACCGCCTTTGAGAAAAATGCGAACTTCTCAACATCCCCAAAAATCTCTCCGTATGGTGCAAATCCATGAAAGTATCCTTCATTATCTATAAAATAGAACGTAACTCCTTCGTGTTCTAGCTTCAGAACTCCTACGTACTCTGATCTCCAATTCCAATCCATGTAAAAATGTGTTACATATTCCAGTTTGCTGCGCCATTCCTCCTTAATACACATGTACTTCGGAAGCATTACGCGAACTTCATAGTTTTCCTTATCGAAATACTTCGGCAGTGAACCTGCTACATCTGCAAGACCGCCGGTCTTAATAAACGGTACCGCCTCTGAAGTTGCAAAAAGTATCTTTTTCATCTTTCTTTCCTCCATTTGAATAGTCATTCCTTCATTCTCTGTTATTGTACCGTATTTTCATCAAAAAATAAAGCTTTATCCTGTTTTTCAAAATAATATTTTAACAATTTACCTTATTTCTGGTCCAGTCTACCTGTTTTTATATTCCAGCCGCAGAGTATCGGCAATCAATGCAATAAACTCGGAATTTGTCGGCTTCCCTTTTCCGTTGCTCACCGTATACCCGAACAGATCATCCAGCGTATCTAATTTCCCTCTGCTCCATGCCACCTCAATGGCATGACGGATGGCACGTTCCACCCTGCTGGCCGTAGTCTGATGCTTCTTTGCAACGGTTGGATACAGAACCTTTGTCACCGCATTCAGCACATCCATATCCTCTACCGCCATAATAATCGCGTCCCTCAGGTAATGATATCCCTTGATATGGGCCGGAATCCCAATCTCATGAATCATATCCGTCACCCGGTTCTCCAAACTCATTTCCTCCTGCTTTTCCAGGCTTTCTCCATGCTCGGCTTTGGAATATGCACTTATAGATTTCTTCCTGACGGTACTCTTAATATAATTTAGAATCACTTCATTCTTAAAGGGCTTCATCACATAGTAATGCGCTCCCTTGCTGAATGCATCCTCTGTGATTCTGTCTTGTCCTACCGCCGTAACTACAATAAAATTCGGATGCTTATTCAGCTTTTTATCTTTGTTAATCTGATCCATCACGCTTAACCCGTCCATCTTTGGCATAATCAGATCCAATAAGACAACATCCGGCTCCTTTTCCCGGATAATCGAGCACATATCTTCTCCGTTATTCGCTTTTCCTACCAGACGGAGTTCCTTGTCGCCGCTAATAATGTCGCCAAGCAGTTCCACAATTCTCTCATTGTCATCGGCTATCGCCACGCTGATTACTCCCATTCTTCAAATCCTCCTATTCTTTACTGAAAGTTTGCAAAATCAATTATAATTTTCCCTAAATTTTTCTTCAAGAAATAAACGTCGTAAAAACCGTCCACTTTTCGACCAGATTTTAAAATTCCACCATGTTCAGACATTTTTTGCAATTTTATGTAAAAATAACAGAATATATGAGATTACCATAGTCACACAATATGTCAATTCCTGTAAATTTATGTCAAAAATTTCTTAGGCTCATCATATAAATCCAGTGTACTGTCTGTATTATGCTTGGCGAAACTCTGCACCAGGAGAATTATTATATTGGGAAGAATTGAAAAAATAGAATGAAGCAGCCTTCACCGCCTCATTCTATTCTGATTATCTTCTGCTATGTATTTTATAACGCCATCCTATAGATTGCCAGCATATCTTCTTCCCTGAGAATTTTCGCAGATCCCTTCTCGTTATTGCAGGCTGCGGCGCACTTGCGAGCCATCTCTTTTAACTGTTCATCTGTCGGCTCAATACCAAGCTCCCGGATTGTAACCGGCATATGAATCTCCCGGTAGAAATCTTCCATAGCTTCAATTCCCTTCAGCGCTATCTCTTCATCCGTACCTTCCTCTTTTACCCCCATTACATTCAGGGCATAACGTTTGAATCTTGGCAGACAATCCTTATATACATATCTTGCCCAGCTTCCCCAGATTGCTGCAAGCCCTGCGCCATGAGCCACGTCAAACATGCCGCCTATCTCGTGCTCCAGCGCATGAGACGAAAAGTCTCCTCCGTCGTTGCCGCATCCGGTCAGACCGTTGTGTGCAAGGCTCCCCGCCCACATTACTTCCGCCCTTGCGTCATAATTATCCGGCTCTTTCACCAGAATCTTTGCATTGGTAAGTACTGTTCTAAGCAGCGCTTCTGCTATGCTGTCTGTAATCTCCATATTACCGCCGTTGGTAAAATACCGCTCCATGGTATGCATCATGATATCCGTACAGCCACAAGCCGTCTGGTAATCCGGCAGAGTCATGGTAAGCTCTGGATTCATAATCGCAAATTTCGGTCTCCCATAATCACAGTTGTATCCACGTTTGTTCCAGTCTTCTTCCCTTGTAATAACAGAGGAATTGCTCATTTCACTTCCGGTAGCCGAAAGGGTAAGGACTACGCCGACAGGCAGGCATCCCTTTGCCTGACGCTTCTTACAGTAAAAGTCCCATACGTCGCCTTCATTTACCACGCCATAACCGATGGCCTTTCCAGAATCAATGGCGCTTCCTCCGCCCACTGCAAGAATAAAGTCAACGCCTTCTTTCTTACACAGTTCAATCCCTTCGTATACCAGGCTAAGTCTTGGATTGGGAACTGCGCCGCCCAGCTCAATATAGTTCACATGATATTCGTCCAGAGACTTCTTCACTCTGTCCAATAAACCGGAGCGAATTACGCTACCCTTTCCATAATGGATTAATACCTTTTTGCAGTTCTGCTCCGCCACAAGCTGTCCGACTTTTGTCTCTGTTCCTCTGCCGAACAGGACCTTTGTAGGCGTAAAATACTCAAAATTATACATTTTAGTCCCTTCTTTCCTAAATTACTCTCATGACCCATTGCGCTTATTCATACCCACTGGGTATCCTCTATCCAGATTCATGAATACAGGAATCTCCGCTCTGCTTTCTGAACTAAATCGATTCCTGTTCTCCCGGAAATCCTTCTTAATCCGCACAGACAGAAATGTTTGCATCGGTGTCATAAGGCCTCTGGCTCTATCATACCCCTTAACAGAAAAGAATGCAATCTCATATCCTACTTTGGATTTCTTTTCATCAATCCATGCATCCGGCGCAAATGGTAACACCTCACGCTTAAAATATTCTTTTATATTTTCTTTCAGCAGAACATTTTCTATATCTCGTAAAGAAGTATTCGGTTGCTTTTTACCTTTTTTAGCACAGGCTCTCCATTTTCACCTCAGAGCGGACGTTCCACCGTAATACATCCTTCATTCTTCTACATACACTTTCTCCAGAAATCGCATATAATTTGTCAGAAAGCATTTGGATAATTTTGCAAACAGGGCGTTAATCGCCCTGTGATATTGGTTTGCCCCATTTCATTTGTCAGCGTGGAAGTTCCAACCTTTACAATAATTCTGTTATGATACAAATTCATTTCACACCTCAATAATAACTGCCTCATGCTTTGCAAACGGCAGAATTTTTTTTATTATCAATTCGGTTTTTATCTTCATATACCCTGTTGTCGTTCCGTCACTGCAACCGTAATACTCCCCGTCCAAAACTTCTTTGTCAAACTACTGGTAGTGTTACCGGAAACACACCCTCTTGCTGACTGTGACCGATTTCCAGTCAATGCCCTTTGCGATTATCCTTTTATGCTTTTGGAAAAAGGCGCAAAAGCGGAAATATCAGAAATATTTGAAAAATGCAACCTCGCCCCCAAAATTCATTTTACAACATGGGATGACTACGCCATTATGTCAATGGTTGAAAGCGGATTAGGTATCAGCATACTTCCGCGAGCGTGCCAGAGCCATGGAGGATACCACCAGAAGAAGGATTCCGTCCAGGCTTAAGGATATTGCAATACTCACTGACTTTTTGCGGTCGTGCTGAAAGTCTGCAACTCCCATGGATACGGGACTTAGTTTCCGGTGTTTCTTCCTGCTGCGAATCTTTTCCTGCCCTGTGAGGAAACGCACTTCTTCCATTGCAAAAATCCCGGCTGTCATTTGATATTTTGGCAATGTCATAGTAAATACCGGATTAAGGACAGCAAACATCGGAAATACATTGTCACCAAATACATGTCCGATTTTCAACTTACTTTCATGATTCGTAATTACAGCCCCACCATTATGATATTCGTTCCGTATTTTGACAATTCTTCATTTAAATACTGCAAAGACTCTTTACCAAAATATAATTTTGTCGGATTTGAAAATTCAATATTTCCTAACATTATCGTACCTCCTGATTTCTGCTTTTACTATTCTAAGGAAAATACCACAGAAGTATTTCCATTCCCAAATATCCCCTGCAATTCCTCCTGGCTCATTCCTTCTATCTTTCCAAGCCTTGTATAACTCCAGGAATTCGAACCATAAAAGATTGTTACTGAATTCCCCTGATACAACATAACATCACCTGGTTCTGTAGAAATCTGTTCATCATTGGCAGGTAAGCTCTCACTAAGAGAGCCTACTTGCTCAAACCCACCATATTCTTTAGTTTCTACTGTAAATGATCCGGATGCTGCCATTTCCCGAAATGCGGTTGCAGAAGCGTTATCAGCCAGCGTCATGGTCATCGTTGTATTTCCTACTGTAATATACATCCTATTTTCCTCACTTCCCAAATTCTCCTCAACATCTGTTTCTACCGAGGTCTCTTTTGTTTCACCGCCAGTCTCTTTATCCACAGTTTCTGTCTGTTCCATATCTGAATTTACCGTCTCCGGGGATTCATGGTTTCTGCCACATCCTGCTAATAATACCAGCATCGCAACGAACAAAACAAAATAAGATACTTTTTTCATGCCCTTCTCTCCTACGCACACTCTGCTTTTGTTATCAAAATTTCTTCTTTCGCATTTTCATCATCCACAATCATTTCACCGACAGCCGGTACATAAATATGACCGCTCAAAGGATTTTTAATACTGTCGATTGGGACTGTAAGAGTTGCCTCTACATCTGATTTTTCAAAACTGAGGTCGCATCCTGCCATCTCACAGTTAATCAGTTTTAGATTTTTACAATAACAAAGCGGCTGCGTACCGATAATCTTACAATTTTCAAAAGTCACATTCTCACAATACCATGCAAGATACTCACCTTTTACCACGCTGTTTCTGACAACCACATTTTTGGCATGCCAGAATGCATCTTTTGTATCAAAGTTACAGTTTTCAAATACAGAATCTTCAATGTACTGGAACGAATATTTTCCTTTCAGACTCACATTGTCAAAATGCAGATGATCGGAACGCATCATGAAATATTCGCTTTCTGCACTGGAATTTTCCATTTCAATTCCTCTGGTTGACCAGCCAAACTCTGGTGAAATAATATCACATCCGTCCATCTTTACTCCTGAACATTCACGAAGTGCTTTGATTCCATGAAGTTTACTGTTTGTAATCTCCACATCATTTGTATACCAAAGCGCCGCACGACAAAGTTCAGTAAGCTCTGCCCCATCAATTTTTACTCTCTGATCGTGCCAGAATGGATAACGAAGATTGAAAAACACGTTTTCCACCTGAATATCCTTTGCTTCTTTAAAAGCGCTTTCTCCGTCTGCCGGACCGTCAAATCTGCAATCTTTTACCAAAAGATTTCTGCTTCCATATAACGCTCTCTCTTCATCAAATGTTTTGTTCTTAATTACTTCCATGATTAAATCTCCTTTTCTTCTTTTAAATATTTGATTGATTTTGTAAATTTCTAGATTTCTTACTTTTCTTTTCAAGAAACAGGTAAGTTCGGTAAGCATTCCCCACCTCATGATTCCTTTTAGCAGTAATTCAAGCATTACTGTTTACTCTCCGTCACTGACCAACCTTCAAAATCATCGTAATTATAAATTGGCAGTCTCCAATCTGAAGTTCCCACATGATATGCAACAGCTCTTGCAGTATCATTATCTTCTAACTGCATCGTAAACATCTCTCCTCCATCACCAAGTCCCACCTGCAGCTGCGTGGCATCTGCCTGACTAAAATCCTGAATCTCATCAAAGTCTGAGCCTGCATCATTGTTTCTGCCGATTTCTTCTGTTCCACTGGAACTGTCATCCCAGGAACCGTTATTGCTTTCTTCTCGCCCACATCCTACTGCTATACTCATCATGAGTACAAATGCCACTATTTTTTTCTTCATTGAAAATTTTTTCATTTTACTTTCCGCCTTTCTTTCATTCTTGTTTTCTATCTTCACTATAAAGCATTTTTATCTGCATAACAAATACTTATATTGGATATGCTCACATGCTTATTTTCTATACTTAATCCGCAATTAGCATCATCAAATCCATGCGTTTCATCTTTCCGGACAATAACCAGGAAAATGTCGTAAACAGTGCAACTTTTTTCTAGTGTTATAATTGTTCTTATATTTGTCGTATAGAAAAAGCAGGCTCCGATGAAGAACCTGCTTAGACTTTTATCATTAAATTTACAGACACATTTTGAAAATATTTTCTACATCCTCTGTTGTCAATGTCGTAAGACTATGAAGTACACCCCCACAATTTTCTGTAGCTTTTACTGCCATATCATGAAGTTTCGTTTCTTCTACACCAAACGCAGACAGTCTACTTTCCAGTCCCATCTGATGATAAAGCCAATCGCCTAATGCCTCTATGGTCTTTTGCGCCCCGTCTATGGCTTTTAACCCTTTCTCAATACAAAAAACTTCTTGCCCAAAATGATAGAATACCGAAGCTGTTTCTTCACTTAAAATATATTGCATCCATCTTGGAAATAAAATAGCTATACCATGTCCATGAGAAATCTCATAAAATGCGGCAATTCCATACTCTGTCATATGTAATGCCATATCCTGTACGACTCCTACATCCATGATACCTCCAGTGATCATCGCAGAAATCCAGGAAAGATTTTGTCTTGCCTCTACATTTTCCGGTTCATTTACTGCAATCGTTCCATATTTCACAACATTTTTTGCCATAACTTCCATCATCTCACTGACAAATTCGATTTTGTGATCTTTCACAAAATATCGGATTTCCATAATATGAGAGAAAATATCTGCTACTCCTACTGCCGTCTGGTATTTTCCCACTGTATAGGTGATTTCCGGATCAATAAATGCAACCGTCGGCTGGTAGCCTGGATGCCATGGATCTAACTTCTCATTTGTATCTGCATTAGAAATAACTGCCCATGCGTCATTTTCAGAACCTGCAGACGCCATAGTCGGAAGAACAATTAACGGAAGCGCTCTTGGCTCATCTACTTTTTTAGTCACAAGATCCCAACAATCACCCTCGTAAAAGTGCGCCTGTGCCACAACTTTTGCAGCATCAATAACAGAGCCGCCGCCCACTGCAATAATCACATTGCAGTCATTGTCACGACTGATTTTGGCGGCACGATTTACGGAAGTATATTGTGGGTTAGGTTCAATTCCTGCACATTCAGACACCTGAATATTCGCATCGCCTAACACTTTCATAATCTTATCATAAAATCCGGTCTTTTTAATAGAACCGCCTCCATATATAAGAATTGCTTTATCCCCGTACTTTTTCACCTCTTCTGAAAGATGTATAAGCTGCTCATTGCCAAAATAAATCTTTGTTGGATTATAATATACAAAATTATTTACTTTCATGGTATTTTTCTCCTTTATTCACTTCTTTTTCTTTTTATTTCTATCATTGACCAGATAACTGCAAATACAACTACAATCATAAGTCCAATCTGACAAGGAAGTCTTGGATCTGCGTTACCTGTGAGTTCTGCAACTCCTGTAATATAAAAACTGGTAAGGAAACATCCCAAATTCATGCCGCTAATAAACAATGCTGATGCCATACTTTGTTTACTTGCAGGAACATACTGTGAAAAACTATTGATGATTCCTGGCCATACAGTCTGTACAGAGATACCACAAATCACAACGCCTGCCACAATCATTGCTATATGATTTCCAAAACTAAAGATTGCAGTTCCAATTGCCCAGAATACAAGTCCTACTGGAATTACATATTTCCCTGTTGCTTTATATACTTTTGCAAAAATGATTCCTGCAATCGCATTTCCAATTGTAAAGAGTGAAGAAATAATACCAGTCACTGCTCCTGCTCCTAATCCTTCTTGTTCCACAATTGCAGACATATTCAGAAGCACCGGATAAAATGCAAAGAATACAACCATAAATAGGCCCGATGTTATCACTGCAAGCATTGGTAATTTCTCATTCTTCGCATCCTTAATTTCTACTTGCTCACTTTCTTCAATCTTTTCTGGTTCCTTTAAGAATATTACTACCAATATAAGCGGTACAATTAAAATTCCATGTACCAGCCAGACATAAGAGGCATCCATATCACATACAGTTCCTGACACCAGCATATAAAAAATTGCCCCACAAGACATAGCTACCGTTGCTTTTCCTAAAATTGCCGGACGCTCATTATCGTTAAACAACTTTAACGCAAGCGTACTCTGAAGCGGAAAACCAAGCCCGATACAGAAACCAACAATGATTCTTAAAATTAATACAACTGTAAAATTCGTGATAAAATATGGAAGCACTCCAGCGATTACAATTCCGCCTAGCGAAATTACTGCCATCTGCTTAAATCCTATTTCCTTTCCAAGTACAGCGCCAGCAAGCAGTGAACCTGGAATCATAAACAAAGATGAAATTGTGGAAAGCATAAGTACTGTACCATATTCGATATCCGGATACAAATTGGTTGCGATTGAATTCATAGCCGGACTCATGATAAAGATAACATTTGCAGCAAAATAAACTGCTAATACACTGATAAAATTCCCAGTTCTCTCATTCATTTTCATATTCATTCCACCCTCCTTTTAAATACTCATCGCAACCGTTACAGATTCATGAGTTGCCGCATACACTTTTCCGGCTTTCTTCGCATCACCAATTACATAGACTTCTTTTATAAAATCTTTTACTGATTCTTCAAATGGATTATGATTTCTTGTTCCAAGTGCAAGAACTACACTATCAAAACCATCCAAAGTTTCAACCTCTGCATCTTTCTTTGTCAAATCCTTATAAGTCACACCATCTGGAAGAAATTCTTGAATTGCTGCATTAGCAAGCAACCTTACTTCATGATTTTTGAGTTCCTTTAAAAGCATTGGCTTTCCATATGGATCAAGGTCTGCAGCGATTTCCGGCTTCATCTCAATGACCGTAACATCTCTTCCCTGCTCTGCAAGGAAATCTGCTGTTTCTGCACCAATCAAGCCTCCACCCGCAACTAAGACTTTGTGCCCAGTTACCACTTTTCCAAGAAGCACATCACACGGATTCAAAATTTCTGCCTGTTCTAATCCCTTGATTGGTGGTGTCAAATTCTTACTTCCTGTTGCAATGACCAGTACATCTGGATTTAACTCTTTTACTTTTTCTGTCGTAAGTTCTGTATTTAGTAAGATATTTACACCATATTTCTTACACTGTCTGATATAATAGCCAATCATTTTTGCAATCGGACTCTTGGACGGTGGATAAGATGCCGATAAAAATGCCCCACCCAAGTAATTTTCTTTCTCAATCAAATCCACTTTATGTCCTCTCGCCGCAAGAATCCAGGCTGTCTGCAACCCTCCCGGTCCACCGCCTGCAATGACTACATATTTTGGAGTTTCTGTTTTACTGGCAATATATTTATCTTCTGTACTATTAAATGGATTCACGACACAACTGATTGGTACATCATCAAAAATGTTCATAATACATCCCTGACCACAACTGATACAAGGTATAATCTCATCCTGCTTTCCTTCCAACACTTTATTAGGAAAATGTGGTTCTGCAATAGACTGCCTTCCAAAGGCTACCATGTCGGCACTTCCATCACGAATTGCTGTTTCTGCAATCTCTGCATCTGTATAGCGTCCTACAGTAATCACCGGAATATTAACTATATTCTTAATCTGTGCCGCCGCATCTGTCTCATATCCCGGTGCTAAATAAGTAGAACCGATACAGTATGCAAGGCTGCCATATGTGGAAATGCTTACATGAATCGCAGCCACACCTTCTTTTTCGCACATCTGACAAACCGCTTTTGTCTCCTGAATTTCACGTCCCCCGGTAATCATCTCTGTCCCACTGATCCTTACAATTATCGGATAATCATCTCCGGCTTTTTCTTTAATATCCTTAAGTACAAGTCGTAAGAAACGCATTCTGTTATGTAAGGATCCACCGAATTCATCTGTTCTCTTATTCGCATGTCCAGATAAAAACTGAGCAATCAAATATCCATGCGATGCATGAAGCTCCACTGCGTCAAATCCTGCTTTCTTTCCTCTAAGAGCTGCATCTCCAAAAACTGATACCATTTCATATACTTCTTTGGCTGCCATTTCATGAGGCATAGTCTGGCACGATGGACAAGGTACTTTTGACGGCGCCACTACATTTTTACCACCTGTGTATTTGGTTTCTGTCTCTCTTCCACAATGTCTCAACTGTACCGCAATCTTAGCACCTTCTTTATGTACGGACTCGGTAAGCTCTTGGTAACTTGAAATTAATGAATCATCCCACATTCCACACTCATTTTCTAGAGAACGTCCTTCATAACTTACTGCAGAACATTCCATAATAATAAGACCAAACCCACCTTTTGCCCGTTCCGTATAATAAGAAACCAAGGCATCTCCCGCTTCTCCATTGTGTTCTGCAAGATTTGTTCCCATTGCCGGAACTACAAATCTGTTTTTTACTTCCATATTTCCAATGGAAATAGGTGTAAACATTTTTAGATTTTCCATATTTAACCGTCCCTCCTTATAAAAATTTATCTATGGTTTTATTCCTACGTATAGAATAATCTTTGTTAAAGTTTTTTCAATTTACAAACTCTCTTAAATATCTGCATATAGATATTTATATTCCATTGTCTATATGAAGTTTTTTCTTATCTATTTGTCCATATATAGACAAACGCACCACAAATGTCAAAACTGATTTAAAAATATTTGAGACTGTTTATCCTGCAGTATGTTAAAATATAAATAATACTTGATTAGAAAAGGGGAATTAAAATGGCAATTGATATTCATAATTTGTTAGCAGATGCATTATTAATGCTTTGTGAGCAAAAACAACTCACATCCATTACCATTAAAGACTTATTAAAGACAACCGGTGTGAGCCGCCAAACATTTTATAACCGTTTCCGGGATAAAAATGATCTGATTCAATGGACTTATCAGCATAAGGTGTTGGGAAATTTTTTAAATAACAGCCCTGATTATACTTATTATGAGAATACTTTGAGTTTTTATAGAAATATAGATGCACATCGTAAGTTTTTAAAACAAGCTTGTGCTATGCGTGAGCAAAACTGTCTTATGGACTTTATGCTCTGGTTTGTTGTGGATTATGATATCCGTTGGCATACCTATCACAATCACGGAAATCCGCTGTCTGACGAGCAATTGTTTGTAACAAAATACCATTCGATAGCCTCTATTCAAGCCGCTATCGAATGGATTTCAAGCGATCATCCGGAATCTCCAGAAGTCATGGCAAGGCGCATTACCAATATACGGAAGATTAGTTTAAGTGATACATTATTTGGCAAAGACTGTGAGATATATAAAATCCCACCTTTATAAGCTGATAATATTAGCGATATATCTTACCGTTAAACTGCCTTTCCCATCTCAAATGCCTGTTCAAGCGCCGGATGACCTTCAATTTCTCCAATCCCATTTACACCGCCTGCAAATACAGTTCCGGCAAGTCTGGCACGTTCAAAGCACTCAATCCATCCTTCCAGTCCGCCGACTGCTCTTGCATCTACACGCTCCTCATCTTCTGCAGCTGTGGAAAGCATGTATAGATCTTGAAATATATAATCTGTCCCGTACAGAGAATTGGCGCGATCCAACATCGTTTTCATCTGCCCGGACATTTCGTAATAATAAATTGGCGTTGCAAATACAATAACCTCTGCATCGTGCATCTTTTTTGCAATCTCCACTGCATCATCCTTTATTACACAGTTTCCTGCTTTTAAGCAGGCCAGACACCCTTGGCAAAACCCAATACTTTTATCTCTTAGACTAATTTTTTCTACCTGATTTCCTGCCTCTTTTGCTCCTTTCACAAACGAATTCGCCAATGCGTCTGAATTGCTGTTATTACGAAGACTTGTTGAAATTACCAATACTTTTTTACTCATGCTCTGTCACTCCTCGTATAATAAGTTTGTAAGCAAGAAAAACAGCTTACAGACTTATTCTTTTTTGATTAGACAGAAGGATAATTCTAAACATCCTTTCCGAAGATTCTTCTTCCA
>CAJSZQ010000013.1 GCA_910574185.1 Lachnospiraceae bacterium
GTCAGTATCTTTGTGTTTGTGGAGCCCTTGGGTGGTGTACGCCATGTAAGTGTCCGGGAACACCGTACAGCGATTGACTGGGCAGAAGAAATAAAATATCTGGTAGAGGTCAGTTATCCAGATAGCGAAAAAATAGTACTTGTTATGGATAACCTGAATACTCATGCGTTGGCATCACTCTACAAAGCGTTTCCAGCTAGTGAAGCCCGACGGATCGCCAGAAAATTGGAAATCCACTATACTCCGAAGCATGGAAGCTGGTTGAATATTGCAGAAAAAGAGCTTAATGTAATGACGCGCCAGTGTCTATCCCGGCGAATTAGCGATATAGAAAAGCTTCGTCAAGAACTCTCTGCGTGGGAACAGGATCGTAATGGGCATGCGGCATGTATCCAATGGCAATTTACTACGGATAAAGCCAGAACCAAACTGGTATCACTTTATCCCAAATTCGATGAAACAGCGGCAAAATAATTAGTATAAATATAATGCGGTCAGCACACTAGTCTGCCTGGCCCGGCAGGGTTACGGTTCACAGGTCATTTGGTAGACATGCTCCTGATTCAACTCGCGTCCGGCAGGTGACGTGTGAACAGTAAAACGGTAGGTGCGCCCTTGGGTATTATTTTTTTAGGAATTTTGACAGAATATGATATTTGTGTTAGCATGAAGGCATATCGAGCAGAATATGCGAAACTGGTATGGAAGCTGTATTCAGAATATTTATAATGCGGCGGAAGACAGATGTTTATGTCAGTCGGAATTTGAAAGAATTTTTAATGGAATGAAAGGAGCCGGAAATATGAGATTATTAATTGACGATGCAGATATAGGGGAAATAAAAAGACTGTATGACTTATACCCCATTGATGGAGTGACAACGAATCCGTCAATCCTGGCAAAGGCAAACAGAAAGCCTTTTGATGTATTGAAAGAAATCCGGGACTTTATTGGCGGGGAGGCAGACCTGCATATACAGGCGATTGCAAAAGACGCAGAAGGCATGGTGCGGGATGCGCAGGCAATTGTACAAGCATTTGGAGAGGCAACTTTTGTAAAGATTCCATGTATCCCAGAGGGGTTTAAGGCGATGAGGCTTCTAAAGAAGAAGGGAATCCGTACGACAGGCACAGCCATTTATACTCCGATGCAGGCATACTTAGCTGCAAAGAGCGGCGCTTCTTATGCGGCGCCATATATCAACCGGATTGACGATATGGGGTATGACGGGATTCATGTGACGAAGGAGATTCAGGATATATTTGAAGCGAATCAGTTTGAAACGATGGTTCTGGCGGCGAGTTTCAAGAACTCTCAGCAGGTGCTGGAGCTGTGCAAATACGGGGTGGGAGGCGCAACTGTTGCGCCGGCAGTTATGGATAAATTTGTAAATAATGTGGCCATAATGGCGGCGGTTGATGTATTTGTGAAAGATTTTGAGAATCTGGCGGGCGAAGGGGTTACGATGGCTGAGCTGCTATAATTGTTTTTTTCCTTTTGCAAAAGAATATTGATTATAAAGAATCATCATATTTTAGCCAATATGGTGATTTTTTGTGCGAAAAATAAAAAAGTTCTTAGCAAACTTGTCATGGTCCGAATTTCCACATATAATTGCAGTGTGGTTGTATGGAATATCTACCGTATGAGGTTTGAAAAACGGAGGAACGTGAATCATGAACAAAATTCTGATTATAGATGATGATAAATCTCTTTTGGAACTGCTGCAAAACTGTATGCATGGCTTATATGAAGTGGATACGGCATGGAATGGAAAACAGGGGCTTGATAAGCTGTCACAGACAAAACATGATCTTGTACTGCTTGATGTGATGCTGCCTGGCGAAAATGGTTTTGAGGTCTTAGGGAAAATACGGAAGCAGTATGCGGTGCCGGTGATTATGCTGACGGCAAAGAATTCCCCGTCAGATAAGGTAAGTGGCCTGGGAATTGGCGCAGATGATTATGTAACGAAACCATTTAATATGGAGGAGTTGCTGGCGAGGGTTGCGTCTCAGATTCGGAGAAATACCCTGCTAAAGAATGGAGTTTTACCACAGGAAAAACTCTGTTTCGATAAGATTACTATTGTTCCGCAGATGAAAGGAATATTGAAAGAAAACAAAGAAGTGCTGCTGACAGGAAAAGAATTTGAGTTATTGTATTTTCTTGCTTCATCTCCAATGCGTGCTTATACAAAAAAGCAGATTTATAAGGCTGTGTGGAAGGATGATTATGTCTATGATGATAATAACATTATGGCATTGGTCAGTAAGATAAGAAAGAAAATAGAAGATGACCCGGAAAATCCCAGGATAATACAGACAGTCAGGGGAGTCGGCTACCGCTTCGGGGGAGGACAGTAAATGGATATAGGAATGATAGCGCTTATCGTAATCTGTTTGGGGCTAATGTTTTTGCTGGCAGGTATCCGGAGGCAGATTAAAAAAATCAACCAGGTATTAGATGAAATCATAGAGGGGAAAACAGATAGAAGGATATTGATAAGAAAATATTCCCTTTTATCGGATACCTGTTATATACTCAACCAGATTATGATGGATAATAAGGAACGTATCATACAGACAAGGCGGCAGGAACACAGGAATGAAAAGCTCATGACAAGTCTGTCTCATGATATCCGAACTCCCCTTACATCCATTATCGGTCACCTGGATGCCGTTCATTATCAGTATATCCATGGGGAGATGAATGCAGAATCTGTCCGACAGGAAAGGGAAAAAGCATATGTCCTAAAAGACTATCTGGACGATCTGTTTCAGTGGTTCAAGCTCAATTCCAAAGAAGAGAAGGCAGAAATGGAGCCATTGGATATTGTAGAGGAAACACGGGCAGTTTTTGCAAATTGGGTTGCGGCTTTTGAAGGAAATGGAATATCCTATGACTTTGTATCAGATACGGACGAGATATGGATTAGCATGGACAGGATATTTTATGAGCGTATTGTGAATAATCTGCTGAAAAATGCAATGGAGCATAGCGGGGCTTCTAAAATCTGGATAAAGATTGAACAGGCTGGTATTACGGCTGCTGTGAAAATTTGCGATAATGGCGTGGGGATTCCTAAGAAAGCGATTCCTTTTGTCTTTGACAGGCTGTATAAGTCGGATGAAGCCCGCAGCAGTAAAGGAAGCGGCCTGGGACTTGCAATCGTACGGGAACTGGTTATGATACTGGGAGGGAAGGTTTTTGCAGAGCCCCGAAAGAAAGGAAGTTGTTTTGTTATGGAATTTCCCATATTAGGGAATTAAAAATGAACTGTTCTGCCGTAAGGCAGGGCAGTTTTTTTGCAAGGTTTTCGCAAGGTTATGGGAGAGAAAGCATGATAATATAAAACAGTAGGCAGATGTATTTATATTAGATATAGCGCACGAAGAAAGGGATGGTGTGATGGAGAATTTTATCCTTGAGACGAAAGGGCTGACGAAATGTTATGGGGATACTGCCGTAGTAAAGGGAGTGGATATCCATGTAAAAAAAGGTGAAATCTATGCACTTTTGGGAAGGAACGGAGCCGGAAAGACAACAATCATGAAAATGCTGTTAGGCTTATCCAGGATAACAAAAGGAACTGTCCATATGTTTGGACAACCTTTTGCGGGGAATAAAAAAGAATTTTTGGGACGGATAGGCGTCATGATTGAAACACCGGGATTCTATCCCAACCTTACGGCAACAGAAAATCTGGAAATTCTTTCCGATCTGCGGGGATATATAAAACGGGATGCAATAAAAGAAAGTTTGGGAAAGGTTGGGCTGCCTTATAAAGATAAAAAGCTTTTTTCAGAATTTTCCCTTGGAATGAAGCAGCGGCTTGGTATTGCAGCTGCCATTATCCATGATCCGGAAGTCCTGATACTGGATGAACCGGTTAATGGGCTTGATCCAATTGGGGTAATGGAAACAAGGGATTTTATCAGGGAGCTTTCGCAAGATTATGGAAAAACGATTCTGCTGTCAAGCCATATTCTGTCAGAGATTGAGCTTTTGGCAGACAGGATTGGAATTATTGACAAAGGGATTCTGCTGGAAGAAAGCTCTTTTGAGGAATTGAAAAAAAGAAATATGCATTATATTCTGTTGTCCGCAGAACCGACTGAAACGGTTATCCATATGCTGGAAGAAGAATTTCATATCGGAGATTATCGGATTATGGGGAATGGCTGCATTCAAGTTTTTGACACAGAGATACAGACAAAGGAAATCGTCAAGTTTCTTGCAGAACGGAAGATTTATGTGGATGCTATTACCAAATGCAGTGATACACTGGAAGATTATTTTAAAAGGATAACCGGAGGTGAGGGAATTGCTTAACATATGCCGGAATGAGTTGAAGAAACTAAAGCGTCAGAAGACAGCAAGGATGCTGTGGGCAGTTGGCATCCTGATACCTGCGTTTGACACACTGCTCTGTATAAAAAACCATTATCCCTTTAGAAATTTGGTCGGTGCGAATGTCTTGTTTGGAAGTTTTCTTGTGATTCCATTTGTCTTTTCCGCCATGCTTTTAAATCTGTTTGAACTGGAGGAGAGAAATCATACATTGAAAAACATTCTGGTGATTGGCGTACCCGAATGGAAGATTTTTTTGTCCAAATTGGCCTCTGCTCTTGTGATTGTCGTGGTATTTATGGGAATCATTACTGCCTATACAGTTGCAGGAGGAATTTTTCTGCGGAATTATATTTCGGATGTTTTCCATATTTTCGGTATATTTTTAATAACATCTCTGTGTAGCGTCTGTGCGGCAATGCCTGTGGCGCTTTTGATTATTTTGCTCCGCAAAAGAAATCTGATTGCAATGATAGCGATTAACTGTTTTATACTCATTGATTTTTTGTTTCTATGGCAGTTGTCCATGTTTCATTGCCTTGAGATGCATCTGCCTGTTTTGGCAGCATATCGCATCACTTATCCACTTACCATTATTGAATATACGGATAATCTGCGGCTTGGTTTGGACACACTGTATTATCCAATGGACAAGGGAATATTTTTGTTGGGGGCAACAACGGCAGCTTCCCTTGGAATTAGTTTATGGCTTTATAAAAGACAGGAGGCCGATGTATGATGAAAAGATTGATCAGCGCAGAATTAAAGAAATTGAAAAGACAGAAAATAGTTTTTGTTGGATATCTCAGCATCCTCTTTTCGTTTATCATTACTTTTGCGCAGCAAATGCGGATTAAGGCGGGAGTTCCTGAATGGGAAGGGCTTGCAGAAATGTTTTTTTACAACAATGCGATGCTGTTCCTGCCGTTTACAGTATCTTTGATCGGGGGATACATGATAGATCAGGAATATGCAAGGGATACGCTGAAAAATCTGCTGGCGATACCGGTCAGATGGCAGGATGCGATAAAAGCGAAAGCGGCAGTCTTGTTTTTGCTGATGATCCGAGTTGCGCTGTTTGAAATGGTTCTGCTTTTGTCTGCGGGTATTATGTTAAGGAACTGCCCCGCCGTGCTTATGATGGCAGGCGTATGTATGAAAGCGCTTGCGTATAATATCTGTATCACGTTAAGCATATTGCCTGTGATTCTGTGGTTTGGAAAGAATAGTGGGAAATATATATGGGGAAGTATACTGTCCATGCTCGTTGGTGTATCCGGAGTGTTTGTAGTAAATGGAAGGGCGGCTTATTGGCATCCGGTTACAGTTTGTTTTTCCTTTCTATCGGACATTTATAGTGATAAATCCGTATTAGGATATATGAAGTCGGGTGCAGCAATCTTCCTGTATGGATTGTTGTGTATGCTGGTATACTGGATTAGGTATTGTAGAGAAAACAAAGCAGTTATTTCAAAATAAAAAGATACAAATAGTAACTTGACGTAAGATGGTATTGCTACGCAGTGGTAAAAGAAAAACGTTGTGCAACAGACATATTTTGTGCTTTAATACAGCGGTTTTGAGGAATCAAGGCTGCTGTTTTTTGTCCATTTCTTCATAACTCCATTCTGAATGAGAGTAAAAACTTTCTGATATGGATAAACTGATTATTCTAAGACTTAAGAGCCGCTCATTTAAAGCTTCGGAGCCATCGGTATGCGTATATTTTAGTCCTTGAGAGCCGCCACAATATGTAGTGGCTCTCAAGCATTAGAATATTCACCTTACGCTGTCTGTGGCGCCATAATCCGGAAGGACTTGAGCATGCGCTGGAAATTCAGTATTTTTCTGAAAGGTGCAGGCATTGCGGCCGGTGCGGCGGCGTATATGAGATTTTTCCAGACCAGTCATGGAGGAATTACAGGAAGATTATGCTCTTTGTGGACGAGTTCCTGTGGGACTGCAAGGAAACGGAGGATAGAAAGCATCGGGAGTTGACAGGAGTAGGAAATAAGAAAATTTTAGACAATCTCCGTAATATGCACGAGCTGGGAGCGCGCATCATACTTCGATGTCCAATCATACCAGAAGTGAATGATGGCAGCCGTCATCTGCAAGGGATAGCTGAGCTTCTGAATGAACTGGAGCATATAAAAGGCCGGGAGATTATGCCGTATCACAGGCTTGGAATATCGAAGGAAAAGAGGCTGCAGAAAGAGAGAAACCATGAGTTTCGTACTCTGTTAGATGCAGAAATTTCCAGATAGAACGAGGAAATATATACGCACCTGAAAAATAAAAAAATGCACTAAATTTCTAATAAAGAAATTTAGTGCAAAAAGTATTGACAAGAGAAGCGAAAGGGAGCATAATACCACTATAAAGAAAATAATACACATTTTTAAAGGAGGGAAAGATATGATTCTAAATATGGGAATGCTTCTTGGAAAAGCAAAGAAGGAGCGCTATGGTGTAGCGGCGCCGAATGTCTGGAGCTTCGACACAGTGAAGGCTGCATATGAAGCAGCGAGAGACCTGAAAGCGCCGGTTATTCTGGATATTGCAGGCATACATAAACTAGAGGAGACCTGCGATGCGGTCCGCTTTTATGAGAAGAAGTTCCCGGAAGTAACTGCGGCGCTGAATCTGGATCATGGAGGAGCTTATGAGGAGATCATTCAGGCAATCAGGCTGGGGTTCAGCTCGGTTATGGTGGACCGGTCCGAACTTCCCTTTGAGGAGAATGTGAAAGAGACGGCAGAGATTGTTAAAATTGCTCATGCACTGGGCGTATCTGTGGAAGCAGAGCTTGGACATGTGGGTCAGGGCTGTGAATACGAAGAAACCAGAGAGTCCGGCCTGACGAATAAGGATGAAGCGGTAAGATATGTAAATCAGACCGGGGTGGATTGTCTGGCTGTGTCGGTAGGAACCTCTCATGGCGCCTACAAAGGAACGCCAAAGCTGGATTTTGAACTGCTGGCGGCGCTTGATAAACTGGTGGAAATTCCGCTGGTGCTTCATGGAGGATCCGGCACAGGGGATGAAAATCTTGCAAAAGCAGTGCAGACAGGGATTCAGAAGGTGAATCTTTGCACAGATTTGAGCGTGGCCGGATTGAGCGCGATGAAGGCATATCTGGGGGCGGATTATGATAACATGGCTAAGAAGAAAGGATCAGGCGAATTCGGGAATCCTTCTGCAAATATGTGGGACAGCGATATGGAGGCTGCAAAGGGATATAAACAGAAACTTATGCATTATATGAAGTTGTTTGGCAGTGCAGGAAGGGATTGCTAGAGGGAAGAGGCGGAAGAGATGAGTGATAAGATGATGAGGTTTGCGTGCCTGACAAAAAAAGGAACGGCTGAGGTTCGGGAGAGACCATTGCCGGAAATTGGTGATTTTGACGTGCTGCTGGAGATGAAAGCGTGTAACATCTGTACAACCGATTATCAGCAGTGGCTGGGATTGCGGGAACATCAGGGTTATCCGATGGCGGGAGGCCATGAAGCGGCAGGTATAGTCGCAAGAACAGGTGCAAAAGTCCGGGATTTCAAACCGGGGGATCTGGTGGCAACCGGCTATGCCGGCTGTGGATTCTGCGATGCATGTCGCAGAGGTGAAGTGGATCAGTGTGCAGAAATGAAACAAGATTCAGAGGATGGATATAAGTGGGGACATTTTGGATTTTCCAACTTGTGTGTAAAAAAAATCAATGGCTTATATAAGATTAAGTCTGGAATCCGTCCTTCTGAAGCGGCGTTTTTGGAACCTTTAGCAACAGTGATCCATGGGGCAAAGAAGCTCCGGCTCCAGCCCTTTGAGACAGTAGCAGTGATTGGCGCAGGAACGATGGGACTGATCAACGCGCAGGTTGCAAGAGCGTTTGGGGCAAAGGCGCTTGTATCTGAGATGATGGAAAAGAAGCTTAAAACGGCAGAAGCGATGGGCTTTGAGACCGTTGACTGTGGGAAAGAGGATCCGGTAAAAGCGGTTATGGATATGACGGAAGGAAAAGGCGCAGACGCCGTAATTGTAGCAGTAGGCTCAACCCTGGCTAATCAACAGGCTCTGGAGATGCTGAAAGAAAAGGACGGAAGAATCCTGCTGTTTGCAGCCGGATACCCGGCTACGGAAATGGATGTTGATTCCAATCAGATTCATTATCGCAGAACAGAGATTATCGGAACCTTCGGGGCGGATAATGCGGACTTTATACAGGCCGCAAAGGCGCTGAGCACAGGAATGGCAGATGTATCTATGCTGGTTGAGAAAAAGACGTTTACACTGGATGAAATTCAGGAGGCTTACCGGGAGGCAAGCAAGCCGGGCATGTACCGTGTCAGCGTGCTGTTAGACCAGTGATAAGCTACCAATATAAAGTATGGTAACAAGACGATAAATCAGACCGTTCGTAAGAACGGAAATACGAGGAGATTCATTATGAAGACTTATATACAGGAAACAGTTAATCCGGATCTTCCGGGCATTATCCTGCTGAGCCATGGGCCCCTGGCAGTTTCATTGGTGGATACTGCCAAGATGGTATTCGGGGAGAGTGAGAATCTGGCTGCATTTTCTTTCGAGGAGGGAGATGATGCAGACCAGTACCGGATGAAGGTGGCAGAAACGTTAAAGCGTTTTCCGGTGGGAAGTGTTGTGATGCTGGATTTATTTGGGGGAACGCCCTGTAATCAGATGATGCGCTATATACAGGAGACTGGAAAACCGCTGGAGATTGTGGCGGGTATGAATCTGCCGATGCTTGTGAGCACATTTCTTGCCAGAGAAGGTATGTCTGGGAAAATGCTTTCTCTGGATGCGGCGTCAAATGGAAAAGAGGGTGTGCTCCGGGTAGATGTAGAGGGCTTTTTAAGCGCTGATGATGACGATGATATCGAATAATCATCACCGGGCTTATGAGGTATAGAGAAACACGTTGACAACACACAGAGAGGAGGAAGTTATGGCAAGAAGGTTAGCCATACGTGTGGACGACAGACTGATTCATGGACAAGTGATTACCCAGTGGGTAAAGGTATTCAAGGCACAGCATATTATCGTAATTGACGATAAAGTAGCCGGGGATAAGATGCAGAAGAATATTCTGAAATTTGCGGCGCCGCCGGAGATAAAGGTCAGCATATTATCTGCTGATAAAGCGGTCGAAACATGGAAAAAGAACCAGTTCGGCACAAAGAATGTATTTGTTCTGTTCAAAGATGTCATACAGATTAAGGCAATGGCAGACCAGGGTGTTGTATTCGATGAGATTACACTTGGGAATATGTCTATTGTAAATGGAAGAAAACAGATTTATAAGTCTACCGGATTTACAGAAGAAGAGGCAAAAGCACTGTTTGACGTAGAAAAGGCAGGCACCAGGTTATTTTTCCAGACACAGCCGACAGATAAGCAGGAATCCCTCGATATGCTGAGGAAAGCATTTCCCGATGCATAGACGGCGGAACTGTGAAACAAAAGAGAGTAGAGAGTACTCGGAGAGAATTAAGAGGGAAAAATTATGACAATTTCATTGACACAAGCGATATTATTGGGATTGTTCTGTGGTATCGCAAAAACCTGTATCCCATATACATGGGGTGCGTTCCTGTTCAACACAGTTATTGGCAACGCAGTTATTGTAGGCGCGGTTATGGGGGACATGAAATCAGCAATGATCATCGGAGCGTCCCTGCAGCTTATCTATCTGGGAGTTATTTCCGCAGGTGGAAATCAGCCGTCAGACCCATGCCTGGCATCCTATATTGCAATTCCATTTGCAATGGTATCAGGACTGGACACGACGGCGGCAGTTGCTCTGGCAGTACCGCTGGGGCTTTTGGGACCTCAGATTACAAACCTGTTGTATCTGGCAGCCGGCTTCTTTGCACAGAAGGGCGATAGATTCATTGAAAAAGGAGATGCGGGAGGTATGACCCGATGGGCGGTCATCTATGTGGGTATTATACGATGCATCGTGTTCAGTGTTCCGGTTGCAATTGGACTGTATTTTGGCGCGGGCGCTCTGGAGGGAGTGCTGGATAATATTCCGCAGTTTCTTACCAACGGATTATCTGCGATCGGCTCCTGTCTGCCGGCGGTTGGATTTGCAATTATTGCAAGTCTGATTTCCAAACCGAAGTACATGCCGTTCTTTTTTGGCGGATTTTTCCTGATTCAATATACGCATATTGGAACGATTCCGCTTTTGCTGCTTGGCCTGTTTCTTACCTTCCTGTATCTTACCTTTACGGCGAAGGATTATTTGCACAGTACAGATGACGACGAGGATGACTTTGAGGAGGATGATGATGAAGATGTGGCAGCGGGTGCGAGAATGCTGTCCAAGAAGGATATCATAAAGAGCTGGGTGCTTTACTGGGTTACGGCAGAGGTTGGACACAGCTTTGAGCGTATGCAGGCTCCCATGTTCTGTACCGCTATGAATCCTGCCTTGAAGAAATTCTATAAGGATGACAAAGAGCATTATATTGAAGCTTTGAAGAGGCATATGACATTTTTCAATTCAGAGGCACATTGGGGCGGCGGTCCGATTCTTGGTTTGTCGCTGGCAATGGAAGAGAAAAAGTCTCAGAATTATGATGCAATCCCGGGAGAAGTAATTCTTGATATTAAAACGGGTCTGATGGGACCGCTGGCAGGACTTGGAGATACCATTTCATGGTCTACACTGATGTATCTGTTTATTGGATTATTCCTGCCGCTGGCACAGCAGGGTAATCCGATCGGCGGTATTGCACCGATCGTTCTCCTGACGATCTATGGTTTTGCTGTTGGATATTTCCTGACAGAGAAATGTTATACATATGGATATTCATTTGCGGAAAATATGCTGAAATCCGGTCTGATTAATATGATTATTGCAGGAGCAAGTATCCTTGGTTTATTCATGATGGGCGGATTGGCATCTACCTATGTAACGGTAAGCACGCCGCTGGCATTTGCAACAGAAAGCTATACAACGACTTTACAGGGAATTTTAGATTCGATCGCGCCGGGTCTTCTGCCGCTGGCAGTAGTATGCAGCGTATGGGCTTATCTGGCAAGAGTAAAGCGTAATTATTTTATGGCTACAATCGGACTTACGGTGGTTGCGCTGGTACTGGGCAGCGTTGGAATTTTGATTTAATCGGGAATCTGTGGATTGACGAAGCGCACAGAGATTCGTTATACTGAACTTATAAGAAAACCGATATGCCGAATAGTAACATTTTATTTGTGATGTGCAGGAATATGATTGGGACAGGTGTGCGAAGTTGAGAGAAGACAGATTCATAATTAAAGTGGTAGAGATGCATTATATTCAGGGAATGTCGCAAATAGAGATTTCCCAGAGGCTTGGCGTTTCAAGAACGACTGTATCACGGACCCTGGCGCAGGCGAGGCGGCGCAGATACATTGAGTTTAAAGTAAATTATCCGGATACCGTTACGCCGGGAAGCGAGAGTAGTCTGGAGCAGAAGTATGGATTGAAGGAAGCGGTTGTTGTTACGGAAAAATCAGATTCCGATCTGGAACAGGAAATTGCGTTCTTTGCTTCGGACTATCTGCTCCGGGTTATGAAGAATCATATGACGCTGGCGTATGCCAGCGGCCGCGCATTGAAGAATCTTGCAGATTGTATGAAAGGCGATGTCCGATTAAAGTTTCTGGAACTGAGTGATGTGAAAGTGGTGCCGCTGATTGCGACCTACAATGCAGCGGAGAGCGTCAGTATGAAGCACAGAATGGCTTATTCGAACTACAGTATGGATCTGATCGCGCAGCTCCTTCAGGGCCAGGCGTATCACCTTTTGATGCCGCCGCTCGTATCTTCCAAACAGATCCGCGATGATTTTTTCCGGGAGCCGAGTATCCGGGAAATCGTATCGAAGATTGAGAAGGCGGATGTGGCGGTAGTAGGTATTGGAACGCTGCAGGAGGAGTCGGCAGGAATTTATGCCAATATGATCGGTATGGAAGAATTTGAACGCCTGTCAAGGAAAGGCGGCGTTAGTGAATTCCTGCTGCATGTCATTGATAAGGACGGACAGATTGTAGATGATGATTATGAGTACCACGTTACCAGTATTGCGCTGGATAAGTTTAAGAAAATTCCGGTCCGGATCGGAGTTGCCTATGGGATGGAGAAGAAGGAAGCGATTCTTGCATCCCTAAGAGGAGGCCTGATTAATGTACTGATTACAGACGAACACGTAGCAGAGTATTTGGCTGAAGTTTAATCTTTAGGACCCCCATAAGATAACTTGGGGGTCCTTTCTTAATTTTAAAAGGAGAAAAAAATATGCATACGGTAATAAAACCTAAGCTTGAGGAGACAAAGCGGCATGCATTTGAGAAACAGGTATTGGAAAGGGAAATGGCAAAGGGAAAGCCAAGAGTATCGGACTTTTATCGGAGAGCAGAGAACGAATGTAAAGATATTGATCTGTTTACGCTGCGCCCCAGTATGAAACAGGTAGGAGAAGATATTACTACAGAGGAAATACAGATTGTAAATAAAATTGTTCCGATGGGAAACCATATGATTCCTGTACAGGTGTATAAACGAAAAGATGCGGCAGGTAAAAAGAAGGCAATGCTTTTTGTCCATGGAGGAGGATTTTTTGGAGGAGATGTGGAAGGCAAGGCAAATCAGTGTAAATATCTGGCAGAGCAGGCAGATATTGTGGTGGTATCGCCGGAGTACCGGCTGGCTCCTGAAACTCCATGGCCGGGAGCCGTAAATGACGTGATGGGAACGCTGGAATGGATGGCCGCGTCGGCAGAAGAATTAGGAATTGATGCGGATAAGATTGCCATATCCGGGGAAAGCGCCGGAGGAACGCTGGCAGGGAACTGCTGTTTGCTGGACGCAGGGCGTTATATCAAGGAAGCATTTTATATTTACGGCGCTGTGGATCTTCTGCCGGCGGATGAAACGCCTTATGGCTGGGACTATTCTTTGTATCAGATTGACGAAGAGCAGAAGGATTATATTATGGGGCGTCTGCATAAGTTTAAAGAGGTAACAGAGCTTATGGAGCCGTTATATATTCAGAATAATGATTCAGCGAGGGATGGAAGAGTATCCCCTTTTTATGCAGAGGATTTCAGCAGGCATCCGAAAACGGTGATGATCAACGCGGAATTTGATTATTTCCGTATATGTGATGAGTTATATGCAAAGAAGCTGGAAGAAGCCGGCGTAGATGTGGAGATTATCTTTTACGAAGGTCTGGATCATGGTTTTTTTGATCGTTTGGGCGCGCTTCCGCAGGCGGCTGATTGTATTCAGGAAATTGCAAAGAGAATGGAGGAATTGTAGAGAAGGCATATCCGGCGCCGGGAGCGGTAATTATGCAGTATAACGGGCTGTCAGGAACAGACGGACTGGAGCCGCCGCACAAAAATAGAAGCCAATGCAAATCGCTATACTTTTGTCTGGCGCGGAACCCTCAACTACCATCTTGTCGGACTGCTGGATACGATAGAAGGAATTTATAAAAAGTATAATGCCTTTTTAGACGAACATGGATACGGGCCCAAATATGATCTTGGGAAAAAACCGCAACAGTTATTCCAAGACAGATCTGGAGGCTGCATTTATGAGAATGAAAGAGGACCATATGTTTTGAAAAGCTGTAAAAACCGACTTTATCGGGTATTCACAGATGTGAACGGCAAGGTGAATCAGGAGGATGACGGCAGCTGATAATCAGGTGGGAGTAGGCTGTGCCAAGTGGAACGTAACCAGCGTGTAAAGAAAAACATAAAAATAAAAACATAAAAATAAAAACTTGGGGCTAGCCGTCTCGCCGAAGGATTGGTACAATATGTATAGGTACGGTAAATTTAGAGGATGTATTGTATATAGTTTATTGCCTGATTTGAGGCGGTGACAGAAGGAGAATTGGAATGAAGAAAGACTTTGGAGCATTGAAAGACGGAGAAAGGGCAGAGTTGTATCTGTTGAAGAATCAGAACGGTATGGAGATAGCCGTCAGTAATTACGGGGCTGCATGGGTATCTGCCTGGGTTCCAGGAGCGGACGGCAGAAAAAGAGATGTGCTGCTTGGATATGACGATGCTGCCGGTTATGAGGCAGGCGGCGAGGCGATTGGCGCAATTGTTGGACGCAGTGCGAATCGTATCGGCGGAGCAGAATTTACACTGAACGGGAAGACGTATCATTTAACTAAAAACCAGGGGGAAAATAACCTTCACAGCGGTCCTGATTTTTTTCATAAAAGGCTCTGGAAAACTTTAGAGGAAGATGATTCCCATGTAGTATTTGCGCTGGAGAGTCCGGACGGGGACCAGGGATATCCGGGAACTATGGATATCCGGGTAACCTATTCGCTGAACGATGAGAATCAGGTGCAGATTTTTTATCATGGAGAGTCTTCCGAGGATACCGTCTGTAATATGACAAACCATGCCTATTTTAATTTGAACGGAGATGATGCCGGGGATATTTTATCCCATGAAGTGTGGGTGGACGCGGATACATATACCAGGATGGATGCGGATTCAATTCCTACTGGAGAGATTGTCCCGGTGGAGGGAACGCCTATGGATTTTCGCCGGAAGAAATCAGTAGGAAGAGATATCGCGGCAGATTACGAGGCGTTGATTTTGGGAAATGGCTATGACCATAACTGGGTTATTAATGGAGAAGGATATCGCAAGGCGGCGGAGATAAGCGCAAAGGAAAGCGGAATTACTATGGAAGTTTATACAGACCGTCCGGGGATGCAGATTTATTCTGGGAATTTTCTGAGCAGTGAACCGGGGAAAAGGAGTGCGTTTTATACGAAAAGAGGTGGTATTTGCTTTGAAACGCAAATGTTCCCGGATGCAATCCATCATGAGAATTTTCCAAGTCCCATTCTTAGGAAGGGGGAAGTCTGGGAGACAGTAACGGCATATAAATTTATATTTTAATTAAGAAATCCCTAAGCAAGCCTTTATAAAATAGATTGGAAAGTATGTTATAATAATATTGCATAGGAGAGTCTGTGCAGAGGTGCAGACTCTTTTTATGTGAAGAGAGGTAGATTTTGTTGTTGTTTTGACAGATGATGGATGTATTGGAACATATACGGGAACGTGGAAGTCTTGTCATGAAGAGAAAAAATATTAGGATACATAGGAGAAAAGTTTGATTATGGCGTCACAGAAGAAAAAGAACACAAATCATAAAGAAACACCTAGACGGCATCAGGATAGGATAAGAATATATTTGAAGATTGGACTGGGATGTCTGGCGGTGTTTTTTGTGCTTCTTGGAGCGCTGAAAATAGTAAAACCGGATATCTTTATACGAAAGTACCGGGAGCGTGTGGGAGAGCATATTGATGCCGCCAAGCCTGAGATTGACGTGCAGCTTTTGACTGTGAATCCTTATTCCAGACCAGGAACAGAAACTCATAAGATTACAGGGATTGTTGTCCATTATACAGCAAATCCAGGTTCTACAGCCATGAATAACCGAGATTACTTTGAGAGCCTAAAGGACAATCATGACAATCAGGTGAGCAGTAACTTTGTGGTTGGCTTAGAGGGGGAGATTGTCCAGTGTGTTCCTACCTGGGAGGTAGCCTATGCCTCTAATTCCCGCAATATCGATACGGTATCCATTGAATGCTGCCATCCAGACGAGACCGGGGAATTTAATGATGAAACCTACCGGTCCATGGTGCAGCTTTGTGCGTGGCTATGCTTGAAGTTCGGGCTGGATGAAGAAGATGTAATCCGGCACCATGACGTGACTGGGAAAAATTGTCCGAAGTATTTTGTAGAGAATGAAGAGGCCTGGGAGGCATTTCGGGAGAATATCAGGCTTGCCATGAAAAATCGTGAATAGTACGTAATACAAGGCATTCTCGTAACAATTTACGAAATCAGGTTGACAATTATTTACTGCTTGTTATAATAATAGATAGCTTAAAAAGCACCAGACATAAAAGGCGTTGACGGAAAGAGTAGTCTGCCGGAGTCAGACAGAGAGAGGGACTTAAGGCTGGAAGCCCTTATGGCAGAGGACAGATGAAGACCATTCCCAAGCCGCAGTGCAGAACACTTGCTGTAGGATAAATACCTTGAAAAGGCCGAATGGCCAAAAGGTGTGCCAACGTGTGTTACAACTACAGCGGGAGAGTAAGTGCTGCCGTATCCTCGGCGTTAACGGGCAGGATTCTGACGGAAGTCGGGATTAAGAGTGAAAAATTAAGGTGGAACCGTGCAGGACAGAAAACATGCACCCTTAGACAGACAGCGTAGGCTTATGTCAGGGTGCTTTTTTATGCCAGAGGATATGCAAATCAAAGCTGTGTTTGTATAAATATTTGAATGCGAAAGTTGTATGAAACGCGCTTTTGTATGGAGAATCCTCTAAAATAATTATACATTTTTAAGAAGAGAGGAGAAATAAGTATGAAGATTAGCATGAAAGATGGTACAATCCAGGATTTTACATTTAATGACGAGGTTGGCGCGGAGGCGTTTCACCATACTACCTCCCATATCTTAGCTCAGGCGGTGAAGCGCCTGTATCCAGATACCAAATGTGCCATTGGGCCGGCAATTAAGGATGGCTTTTATTATGATTTTGAATTTAGCTTTCCGTTTACTACAGAACATCTGGCAGAAGTTGAGAAAGAGATGCGAAATATTGTGAAGCAGGGTATTCCTCTGGAACGTTCTACTATGTGCCGGGAAGAGGCCATTTCTTATATGAAGGAGAGGAATGAAGATTATAAAGTGGAACTGATTGAAGACTTGCCGGAGGATGCCGAGCTTAGTTTTTATTCTCAGGGAGACTTTACAGATTTGTGTGCGGGGCCTCATGTGGCCAATACAAGCGTGATTAAGGCATTTAAGCTTCAGAGTGTGGCGGGGGCTTACTGGAGAGGCGATGAGCGTCGTCAGATGCTGACAAGAATCTATGGAACCTCTTTCCCGAAAGCTGCAGATTTGGAAGCTTATATCAAACGCATGGAAGAGGCAAAGCTTCGGGATCACAGGAAGCTGGGGAAAGAGCTTGGATTATTTGCGATTATGGACGAAGGACCGGGATTCCCGTTTTTCCTGCCAAAGGGAATGGTGCTGAAGAACTTACTGCTTGATTATTGGAGGAAGCTGCATCAGAGAGAGGGTTATGTGGAGATTTCCACACCGATTATTTTAAGCAGGCAGCTCTGGGAAAATTCCGGCCACTGGGATCACTATAAGGACAATATGTATACAACGGTGATTGACGACGCGGACTTTGCAGTGAAGCCGATGAATTGTCCCGGCGGAATGCTGGTATATAAGGTAGAGCCGCGTTCTTACAAAGATTTGCCGATGCGGGTAGGCGAGATTGGTCTGGTGCACCGCCATGAGAAGTCCGGCCAGCTCCATGGTCTGATGCGCGTGCGCTGCTTTAATCAGGACGACGCTCATATTTTCATGACAAAGGATCAGATTCGCAGTGAAATTAAAGGAGTTGTAAGACTGATTGATGAGGTTTATGACAAATTCGGATTCAAATATCATGTAGAGTTATCCACCAGACCAGAGGACAGCATGGGAAGCGACGAGGACTGGGAGATGGCGACAGAAGCTCTTCGCTGCGCGCTGAACGAACTTGGCATGGATTATGTGGTAAATGAGGGCGACGGTGCATTCTACGGACCGAAGATTGATTTCCATCTGGAGGACTCCATTGGAAGAACCTGGCAGTGCGGGACCATTCAGCTTGACTTCCAGATGCCTCAGAGATTTGACTTAGAATACACAGGAGCGGATGGGGAGAAACATCGTCCGATTATGATACACCGGGTGGCGTTCGGCTCCATTGAGCGGTTTATCGGTATTTTGATTGAACATTTTGCGGGTAAATTCCCTACTTGGCTTGCGCCTGTTCAGGTCCGAGTTATGGCAGTTTCGGAGAAATTTTCTGACTATGCGCAGAAAGTTCAGGATGAATTTAAAGAAGCCGGAATCCGAAGTGAAGCAGATCTTCGGAATGAGAAGCTGGGCTATAAGATTCGAGAGGCGCGTATGCAGAGAGTTCCCTATATGATTATTGTAGGTGAGAAGGAGGTAGAAGAAGGAACAATTTCCGTAAGAAGACGTGACGAAGGTGATATCGGCGCTATGAAAGCGCAGGAATTGATTAAAAAGATTCAGGAGGAAGTGTAGAGCCGAATACTGTGCATTTGGTTGGGAAGAAAGTTAGTTTGAATGTGTAGTAAGGCTCGACGGTGAAGCAAAGAAATGTAAGATAAAAACATGGTGTGAAAAAGAATTGTCTTTAGAAAGGTGATGCAGATGGGACATTTGACAACGAAAGACGCATACAAGAATCTGGAGGAGCGGATTAACTGGTTTACACAAGGAGCGCCGGCATCGGGGACTTTATACAAGATTCTGCAGGTACTCTATACGGAAAAGGAGGCAAAGTGGGTGGCGCTGCTTCCGGTCAGACCCTTTACACTGAAGAAGGCCGCGAGAATCTGGGGAACCACAGAGTGGAAAGCGGAGAAACTCTTAGACCATCTCTGTGAAAAGGCGCTTTTGGTAGACTCGGATTATCATGGGCAGAGACAGTTTGTGATGCCTCCGCCGATGGCAGGATTTATTGAATTTGCATTGATGCGGACCAGAGGCGATATTGACCAGAAGTATCTTGGAGAGCTTTACTACCAGTATATGAATGTGGAGGAAGATTTCGTTAAGGATTTGTTTTTTGCCACAGAGACCAGACTGGGAAGAGTGTTTGTGCAGGAACCGGTGCTGACCAATGATAAAACGAACCATATTCTGGATTACGAGCGGGCGACGCATATTGTAGACGAAGCGAAATATATCGGACTTGGAACCTGCTACTGTCGTCATAAGATGTATCATGCGGGACATCCCTGTGAAATTGACGCGCCCTGGGATGTGTGCCTGACCTTTGACAATGTGGCCAGGTCTCTATCGGAGCATGGAGGCTATGCAAGATTGATTTCTAAGGAAGAGGCAAAGGATGTTCTGCAGCTTTCCTACGAGAGCAATCTGGTACAGATTGGGGAAAATGTCAGGGAGCATCCGGCATTTATCTGTAATTGCTGCGGCTGTTGCTGCGAAGCTTTGCAGGCGGCCAGAAGATTCAGTCCCATGCAGCCGGTAGCGACGACGAATTATATCCCGAAGGTATCGTTGGATACCTGTATTTCCTGTGGGAAATGTGCAAAGGTCTGCCCGATTCTGGCAGTTGCCATGGAAGAAGATACGACAGAGGGAACGGTTGGAAAGAAGGGAAAACATCCGGTGATTGATGAGGAGATTTGTCTGGGGTGCGGAGTCTGCGCCAGAAATTGTCCTACAGAAGCAATTAAACTAGAGCGGCGGCCGATTCAGGTGATTACTCCGGTAAACAGCACCCATCGGTTTGTTTTGCAGGCCATTGAGAAAGGGACGCTGCAGAATCTGATATTTGATAATCAGGCGTTTGCCAACCACAGGGCAATGGCGGCAGTGTTTGGGACGATTTTAAAGCTTCCGCCGTTAAAACAAGCCATGGCAAGTAAGCAGTTTAAATCGGTGTATTTAGATAAGCTCTTGTCCATGCAGAAGAAAAGAAGGGGAGAGCAGTAATCAAGTAACAATTCAGCTAAAGAATCGAAAACAATCAGAGTGTAAAGTCTTGTTAAGGGCTTTACACTTTTTTAATGCTATAGGAAATTTCGTTCCCTATAGCATTAAAACCCTCCGGGGGGATGCGCAGCTGCGCGCGCGGAACAAAAGCTGCGCTGCCAGAAATATAATAACGCGGGAGTGTGCGAAGCGCACTTTTGTTCTCTATAACCACTTATTATGTTAAATCGACCGCCTATTTGTATTTTGTTGAAGAAAAGGCGGCTGTTTTCTATAATGATGCCCAGGAGGTGAGGAAAATTGCAGGTCGAAGTGAAAATTGATTCCGCGTACGAAGAGCCGAAAGTTATCGTTCTGACGTCGTCCATGACAGAAGAAGTGAATCGGCTGGTAAAGAAGCTGTCGGAGGATTTTCCGAAAATGCTTGCGGGAATCCGAAACGACAGATGCGAGCTTTTAGAACAGACAGAAATTATCCGTATCTATGCGGCTTCCGGCAAGGTCTATGCGGTAACGGCGAAAGGGGAATATGTACTGCGGCGCAGGTTATATGAATTAGAGGAGCAGCTTGCGGGAAGCAGTTTTGTCCGTATTTCCAATTCAGAGATGATTAATTTAAAGAAGGTAGAGCATTTTGATTTGAGTTTTACAGGAACAATCTATGTAAAACTGTCAAATCAGACGTCTGCCTATGTGTCAAGAAGGTATGTTTCAAAAATCAAGACGATGTTAGGGATATGAGGTGAAAGAATATGAAGAAAAATATGATAATGCGCGGAATGCAGGGGATTCCCTTTGGGATTGCTATTGGGTATGTGATTTCGATTGTAACGTCGCTAATATGGGGAGAGGGATATTATTCTCCCTGTGTGCCGGAGTTAATGGATGCGGCCGGAGGCGAGATTCAGGCGGTCGTTTTACAGGCGGCGCTTTGCGGCCTGCTGGGGGCGGTCTTTGGGGCGGCGTCTGTGTTATGGGATGTGGAGGGATGGAGCATTGCAAAGCAGACGGGGATTTATTTTGTCTTCGTGTGCGCAGCCATGATGCCGACGGCGTATCTCCTGTACTGGATGGAGCATAGTATAGCGGGATTTGTTCAGTATTTGCTCATGTTTGTCATTATATTTGCTTTTGTATGGATTTCGCAGTATTGGATTATGATGCGGAAAATACGGGCAATCAATGCGAAATTACAATAAAATTTGTGTTACAATTCACACGCCGCCTGCTCCGGCCTGCAAACTGTGACACATGAAGCAAGGCGAGACAACATTCCAGTGAACTTCCTGCTAACGTAGTCTAAGAAACTCAGGAATGCCTTCGTTCCTAAGACTACGTAAGCAGCAATTTCACTTTCATTAAAAGCGTCTCTGAAATACCTTGCTTCATGTGTCACAGTTTGCAGGCCGGAGCAGGCGGCGTGTGAATTGTAAGAAAATTGTTTTTTGTATAAATCTGACAATGCCCTGACATGATATTTGTGGTACAATGGAAAGGTTAAGGGGGTGTCAGATTATGATACAGGCAACAATGGTACTGGAAGGCGGAGCAACCAGAGGGGTTTTCACTTCTGGCGTATTGGATTATCTGATGGAGGAACAAGTGGAATTGTCCCATCTTGTCAGCGTGTCTGCGGGGGCGTGCAACGGTGTGGATTATGTGTCGCGCCAGATTGGGAGAACCAGAGACTGCATGATTCATAAAGAAAAGGAGTACAATTATTATTTCGGTTTCAGGAAGTTTGTAAAGGAGAAGAGTATTCTGGACATGGATATGGTTTTTGACAGATATCCGAATGAGTTGTTTCCATTTGATTATGATACGTATTTTGCATCAGAGACAGAATGTGAGATTGTCACAACCAACTGCCGGACGGGAAAAGCGGAATATATGACGGAGAGGAAAGACAGAGGCAGACTTATGAAAGTATGCCGGGCTTCCAGCAGTATGCCTTTGATTTCTCCTATGGTAGATATTGACGGCGAATTGTATCTGGATGGGGGACTTGCAGATTCGATTCCCATTAAAAGAGCGTTAGAGATTGGGAATCAGAAAGTCATAGTTATTCTTACCAGAAATCCCGATTACCGGAAGCGGCCTACAACCAAGGCGGTGGCGAAATTATACCGGCAGGCATACCGGTCTTATCCGAAGCTGGTCCGGACAGCGATTTTAAGGAACAAGAAGTATAATCAGCAGGCAGAATTGGTAGAGAAACTGGAAAAAGAGGGAAAGATTTTTGTAGTGAGGCCGCTGATTCCGACAGTTTCAAGATTGGAGAAAGACTACGATATGTTGATGAATTTTTATGATCATGGTTACTGTCTGATGCGGAGAGAATATAACAGGCTGATGGAGTATCTGGAAGGGTAGAGAAAAAGCTGCCGCATCTGACTGGTTGATGCGGCAGCTTACTTTTGTTATTTAATTTTATGAAATTATTTTAGAGGTATTCAAGTCTCTCTAATGCGTTCAGTACCATGTGACGTCCTGCGTCGGTGCCGTCGATAATACGTCTTGCCCTTACAGCATCGCCGATATTTAAGATTTCTACGTCTTCATCTTCGAAACCGTTCACGATATCTTCCCAGAGCGGAGCGTGCGCTCTCATGCCTAAGCATACAAAACCATAGTCGAATGGAAGTTCTTCTTCGGTATTGCCGTATTTTACCTCGAAGGAGTGAGCGTTTACCTTCTGGAGTGCAGTGTTGGTCATCTGGCGTACATTGTGCTTTTCCATGCATTCTTTCATACTTGCAGTAGAGGAAGCGTCAAGTCCGCGGCCGATCATCGGCATCATCTCGATAATCGTGGTTTCAGCTCCGCGCGGCGCGAAGAACTCAACCACGTCAAGGCCAACGGCGCCGCCGCCGATTACAACAACCTTCTTGCCAGTCATATCCTCTGGATAGTTGTCCAAATTGTTAATCATATCCTTAATGGAGTAAACGGCTGCGTCTTCCTTGCCAAGATTGTCATGAAGACCATTAATTGGAGGAAGAAGCGGTACGGAACCCGTTGCATTGACAACAAGCTGTGGGTCATAGGACTTAATCATGTCAACGGTAACGTCTACGCCTGTCTTGATGGTTAAGTTGTCAAGTTTGGAAGCTCTGTGCTTTAAGTAATTCGGGAAATCTGCCAGTCTCTTCTTTGCAGGAATCTTAGAAATCTCTACAGAGAGGCCTCCAACATGCTCCTCTTTCTCAAGAAGCGTTACGTTGCATCCGACCTCAGCGGCTGTACATGCAGCTTCCAGTCCGGCAGTACCTGCGCCTACAACGACCACATTACATGGTTTGTTTATTTTATGCTTCTTGTATTCTTCATTATTGATGATATCTGGATTGATACTGCAGCGCAGCGGTTTGTTGCCTCCAATACGGTTGCCCACACAGCCCACGTTACAGGAGATACATTTACGGATGTCAGCTGCGTCGCCATATTTTGCCTTATTACACCAATTCGGGTCTGCGATTAATCCCCGGCCCATGCCGATAATGTCAGCGTCGCCTCTTGCAAGGATGTCGTCAGCAATCTTCGGATCGCGGATATTTCCGATGGCAATGGTCGGCTTGCCGAATTTATCCCGAACGGCCTTAGCCATGTAAGAGCGCCATCCGTCTTCCAAGTAATTGGCGTCTATCTGATACTGAATCGTCGGATTCAGTGCAGAAGAGGTGTCAAAGATATCTACTTCATCATTCAGATACTCTAAGTATTCCAGACAATCCTCTACATGATTGCCTCCTTCTACCAGCTCGTCCACGCTGAGACGAAGAGAGATTGGAACCATCGGGCCCACAGCCTTACGCACTTCGTCAATGACCATGCGGCAGAAACGTGAACGGTTCTCGGCGCATCCGCCAAATTCATCGGTTCTGTCATTCATAGTCGGAGAAAGGAATTGGCTGATTAAGTAGGAGTGTCCGGCATGGATTTCTACCATATCAAAACCTGCGTTAACCGCACGTCTGGCAGCAGCGCCGTAATCTTTGGCGATGCTTTCCAATTCTTCTTTTGATAACGGACGCGGTGATTCTCCGCCCGGTTTGGATGGAAGAGTCGACGCAGATACAGGCTGCATGCCAATTCTGGAAGACATGGCAGAAGCGCCTGCATGGTTAATCTGAACGCCAATCATAGAACCATGTCTGTGACATGCTTCGGTCAGATTCCAGAGTCTCGGAATATAGCAGTCCTGGTCGATACGGAGCTGTGTAGTTCCGTTGGACCCTTCAGGATATTTAACGCAAACATTCTCTACAATAATTAAGCCTGTGCCGCCGCGCGCTCTCTGCTCATAATACTTAATGTGTTCGTCGCTTAACTCGCCTGTATGGCCGGCTAAATCACTTCCCATTGGCATCATGGCAACTCGGTTCGGCATTACCATTCCTCTGACTTTCAGGGGGCTGAAAATGTGTTTGAAATTGTTTTTCATTTCGTTGACCTCCGTTTACTTTTTTCATTAAAACCAACATTATAAATAGTATTATAGGATATTGTTAAAGATAAATCAAATACATGTTTTTGTGAAAGTCGATAGAAAATATCTATGGATTATCCGGTGGTTGGTAATTATAACGAAAAAATATGAGTTATGATATCGAAACGTACTGCTTATGCGGATTTTACATTCTGTGCAAAGTCCAAAAGAACAAGCATATTATGCTGGAGGGGGTGCAGAAAATGTCTTGCGGTTTACAGAAAATATTGCTATAATATCAAAGTTAAAACTATGAAAATAGCGCTTAAAAGATGAGGGAGAGACAAGGATATGATGAATAATTTGGAATTATACCGGGAACAGCTTGCGCTTTGTGATGATAAGATTATTGATGCGCTGGTTGAGCGGAACGCAATCGTTGAGAAGATTATGGCTTATAAAGAAGAATACGGCATGCCGATTATCCAGCCAAAACAGGAAGAGAAACAGAAGGAGCAGCTAAAAGCCAAGCTTGGCGATAACAAATACAGAGAAGAGATTTATGATGTATTTCGCCGTATCCGCCGTAATAGCAAGCGGATTCAGGCGAGAAAGCTTTTTGATTATAATATTGTTCTGATTGGGTTTATGGGAGCGGGAAAAACAACTATTTCCGACTATCTGAGTATGACGTTTGCTATGGATATTGTGGAGATGGATCAGGTGATTGCAGAACGGGAGCAGATGAGTATTCCGGATATTTTTACTACATACGGCGAAGAATATTTCCGCAATCTTGAGACAGAGCTGCTGATTGAGATGCAGAGTAAGAAGAATACCGTAATTTCCTGCGGCGGCGGTGTTGCCATGCGGGAGCGCAATGTGGAAGAGATGAAAAAGAACGGTAAGGTTATCCTTCTTACGGCCAGTCCGGAGACGATTTATGACCGGGTGAAGGACAGCAATGATCGTCCGGTGCTGAATGGGCGCAAGAATGTGAAAGGAATTTCGGAATTGATGGAACAGCGCCGGGAAAAATATGAGGCGGCGGCTGATCTTGTAGTTAATACAGACGGCAGAACGGTGCTTCAGATATGCGAAGATCTTGTGCGGCAGTTAATTGATGCGGAAATGGAAGTATAGGCTATGTTTGATATATTTTTTCCGGACCGCTATGTGGCGTCCACATATGTTATAGATTTTGAGAGGCTGTTTAAACAGGGATACAGAGGACTCGTTTTTGATATTGATAATACGTTAGTACCCCATGGAGAGCCTGCGGACGAACGGGCTGTCCGCCTTTTTGAAAGGTTGAAAAAAATAGGATTTTCCTGCTGCCTGATTTCAAATAACCAGGAGCCAAGGGTTAAAAAGTTTAATGAGAAAATACAGGTGGCTTATGTGTATAATGCGCACAAGCCGTCTACCAAAAACTATCGGAAGGCTATGGAGATTATGGGGACGGATACAGATACGACAGTATTTGTGGGAGACCAGCTCTTTACAGATGTTTGGGGAGCCAAACGGACCGGTATGGCAAGTATTTTAGTGAAACCGATTCACCCGAAAGAAGAGATACAGATTGTCTTAAAGAGATATTTAGAGAAGATAGTTTTATTTTTTTATAAGAGAAGCCTTACCAGGGAAAAAAAGGTTGAAAAAAGGCGTCATCTATTATAGAATGATAACAGATTAGATTGACTATAAAGTATGTAAGCGCAGTGGGCGTGATTTAAGGAGGATAATGTAATGGCAAAAGTTTCAGCAGGAGATATCCGTAACGGTATCACAATCGAAGTTGACGGCAAAGTATGTCAAGTAATTGATTTTATGCATGTGAAGCCGGGAAAGGGAGCGGCTTTCGTTCGTGTGAAGATGAAGAATATTATTAACGGCGGCGTTGTGGAGACAACCTTCCGCCCTACAGAGACATTTGAACAGGCGCATATTGAGAGAAAGAAGATGCAGTATCTGTACAATGACGGAGAGTTTTATAACTATATGGACAATGAGACATTTGAACAGATTATGATTAGCGTGTCAGAGGCTTCAGATGCGATGAAGTTTGTGAAGGAGAATGAGGAAGTAAGTGTAAGCTTCTATCAGGGCAATGCATTTGCGATTGAACCGCCGATTACGGTAGAGCTTGTAATCACAGAATCCGAGCCAGGCGTTAAGGGCAACACAGCTACTGGCGCTACGAAGCCTGCAATTGTTGAGACAGGAGCACAGGTTATGGTGCCGCTGTTCGTTGACCAGGGTGAAAAGATTAAGATTGACACCCGTACAGGCGAATATCTTTCTCGTGCAAATTAATGTTTAATTATCATAGCAAAATTCAATTGTTATTACAAAAAAGCCTTGCAATTTCTGCAGGGTTTTTTTATAATTAAGTTACCATAATATTCATCTCGAAATTTATCGCAAATCTGTTTGGAGCTTTAGTATTCAAATATTCACAGTGATGCATGTTCGCATCGAAAATCGCAGCAGTAGAAGTTATGACAACATAGAAAGGGGAATTATGTCGTACGAAAAATTTGTAGAAAGCATTGTATGTATCTTAAAAGGCCGGGTAGAGGAGTCTCTGCATTTATCTATCTATACCTCGGTAAAAAACAATGGTTATGAGCGGAGAGGAATTACATTTTCAGAAGAGGGGACGAATATTTCGCCCACCATTTATCTGGAGGAGTACTATGAGAAATTTATCCAGGGCAGTGATGTGAAAAGACTTGCAGAACAGGTGTTGGAAATGTATCAAAAGGTACGGATTAAACATACCTGGAGAGGCGATATTGTGCAGGATTATCAGCATGTAAAGGATAAAATAATTTATAAACTGGTGAATCAGGAGAAGAATCAGGAGCTTCTTTTACAGGTACCGCATGTGAATTATCTGGATTTGGCGGTGTTGTTTTATGTGCTGGTAGATATGGACGAGTCAAAGGGCCAGATGGCGACTATGTTGATTCGGAACGAGCATCTGAGTTGGTGGAGCGTAACGGCGGAAGAGATTTATCAGATAGCGGCGGCTAATACGGAGAAACTTCTGCCTTATGAGTTTAGCGCTATGTGTATGGTGATTGAGGAAATGCTGGGCGACGGGGATATAGATGACGCAGAGTGGAGAAAGATTAGAGAGCAGGAAAATATGTACGTGTTGACGAACCATATTCGCAGCGGCGGCGCGGCAGTGATTTTGTATCCCGGCAGGCTTGAGGCAATTGGCGCATATTTTAAAGAAAATTATTATATTCTTCCCAGCAGTGTTCATGAAGTGATTGTTCTTCCAGAAAGCAAAGCGCTTTCCAAAGAGGAGATGGAATGTGTAATAAGGGAGGTTAATGAGACACAGGTTCAGGCGGAAGAATATTTGTCAAATCATGCATACTTTTACGACAGAGTGAAAAAGAAGATATCTGTGTAAGAAAAAATGTCGTTGAATTGAAAAGTATTACTTCATCATAAAAGGGTATCACAATGTTTGCGATACCCTTAGAGCGTCTCTGACCAGAATCGAACTGGCGCACCCGCCTCCGGAGGGCGGTGCTCTATCCACTGAGCTACAGAGACAAGAATTATAATAGCACATCTTAAAAAAAAATGCAATGGAGAAAATCGTGCTGTCCTTGACTTTCTTTTCTGCCTTTAGTATGATGTGAAGTGCTTGAGTATGTTTGAAAAATTATTTCTGTAGTCCGTATCTTTGAAAGCATTTTTCAAACATGCCCTAAACTGTATAATCAAAGAAATGGAGGAAGTCTATGAAGGAAAGACAGGAAGACCTCCGCGGTCTGCTTCGGGAGCACAGACGGATTATAACCGGATTGTTTGTATGTATTCTTCTGGGAGCGGCGGCAGTGGTCATGATATGTCTTACGAAAGATGAGGCGAAGCATATTTCTTCGGGAGAAATACAGTCAGAGCAGAGCAGTGAAGCGACTGGCGAAGTGGTCAGCAAATTACTGTTAACGGAAAATATAGGATGCCGGGCGATGGCAACAAATCCGCTCACAGAGGCATCGGATGAAGGCTTGATAAAGGCGGTTGAGGATTATTATAATTCATTGGCCGGGCATGCAGATTTTGTGGAAAGCTACAATAATCTTCGCATATATACCAAGCTTGGAATGTACAGAGGGACGTATATTACATTTGTCCGATATGATATGAAGATACGGGACATTTACACGATGGTTCCGGGACTTGGAACGTTATATCTGGAAGAGGATGAGGAGCATAACTGGCAGGTGGCGTCCAAATCTGGGGATGAAGAGGTTCAGGAATATGTAAGTGACATTGTAACACATAAGGATGTGAAGAAGTTAATGTCAGGCATTCAGACCGATTATGCCAATGCCGTCGCATCCGACGCGCTGCTTGCAGAGGCGCTGAATGATCTGAAGAATGCATATGAGAATCAGACTAAACGATAAAATATTGGGGATACAGATATGGCAGATACGCCATGAATGGAGGATGAAGAATGAAACAGATAGTTGAACTCATTACGATGGAGCTTAGCGAAGCATTTGAAAGGGCGGGCTATGACAGGGCGCTGGCCAAGGTGACGCTATCGAACCGTCCGGATTTGTGCGAATATCAGTGCAATGGAGCAATGGCTGGAGCCAAAGCATACAAAAAGGCGCCTTATATCATTGCGGAAGATGTGGTGAGTTATTTGAAGGAGAGATCCTGTATTGCTGCCGCGGAGGCGGTAAAGCCAGGCTTCATCAATATAAAGCTGGGAGAAGAATTTGTGGCAGATTTTCTAAATCAGATGGCGGGAGATGAGAATCTGGGTCTTGGGAGGACACAAAAGCCAGAGACAATCATTGTGGATTACGGCGGACCCAATGTGGCCAAGCCTCTGCATGTTGGACATCTTCGGTCTGCGATTATTGGCGAGAGTGTGAAGAGAATCTGTCGGAAGATGGGGCATAAAGTTCTGGGAGACGTACATCTGGGCGATTGGGGGTATCAGATGGGACTGATTATTACAGAGCTTAAGAAACGGAAACCAGAGCTTCCCTATTTTGATGAATCCTGGCAGGGAGAATACCCTGAGGAAGCCCCATTTACCATCAGTGAACTGGAGGAAATCTATCCTGCAGCCAGCGCATATGCAAAAGAGCATGAGGAGTACAGAGAAGAGGCGCTTCAGGCTACCTGGATGCTTCAGAACGGGCATAGAGGCTACACTGCGGTATGGAAACATATTGTGACAATATCTGTAAGGGATATTAAGAATAATTATAAGAAGCTAAATGTGGAATTTGAACTGTGGAAAGGGGAATCTGATGCACAGAAAGTTATCCCGGATATGATAGAAGATTTTAAGAAGAAGGGACAGGCATATTTGGACGAGGGCGCTTTGGTGATTGATGTGAAGGAAGAGACGGACACCAAGGAGATTCCGCCCTGTTTAATCCAGAAATCAGACGGCGCGTCTTTGTATGGAACCACAGATTTGGCTACCTTAATTCAGAGAGAGGAAGATTTTCAGCCTGACAGAGTGATTTATGTGGTGGATAAACGACAGGAGATGCATTTTACTCAGGTATTTCGCGCGGCAAAAAAGACGGGGATTGTGCGGGAAGACACCGAATTAAGGTTCTTAGGGTTCGGTACGATGAACGGGAAGGATGGCAAGCCCTTTAAGACCAGGGAGGGCGGCGTGATGCGTCTGGAAAATCTGATTGCAGAGATTAACGATGAGATGTATAAAAAGATGGCGGAAAATCGGATGGTAGATGAAGAAGAGGCAGGGAACACCTCAAAGATGATTGGTCTTGCAGCAATCAAGTACGGCGATTTGTCCAATCAGGCTGCAAAGGATTATGTTTTTGATGTGGACAGGTTCACGTCTTTTGAAGGAAATACAGGCCCTTATATTTTATATACCATTGTACGGATTAAGTCTATTCTGAATAAATATCAAAAACAGGGTAATTCTCTGGAAGAGCTTCGGTGTATGGGAGCCTGTACTGACAGTGAAAAAGCTTTGATGCTGGAAGTGTGTAAATACAACATGATAATGGAGACCGCATTTACGGAGACAGCGCCTCATAAAATCTGCGCTTATATCTATGATCTTGCCAATGCGTTTAACCGGTTCTATCATGAGACAAAGATACTTGCAGAGGAAGATAAAGAAAAACAAAAGAGTTATATTGCCCTTCTTCTTATTACCAGAAATGTACTGGAATCCTGCATTGATACGCTGGGCTTTGACGCGCCGGAGAGAATGTAAGGATATCAGGAAAGACTAAAAAGGAGAAGAAATCAATGGAAGATACTGTAAAGTTATTTTATGAAGATACGAATATCCGAGAATTTGACGCGGCAGTATTGTCTTGCGAGCCTGTGAAAGACGGGTATCAGGCAGTTCTTGACAGAACTGCCTTTTTTCCTGAGGGCGGCGGACAGTACGGAGATACTGGCTGGATTGACGGCATAAAAGTAACGGATACCAGAGAGAAAGAAGGCAAAATCTTTCATTATATAAAAGAACCGCTGGACGTCGGAAGGAAGGCGCGAGGGAAGTTAGACTGGAATATCCGGTTTGAACGGATGCAGCAGCATAGCGCCGAGCATATTATATCGGGGATTATCCACAGTCGTTTTGGGTATGAGAATGTGGGGTTTCATCTGGGAGCCGATTACTGTACCATGGATTTTAACGGACCGATTACGAAAGAGCAGCTAAGAGAGATTGAAGTGGAGGCAAATAAGGCGGTTTTTGCGGATATTCCGGTTCATGTGCGGTATCCAGATAAGGATACGCTGGCGCAAATGGAATACCGGAGTAAGATAGAGATTGAAGGCCAGGTGCGGATTGTTGAAATTCCGGGGATTGACGTGTGCGCCTGCTGCGCCCCCCATGTGTGTTCAACCGGTCGGATTGGACTGATTAAACTGGTGGATATGGCTAATTATAAAGGCGGCGAGCGTATCAGTATGCTCAGCGGAATACGTGCGCTTACGGACTATCATAAGAAACAGGAGCGTGCAAGGGCGATTGGAAATATTTTGTGCGAGCAGGAAGAGAAGCTTGTGGATGCGGTGGAACATTTAAGGCAGGAAAGTATCCGGCAGAAGGGCGAAATCATCACTCTGCGAAGACGAATTATGAAAAAAAGGGCCGAAGAAACCGACGTATCGGCAGAAGTGGTTACAGTGTTTGATGAAGAACTTTCCGGTGAAGAAGCAAGAGAATATATGAATCTGCTGTTAGAGCGCGGCGCAAAAGTATGCGCGGTTTTTGCAGGGAAAGAAGAGACGGGTTATCGGTATGTAATCGGAAGTAAAGCAGAGGATGTGCGTCCTCTGAATCAGAGACTAAAAGAAAAATTCGGCGCCCGGGGAGGCGGTAAACCAGAGATGGTTCAGGGCAGTTTAACGGGCGCCAGAGATCAGATTAAAGCTTTACTTTGAGTACGTCCACATCTAAATCCCACAGGAATTTATCCAGATCCTTGAATGAAAGAAATACGGTTGCGGTATTCTCCAGCGGATGGATACCAAGACTTTTGCAGCGGCTTAGGCTTTTGTCAATGAAAAATTCAACTGCGTGCTCCGTATCATTCATCAGGCCGAAGGGGGATACGCTTCCTTGTTTCAGTCCCAGATATTTTTCCAGACGGTCTTCGGAGGCAAAGCTTAAGGTGCCGGCGCCCAGAGCACGTCCCAGATTCTTGAGATCAATTTTTGTCTTTTCATCGGCGGTTACCAGAAAGTGACGCTTGCCTTTCGCATCGCGCAGGAATAGATTCTTGCAGAGCGTTCCCTTTTCGGGAAGCCCAAGCCGGTCCATATCTTCCATTGTGTGAACGGGCTCGTGTTCTACAACTTCATATTTGATTCCAAGTTTATTCAGCGCATCGTATACGCGCTGTTTTTGATTTTCCATAATAATGTAAGCTCCCTTCTTCTTTTTCTTACAGGTGCGCTGACTGCAGCTGCCGCGATGCCGTCGAAAATCCGACGTGCAGGCTGAAAATTCATGATACATAATTAGGTTTTCATTATGAGCGGTCAGCACACGAGTGTGCTTATCAACGAAAATAGTTTCTTTCTCTGATATTATAGGGTATACCTGTAGGAAAGTAAAGTGAGAAAACAGTATGCGTTAATTATAGATTCTATCAATAAATACACTGCGTTTATGGAATAAATCAATTTTACTCTGGGATATATTTTTGATAAAATAAATCGATATATACTTATTGGGTTGTTAATGTCCAATATGGTATTAGTGTACCTCCCAGGCATCCCATTATGGCTCTTAGGTGTGCCCGGAGGGTATGAGTGTGGAGGCAGGATATGGAACGAAGTAGAAAAATGGTAGTGATTTCGCATTGTCTTTTGAATATGAATGCAAAGGTGGAAGGACTGGCGTTGAATAAAGGATGTGCGAAAGAGCTTGTTCTGTCTCTGATAGAAAATGATTATGGCATCATTCAGCTTCCCTGTGTGGAACTGGATATGTGCGGAATCAACCGCTGGGGACAGGTGAAAAGTCAATTAAATCACCCGCATTTTCGTAATCGGTGTGAGGAACTTCTGCAGCCGGTCGTTTATCAGATAGAGGATTATCTTGCGAATGGATATCAGATAGCTGCTGTGATTGGTGTGGACGGCAGTCCTACCTGCGGCGTGAACCGGACCTGTATTGGAGCATGGTCCGGTGAGATAGGAGAGCAGTATCACACAATGGAAAAGGGAGCGACCTGCAAGATGATACAGGAAGCAGGTGTTATGATGGATGTTTTGAGGGAGATGCTGAAGAATAAAGGCATTCATATTCCGTTTACGGCAGTTGATGAGGAGAGTTCCAAACACACTCTAGACATATAAATATGAAAAGGAGAACAAGAGTATGAAGAAGAAGGTATTGGCTGTATTACTTTGCGCAGTAATGGCGGCGGGTCTTATGGCAGGATGCGGCAAAGGAGAAGAGCCCAAAGAGGAAAATTCGGGAACAGAGGAAGAGGCTGGCGGAGAGGATACGTCGTTGGCTGACATTCAGAAAGATGGTGTTATGAAGGTTGGCATGTGTCCGGAATACCCACCTTTTGAGACGATTAATTCATCTGGGGAGATAGAAGGCTTTGACGCTGATCTTGCGAGTGCAGTCGGAGAAATCCTGGGTGTAGAAGTTGAGTTTGTCAACACCCCTTATGAGGGATTAATCGCCGGTTTAATGAATGGTGATTTTGATATTATTATGTCGGGAATGTCTCCGGAAGAGGCAGATGAAGCTGATAAGACTTTGAATGTAACGGAGAATTATTATTCTGTGGCAGAAGTTATCTTGTCGAAAGACGAGAGCATTCAGTCTAAAAAGGACTTAGAGGGTAAAACTGTTGGAAGCCATTCCGGAAGTACGTCCGAGTACGCCGTAAACAGTCTCGCAGAAGAGGGAATTAAGGTGAATTCTGCTCCATATAACAGACATTCAGAGGCTTTTGCAGATCTTCAAAATGGAAATATAGACGCGCAGGTAGTAGAAGAGACCTGGGCAAAGGAAAAGGTAACGGAGGATGACGGAATCCACATCTGTGAAGAGCCGATTAGCTCTGTTCATGTAGCAGGTGTTATTGGCATCGGAAGGGATTCTTTCAGGGATGCGTTTGATGATGCTCTGGAGCAGTTGAAAGAAAACGGCAAATATGATGAGATTGTAGAGAAGTGGTTTTCATAAGCCGGATTTTGAGAAGGTAGAGAGATGAACAGTTTGGATTTTTCACCATTGCTTCCGTATGCTGGACTGCTTCCAGAAGCATTGAAAATTACACTGGAAATTGGGATGGCCGGATTCATGCTTGCTCTTGTAATTGCGGTGGTTGTCGGTACTCTTCGGAGCAGGAAACTGCCGAAAGCAGCTGGATTCTTGCTGAGCTTTTATGTGGAGGTATTCAGAGGAACACCTCTCCTGGTACAATTATTTTTTGTATATTATGGATTACCTTCAGCCGGTATTCGTATGGAACCAGTTATGGCGGCTATTCTGACGATGGGACTAAACAGCGGTTCCTACCTTTCCGAGAACATCAGGGCGTCCATTCTTGCGGTAGACAAAGGGCAGTATGAGGCGGCGCATATGCTGGGCTATACGCCTTTACAGACGAATATACATATTGTTCTGCCCCAGGCGATGCGCGTTGCGATTCCTTCTTTTATGAATGGATTTTCTTCAATTATTAAAGAGACGTCAATTGTATCAGTATTGCCGGTAATCGAACTTACAAAATTAGGGAATCAGGTTTATGCAAAGACATATCATCCCTTTGAAATCTATATTTTGCTTGGCGTGATATATTTTTGCCTGACATACTTTCTGACTTTTCTGGCTAAATGGCTGGAAAGGAGGGCTTCAAAATGGCAGCTTTAATTGCGATGCGAGATGTAAAGAAATCCTATGGGGAAAATGTGGTATTGAATGGGATTAATCTGGAGGTTGAGAAAGGCGATATCGTTGCAATTATCGGTTCCAGCGGATCGGGAAAAAGCACGATGGTTCGTTGTATTGCAGGGTTGGAAGATATTCAGTCCGGGAAGATTTTTTTAAGGGGAGAAGAGATTATAGATAGAAATAGTGTTGTGCATTCTATTGGAATGGTATTTCAGAACTTTCATCTATTTCCGCATTACACAGTTGAAGAGAATATTATAAAACCATTACGCACAGTTAAAAAAATGGATTTAAAAGCTGCAAAAGAGAAATCAGAGGAACTCTTAAGAAAAGTTCGTTTGTCGGAGTCGGCCAGGCAGTATCCGTCTACGATGTCGGGCGGTCAGAAACAGAGGCTTGCCATTGCCAGAGCGCTGGCTATGAATCCGGAAATACTGGTATTTGACGAGCCAACGTCTTCCTTAGATCCTGAATTGGCGCATGAGGTATTCCGCACTATAAAAGACCTTGCCACAGAAGGGCAGACTATGTTGATTGTTACGCATCAGATTAACGCTGTCAGTCATTTTGCAACCAGAGTTGCTTTTTTAGACAGTGGGATTATAGAAGCAGACGGCGCTTGCAAAGAAATTTTTGAAAATTCAGATAATCAGAAATTGAAACAATTTTTGGCAATGGTGGAATTTAATACAATATAATGAAGGTTAAATTTTAAGATGTGATTTAAAAATATTAGGAAGTTATCGCAACTGCGCGGTAGCTTCTTTTGTGTTTTATCAGAGTTAAACGGTTGAATATTTTCGGTTTAGGGAGTAGAATAAGAGAGATTTAGTTTTATGAAAGATTTGGATATGCAGCGATTCTGACAGTTAAGGCAAAGAGAAAGGGAGCATGTACGATGCCAACTGAGATTAAGGTAATAAGAAGCAGCCGTAAAACCTTGTCGCTGGAGATTACGAAAGAAGCGCAGGTACTGGTGCGGGCGCCTTATCGGTTAAGTCAGTTAGAGATTGAGAGATTTGTACAGGAAAAAGCAGTCTGGATAGAGAAGCATTTAAAGGCAGTTAGGAATAAACTGGAAGATAGACAAAAACATCCAGTCAGACTTCTTGGTATGGAAGACATCCAGAGACTTGCAGATGAGGCAATGAGTGTTCTGCCGGCAAAAGCAACATATTATGCGCCGAAAGTGGGAGTGGCTTTTGGAAGAATCACTATCAGGAATCAGAGAACCCGCTGGGGGAGCTGCAGCGGTAAGGGGAATTTGAATTTTAATTGTCTGCTTATGCTGGCTCCTGAATATGTACAGGATTATGTAGTAGTGCATGAACTTTGTCACAGGCTGGAGATGAATCATTCAGCCAGATTTTGGAATGAAGTGGAGAGAGTGCTTCCGGATTATCGAATAGCAAAGCGGTGGCTAAAGGAACATGGAGAAGAAATTATGAGAAGAATGACAGGCAAATAAAAAGAAAGCGAGTTGTGAATATGGAAAATCAATTTAATGGACAAAGACCGCCGGTGAATCCGGGAAAACGGTTTTGGCGTATCTGGAGTCCGTTTCTGATAAACTGGGGGATTGGAACATTGGCGGGCGTTGTGGTAATGACGGCTTTTATGACGGTATATCTGGCGACGCATTCGATGGATATGCTATTGTTTTACAGGGATCAGGATGCAACTATGAAAGTTGTTGAGAAAGCAATGGAGATAGTGCTGCGGTACACGACACAAATTCAGGGGATAACAGCGCTTGTTACAATTCCGGTTATGGCATTTCTGTATTACAGAGATAGAAAGAGGGAAAAGTTAAACGGGATTGAGCCTAATAAAAAGGCATCTGTAATTCAGTATATTCCGATGCTCATTATGGCCGGGGCAGTTAATATTGTATTGAACAGTCTGATTATGATTGGCGAGTTGTCAAATTATAGCGCTGAGTATCAGGAGATAACGAAAGCATTTTACAGCGCGCCTCTGGGAATGCAGATTTTGTGTCTTGGAGTCCTGGTGCCGATTGCGGAAGAACTGGTATTTCGCGGGCTTATGTATCGGCGAATGCGGGAGGATACCGGAGTTGTCATGTCTGTAATTTATTCTGCGGTGGTGTTCGGTCTGTTTCATGGTAATATGGTTCAGATGATATTTGGGACACTGATGGGAGTAATGTTGGCTTATGTATGTGAGAAATATGGTTCTGTTGCTGCTCCAATTGCAGCTCACATTATGGTAAATATGGTATCTATATTTATAACATATTTTGACGCATATGGTCGGATGCTGACGGATATCTGGCGTGTGGGAGCGGTTACTGTGGTATGCGCAACTCTTGCATCGAGTATGCTTCTTCTGGTACGGAGAATCAATGAAAAACCAGATATTCAGGGTGAAGAGGAAAAATTTTCCGATGGGTTCAAATCTTAAAATATTCAAAAGAAGATTGAAAAGAAACAGGATTTGTAGTATGCTTTTATGATAATAGGGAGATTGCTGGCAGAGTGAGGAGGATTTTGTCAGGGTAATGATACAGGGGAGAATATCATGAAGAAAAGTAGAAGATTGTTATTGGTTTCACTGTTAACCAGTTCTTTAATTGCAGCTCCGGTATACGCGGCGCCAAAGACTGAGAGTTTACAGTCTCAGAAGACGGCGGCAGAGAATGAGGCCAGTGCGCTGCAGCGGGAGCTTGTGGAACTGTTGGACAAGATGGGGAAGTTAGAAGAGGATCTGATTGCCAAGGGTGAGGAGATTATACAGGCAGAAGAGGACCTTAAGGACGCCCGAAAGCTGGAAGAAGTACAATATGAGGCAATGAAGCTTCGTATTAAATATATGTATGAGGAAGGCCGGACGACAGCCTTAGAAACACTGATTGGCGCCGAGAGTTTCTCAGATCTTTTAAATAGAGCAGAATATGTTGCAGAGGTTCACATTTATGACCGCGCAAAACTGCAGGAATATGAGGATACTAAAAAGAGTGTTGAACAGTTAAAGGAACAGTTGGTAGAGGAACAGGCCAGCATGCAGAATATGCAGGCTGAGTATGAGACCGAGGAAGGGATACTGACTACAACACTGGAAGAGAAGCGAGAAGAGATTGCCGGATTTGATGAACAGATTCAGGCAGCGGCCGAAGCGGCGGCAAGAGAAGCGGCGGCAAGAGAAGCCCAGAGACAGGTGCATGCTTCCAGCGCTGATAAGCAGGACAAGACTCCCAGTACAGGCGGCGCCGCGACGGATACGGGTAATGCTGGCGGTACAGCCGCAACAGATACAGGGAGCGCCAGCGGCACACCAGAGGCAGATGAAGGAAATACCGGCGGTACGCCAGAAGCAGACCCAGGGAATACTGGCGGCGGCAATTCCGGCGGACAGGATGTGTCAGGAGGCAATGAGACCGAAAGTCCGGCGGATACCGGCTCAGACGCAGGTGCGTCTTCTGGGAATACATCAGCGGCTCAGACTATAGTGAATGCCGCATATGGACAGATTGGGGTTCCCTACGTGATGGGAGGAACCGGCAATGGAGGCTGGGATTGTTCCGGTCTGGTGCAATATTGTCATAGCATGGCGGGAATCAGCCTTCCGAGAACTTCTCAGGCCCAGGGTGGATGCGGCGTTGCAGTCAGCAATCCACAGCCGGGAGATATCGTATGTTATGGTTCGCATGTAGGAATTTATATTGGCGGCGGTCAGATGATTCACGCTCCGAAGCCGGGGGATAATGTGAAGGTTGCGGCAGTATATGGCTCGCCTTGGTACAGGAGATGCTGGTAAAAAGAGATAACGATAAACGATAGAACAAAGTAGAGGTACAGATATGAGAAAAAGAATAGTACGGACAATAATGGTAGTTTTTCTTGTCAGTATAATGGTTGTAACCCCTGTCTTTGCGTCGTCGCTGGAGGATATGCAGGCCGATAAAGCTCAGGCGGAGAGCGAGGCCGGGTCTCTTCAGGAACAGATTAAACAGACATTAGAGAAGATTCAGACATTGGAGAAAGATCTTGAAACAAAGCAGGGTGAGATTGACCAGGCGGGAGAGGATCTGGAGAAAGCGGCGTCTGTGCAGACAGACCAGTATAACGCGATGAAGCTTCGCATCAAATACATGTATGAAGAAGGAGAGGTTAATTTTTTAGAAACTCTTTTAACGGCTACCAGCTTTTCAGATTTTATTAATAAAGCTGAGTATGTTCAGGAGGTTCATTCTTATGACAGAACCAAGCTGAATGAGTACGAAGACATTACAAAAAAGGTTGAGCAATTGAAGAAAGGCCTTGAGGATGAATATACGCAGATGCTGAAGATGCAGACAGATTTGGAGCAGGAGACGACGTCTCTGAACGCTACGTTAGAGGAGAAGCGAGAAGAGATTGCACATCTTGACGCAAGTATACAGGCAGAGATTGCCGCCAGGCAAGAGGCAGAGCGCAAGGCGCGTGAAGAGGCAGAGAGAAAAGCACGTGAGGAAGCAGAACGTCTGGCGCAGGAGGAGGCTGCAAGGGCAGCCGCCGCACAGCAGCCGAGTACTGGCAATGGCAGCAATTCTGGAGGAGGCCAGCCGGCAGGAGGCAGTTCTGGTTCAGTTAGTTCAGGTGGGGGCAGTTCGTATGTACCGCCTCAGGGCCGGGACGGATGGGCAGTAGTAGAATATGCAAGGCAGTTTATAGGAAATCCTTATGTTCTGGGAGGAAACAGTCTGACAGACGGTATTGACTGTTCTGGATTTACTCAGCAGATTTATGCGGCGTTTGGAGTGTCGCTTCCACGTGTAGACTCGGCGCAGGCAACGTGCGGAGTGGAGATTCCTCTGTCAGAGGCGCAGGCCGGAGATTTGCTGTGTTATTGGGGCCATGTAGGAATCTATAATGGCACAGGAGGTATTATTCACGCATCAGCCCCGGGAGTCGGTATTACAGAGTTTGCTAACTGTCAGTACAGGACGTTGAAATGTGTGAGGAGAGTTCTGTAAAACTGCAATACAGGTATGGTTTTAAACTTGGTCGGTTACTGTTGAGAGACCAGCCAACATACAGCAGATTGGAGCAGGTATATAAATAGTAACAAAAGCATTACTTTTTATGGGTCAGGAATGCGCATAAGCTGCGTATTTCGTGAGAATATGATGTAGGAGTGAAGGGGCTTGCGTAGCAAAACTCTGAATAACGCTCCGAATCGTTACGATGAACGGCTGCCAGGCTGTGAATCGTAATAGAAAAGCGGGATAAAATTGTAACAGTTCAGCCTTCCGGCTTCACTGTTACGGAATCCGCCCATTTTAAAGTTTGCCTACGGCAAAGGGGCGGATTCCTGGCTGCTCAGGTTCATTGGCTGCTAACTGCGCAGCAAGTGCGCAGTTGCAGGCTGAACTGTTACATAAAATTACGTAAATGCGGTAGAAATACTTGCATTTACGTTTTTTTTATGTTAAAATTTTACGGTCGCTAAAAAACACGCACAGGGATTTTTATGAAGGTGCCGGAGTTTATTATTAGGTCTCATGGGGAGTGAACTGTGCGGAAGTAAAAACCAAATGGAGGAAAGAAACATGAGCGTTATTTCAATGAAGCAGCTTTTAGAGGCAGGTGTTCATTTTGGACATCAGACAAGAAGATGGAACCCTAAGATGGCTCCGTATATCTACACAGAGAGAAATGGTATCTATATCATTGACTTACAGAAATCTGTAGGTAAGGTTGACGAGGCATATCAGGCTGTGGCAGATATTGCGGCCGAGGGTGGTACAATTCTGTTTGTAGGAACGAAGAAGCAGGCACAGGACGCCATCCGGACAGAGGCAGAGCGCTGCGGTATGTTCTATGTTAATGAAAGATGGCTTGGCGGTATGCTGACCAATTTCAAGACAATTAAAAGTAGAATTACTCGTCTGAAAGAGATTGAGAGAATGTCAGAGGACGGAACCTTTGATGTACTGCCTAAGAAGGAAGTTATCCAGCTTAAGAAAGAATGGGAGAAGCTTGAGAAGAACCTTGGCGGTATCAAGAATATGAAGAAGCTTCCAGACGCTATCTTTATTGTAGATCCAAAGAAAGAGAGAATCTGTGTTCAGGAGGCTCATACTTTGGGAATTCCGCTTATCGGGATTGCGGATACAAACTGTGATCCGGAGGAGCTCGACTATGTAATTCCGGGAAATGATGATGCGATTCGTGCAGTGAAATTAATTGTTTCCAAGATGGCAGACGCTGTCATTGAGGCAAACCAGGGAGAGACCGGATACGAGGACGAGTATGTAGAAGAGGATCCGGAGACAGAAGCAGAGTAGGATAGATAGAGAATCAGGAGGGTAAGAAAGATGGCAATTACAGCTAGTATGGTGAAAGAGTTAAGAGAATTAACAGGCGCCGGCATGATGGATTGTAAGAAAGCTCTTAATGAGACGAATGGAAATATGGAAGAGGCAATCGAGTTCTTAAGAAAGAACGGCGAGGCCAAGGCTGTGAAGAAAGCAGGACGTATTGCGGCTGAGGGTATCGTTATGGCTGAGGTTCGCGATGATAAAACTGCAGCAATCGTAGAAGTTAATTCCGAGACGGATTTTGTTGCAAAGAATGCAGAGTTCCAGGGATTTGTTAAAGCAGTTGTGAATCAGGCAATTGCTACAGAATCTAAGGATATGGACGCATTTATGGCAGAAGCGTGGAACGAGGATGCTTCTAAGACTGTTAAGGATGCGCTTACCGAGAAGATTGCAGTAATTGGTGAAAATCTGAATATCAGAAGATTTGAAAAACTTGAGTCCGACGGATGTATCGTGGCTTATATCCATGGCGGCGGACGTATCGGCGTTCTGGTAGAAGCAGCTACCGATGTAGTAAATGACGATGTAAAGACATGCTTAAAGAATGTAGCTATGCAGGTGGCGGCTATGTCTCCGAAGTATGTGTCCCGCGATGAAGTATCGCAGGATTTCTTAGACAAAGAGAAGGAGATTCTTCTTGCACAGGCTAAGAATGATCCGAAGAATGCGAACAAACCGGATAATATCATCGAGAAGATGATTGTCGGACGTTTGAACAAAGAGATGAAGGAAATCTGTCTCTTAGATCAGGTGTACGTACAGGACGGAGATCTGACCGTTGCGAAGTATGTGGAAAAGGTAGCAAAAGAGACTGGTGCTAATCTGACACTGAAGAAGTTCATTCGTTTTGAGACGGGAGAAGGTCTTGAGAAGAAGAATGAGGATTTCGCTGCGGAAGTGGCGGCTCAGATGAATGCGTAGAAATTTGTCGAAATTAGGCAGATAACGATAAGAATAAGAACCCTTGTAGATGGTGTTAATATGCCATTTATAGGGGTTTTTATTATCACATGAAAAATACTGATTGATGAAATATGAGAGATAATTTGTAATGTAAAGAAAGGGACAAATAAATTTCAAGGCTATTCGGAGGATGGGGAACATGAAAGCAATAAATATATATACATATTCAAGAATACAAGAGGATATGGCTACTGAATTTGAAAATATTTTGTCAAAAAGGTCAAAAAAGTTAAAGGTAAAACCACAAGAGTTTTATGCTATAAGAAGTCTTGTTAATATGTTATTAGGTATTGGGGTTGAAATAAAGGATTTTGAAAATTTTTTTCTTTCATTTACGATAGAACAAATTGGAAAAGAATTTGATTTGATAAAACTTGATAAGGATAATCTCGTTTTGAATATTGAATTAAAAAGTGAAGAGGTAGGAGTGGAGGCTATTCAAAATCAATTAGAAAAGAATAGATATTACCTAAAACATTTAGCACCAGATGTACGATTGTATACTTTTGTGGAAACTGGAAAAGAATTATATAAATATACATCCAAAGGACTTCAGCTTGTCGGGGTAGAGGATTTAAAAGATACCATGCAGTTATTTCAGGAGAGTCTTGGGGAGAACCTTGAATCTTTGTTTCAGGCGAATAGTTACCTTATTTCTCCTTTAAATTCACATCAAAAATTTATGTATGGTGATTATTTTTTGACAAAACAACAGCATGATGAATGGTGATGGAGTTGAAGATTTAAAAAGATATCAATTTATATTTGTAGATGAATCTCAAAGAATTTATTCGTCTACATTTGAAAAAATAATAAAGGAGGTAATTTCTGAATCTAAAACTGTAATTTTTGCTTATGCTTATGCACAATCTTTATCAATAACAGAAGAAGAGAGAAATATTCCAGCTAAGTTGCAGAAGATTGATGGATTTACGGAATATACGTTGTCAGATAAGATAAGAACAAGTAAAGAAATAGCTTCTTTCACAAGAACAATGATGAATTTGAATAACCGAGCTAGAGGATATATGGATTATTCGGATATCGATGTGTTATTTGCGAATAATATAGAAGAAGCAAAGAGATTGATTAACTTGTATGATGAGAAAGGCTATATATTTATATCATATACCCAATCAATGTATTATAGGAATTCGATTGACCTATATCCAAATAATTATGATACACATCATGTTATAGGACAAGAATATGATAAAGTTATGATTATGATGGATATAAATTTTAGATATGACAAAGAGAGAAGAATACAGGGAAAAGAACATCCCAATCCAGATTTGCTTTTTTATAAGTTATTGTATCAAGCGATTTCTCGTGCAAGAGAAAAGTTATGTGTGTTAATAGTGGAAAATTACAAATTATTTTCTGATATTTTAAACATAAAGTTTGACATGCTATCCAGATATCAGTACAAAGAAAATAATACCAATATAACCCTATCAGTAAAAAAATTAAATCGGCTTACAAAATCGATTAAAGATAAGCTTTCAGAGGTACATGATAACTATTCCCTTACAATTTCAGAAACAGTAGATATGATAAATGATGAATTAATGGGGGCTGAACAAAAGAAAAAAGTTATACGAAATGGTATAAAGCTATTGAAAATAATACAGAATGAGTTAGTATCTGAAGAAATTTATGAATTGATTTCAAAGTATTGTGATTATGTAGAAGAGACTACAAGAACTGCCAATACCGAATTATGCCTTTTAGGTGATTAGGCTAATAGAGCTTAGGGAAAATGCAATTGATGGATTGGTTATTTAATGGTATACTGTTAACATAGAATAATCTAAGAGGAACGACCAAAAATGAAATTTGAGTGGGACGAAGAAAAAAATATTATTAATAAGGAAAAACATAAAATTTCTTTTGAAACGGCAGCATATGTTTTTGATGATCCTTATTACATTGAAATGTTTGATTTTGAGCATAGTGTTGATGAGGATAGATATATTGCGATAGGGAAAGTCGGCGATGTACTGTTTGTAGTATTTACAGAACGAAAGGAAACGATTCGATTAATTTCAGCCAGGCTTGCAACTAATGCAGAAAAGGAGCTTTATTATGACCAGAACATTAATTATTGAAAGTGGACAAAAACCTACGGAAGAACAATTAAAAGAGGTTGAAGAGGCGAAAAAAAGCCCAATTAACTTTGATGAGGATTGTGGGGAGTTGTCGCCAGCCATGATGAAAGCGTTTAAGAGTGCGGTTGTGCAAAGAAATCGTAAGAAAAAAGCTTAGAAATATTGGGGGAAGAATTTTATCCCCCAATATCCCCCAAATTTGAAAAATGAGAAATCGGAAATTTTAGAAAGCAAAATGAATTTTCCCCCGAAATAAAATTTGGGGGATACGGTTGAAAAGCCGCTGGCTTAGTGCAGTCAAAAATCACTGCAAAGCCAGTAAAATACATAGTTCTGGGGATATGCGACCAGAACACAAAAAGAGGAAAGTTCGCAAAACTGATGAAACAATCGAGAAATTCTGTTCTTTAATAAAGAGCAAAGAATTAGCTTTTGAAGCTTATAAACAGGTGTTGCTTGATGATAATGTTGGGATTTCCACAACGAATAAGTTTCTTAAAACTATGCAGATTGTCGAGGGAATGGAAAGAACTGATGTGGACGAAGAAAGACAGATAGTATTTGAAAACGAAAAAGAAACTATTATTGGAAAACTTGAAAGTTTAGAGGATAAAGAATTTATTAGAAAATATTGTAGAAACAATGGTGATAATTTTAGTAAATGTTTGCAGAAAATGACTAAAAAAGTAATGAAAGCTTTGTCAGAGATTAGTAATAAGGAATTTCGAGGATATTATAATCTTCTCGAAAATATAAAAGATGATAGGGATGTTTATACTCATGCATCTCATACACATAATCCCATATTGACTCTGGATGAAATACAATGGGTAATATATTGTTACAAAGTTTTCTTTAGGGTAGAAGTTTTACTAGATATTGGTGTGGATATTCAGTTGATTAGGAAACGTTTATCCTATGACAGATGTTTTGTAGTGGTTTATGACAAACTTTTTAATCTTAAGATAAAGCCAGAAGAACAGTTTAGCACAGGAGAATATGATAGAATAATGTAGGGATCTAAATAAATACTATTGTCTACATAGCCGATTGATTTTAAAACGAGAATCAGTCGGTTTTTTATTGCCCAAAACCTATACATAGCCATTCTGCTTTATACAGAGTGGCTATTAAATTTTTCAGGAAAGGAGGTAAACCTTGATGTCTAAATGTAAGGTAATCGCCCTTGCAAACCAGAAAGGCGGAACGGGTAAGACCACGACTGCCGTAAATTTAGGGATAGGGCTTGCAAACGAGGGAAAGAGAGCGCTGCTTGTGGACGCCGATCCGCAGAGGGACTTGACAACCTCTTTGGGTTGGGCAGACCAGGACAATCTTTCTATCACGCTGTCAACGCAGATGGAAAAGATTATCCTTGACGAACCGATGGAAGTGGGCGAAGGAATTTTACAACATGACGAGGGTGTAGACCTGATTCCAGCGAATATCGAGCTGTCAGGCATGGAAATCATGCTTGTAAACGCCATGAGCAGGGAGTTCACCATGAAATCTTATCACTTATTAAGCAGAAGAATTATTTTTCCCTGCCAACGAATGTAGGCCATTAGTTTAAAAGCGGTTGTTTTATACCTCCAGTAAGATTGCATTGCTTGCCGGTACTGTTGAAATATAATATCTAAATATTGACATCATGAGATTGATTTGCTATACTTATGCTTTGAAAGGAGGAAAATATAATATGAGTGAAAATATTACGAGTATTATACTTATAAAGAGCATTAAAGATATAGAGGAAAAAGAATTAAATCATGCTTTTAAGGCGCAGGATATTACATTGTCCCAAGCAAAAACACTATCAGTCTTATCCAAACATCCGGAGCGTCAGGCGACATTGAAGTATTTGGAAAAAGAACTTGACCTTGCACAATCGGTAACCGCAGGAATCATAGTTAGGCTGGAGCAAAAAAAGTATGTAGAAAGTTTTGGGGATTCCACCGATAAGCGTATAAAAATTGTGCGAATTACAACTTTAGGCGAACAGATATATCAAGCCTCCCAAAAAATCTTATCAGAACTGGAAAACAAGGTTTTATCAAATTTAACGGATGATGAAAAGCGACAGTTTAAGGATTTACTTATAAAAGTAAGAAACACCTTGCTGACAAAGGCTTAAAATGTAATGCCCTAATAAATCGGGCATTACATTTTATAAATATCAATCTTATAGTATCAATCTTATGGAATTGATATAAGAGTTATGAAAAGCGTGATATGAAAGGAGAATCAATCTTATGAAAAAAATGTCACTGGAAGAATTTAATGCGATGCCTGTCAAAGCAGCGGTATCAAGAAACGCAATCCCCGCTATGTGTACCATGTTATTGTTTCTTGTTTACAATTTAGCGGACACATTTTTTATTGGAATGACACACGATCCGCTCCAACTTGCTGCAATCTCTCTAACCACGCCTTTATTTACGATGTTTTCTGCTATTTCTAATATTTTTGGAATGGGCGGTACGTCAGTGATTTCCCGTGCAATGGGGCAAAAACGTACAGAATATACAAAAAAGGTAAGTTCCTTTTGTATGTGGACAGCCACAGCTATTGGCGTTATTTTAGCTGTAATACTTTTTATTTTTGCGAAGCCGATTTTGAAAGTGCTTGGTGCAAGCCAAGATACTCTCCAATTAGCTTATAGTTACCTTGTCATTGTAGCATTTTCCGGTCCGTTTTCCATGCTCTCCGGTACATTTTCAAAAATCCTGACATCGGAAGGACAGCCGAAAAAAGCTATGATAGGTATCAGTATGGGAAATCTCTTGAATATTGTCCTTGATCCTATTTTTATCCTGGTATTTCACTGGAACGTTGCCGGCGCTGCTCTTGCGACATTGATAAGCAATGTTGTTGCGGCAAGCTATTATCTTTGGTATTTCCTGAGCAGACAATCATCGCTCAGCATCCGCATGAAAGACTATTCGGCGAAAGATAAAATATGCTCCAGCGTATTGGCTATCGGAATACCGGCTGCACTTGGTTCTATGATTATGGGAATCTCAGTTATGGTTGTTAATAGTTTGATGTCTGGGTATGGTGATATGGCTCTGGCTGGAAGTGGTGTGGCAACAAAAGTAACAATGGTTACGGGTATGTTATGTATTGGATTTGGACAAGGGATTCAGCCATTGTTGGGGTATTGTATCGGTGCAAAAGATTGGAAGCGATATAAAGAAACATTCCGATTTTCACTTTTATTTTCTTTTATCATAAGCGTGATTATGACCGGCCTCTGTTACATTTTTACAAGTCAGATTGTGGGGGCGTTCTTAACAGACAGCAATGCCTATGATTACGCTTTCCGGTTCAGCAGAATACTTCTTACAACCAGTGCATTGTTTGGGATTTACTATGTATTTCAAAGCAGCTTGCAGGCAATGGGAGCAGCAGTTCCCGCATTGATTATCAATATCAGCAGACAGGGATTGATTTATATTCCATTGCTGTATGTAATGAATAGTATGTTAGCGGTGAATGGTCTCCTTTGGGCACAGCCTGTTGCAGATGTTCTTTCCTTAATTCTTGCGATGGTTTTGTATTTTATTTCCTATGGCAAAAGGGTTCGTCAAATAGATAAGGGTGCTGGAGAATTAGAAATTTGACCAAGAAATAAAGTGAATAGACCGCCAGCACCACACCATTCTGAGTCAAAGAAAAACTTGCCGTTACTGTTCACACATTACCTGCCGGACGCGGATTGAATCAGGAGCATGTCTCTGAGCAGACGGGGTAACATTCCATTGAACGATCAGCTAACGCAGACTAAACCGCTCAGGAAAACCTTCGCGCCTAAGTCTGCATAAGCTGCTATTTCAATTCCATGAAAAACACTCCTGAATTGTCTGCTCAGAGACATGCTCCTGATTCAACCCGCTGTTTACCAAATGACATTGGGAGTGAACAGTAACAACTTGCCATGAAGCGCCGAAAGGAATGTTGAAATTTAATTGACGAATAAGCTGAAATCAGATATAATTATTTTGGTGACCGCATGGTCACTAAAATTAAACGCGAAAAGTGACCATGTGGTCATTTGGGAAAAGGAGATTTTAATGCCAACACCTATATTTTTTGGACTGAATACTGAAAAACAGCAAAATATTTTTTCGGCAGGACTTTCCGAATTTGCCGAGTATGGTTATGAAAACAGTTCTACAAATCGAATTGTTAAAAAAGCTGGTATCAGCAAAGGAAGTTTATTTAAATATTTTCCAACAAAAGAGGATTTTTATTTTTATGTTCTTGATGAAATCACATCGGAGCTTATTTTTAGCTTAGAAGAAAAAATTAATACCCTTTCCCCCGATTTATTTCAACGGATAGTGGGGGTCTCTATTTTGGAGTTTTCATGGTATATTTTGCATCCTGAAAAGTCCAGAATGATTATCAGGGCATTCACTAAAAGTGACACCAATATTTACAGGAAAACCATAGCAAAATATGGCAATAGAGAACAAGATATATATTATTGGTTTTTACGGGATATTGATACAGCTCAATTTAGGTGGGACAGGCAAAAAACGATTGATATGGTAAAATGGTTTCTCAAAGGTTTTAATGATGATTTTTTGACAAGAATACAACAACAAGCTTATTCAGATTTTGAAATACTAGAGAAAGAATATGTAAAAGATTTATTGGAGTATATAGAAATTTTAAAGGTAGGAATCGTGAACTAAAGGAGGATGTTATGTTTTATAATGCCCATAATGGAAGTGTTCGTGTTGGAGATTCTGAAATGGACTACATATCTTTTGGAAATGGAAATAAAAATCTTATTATGCTGCCCGGATTGGGAGATGGGCTGTCTACGGTAAAAGGAATGGCTCTTGTTTTTTCGATGATGTATAGGATATATGTCAAGGAATTTACCGTGTATGTTTTCAGTCGGAAAAATCATTTGCAAGAGGGATATTCTACGAGGGAAATGGCAAAAGACCATGCAGAAGCTATGACCGTTCTTGGCATTTCAAAAGCAGATGTTTTAGGCATATCCCAAGGCGGTATGATAGCACAATATCTTGCGATTGATTACCCCGATATGGTCAACAAACTCATTTTGGCGGTAACAAGTGCAGACTCCAATGAAATAATAAAAAAAGTAGTTGGTGCTTGGTGTGAAATGGCAAAGCAAGAAAATTATAAGGATTTAATGATAGATACAGCAGAAAAATCATATTCAGAAAGATACTTGAAAAAGTATCGTCGAATTTATCCGTTCATTGGAAGGATAGGAAAGCCAAAAAGTTTTGAGCGTTTTCTCATACAGGCAGTTTCCTGTATCAGCCACAATGCTTATGCGGAATTGAACAAAATCGTATGCCCTACATTAGTGATTGGCGGGGATTGCGATGAAATTGTTGGAACAACTGCGGCTTCTGCAATAGCCGAAAAAATTAGACATAGCGAGTTGCTTATTTATAATGGTCTTGGTCATGCAGCGTATGAAGAAGCCAAAGATTTTAATAAACAGATTTTGAATTTTCTGACAAGATAATAGAAAGCCAGACAGAAATAAATACTGTTTTGTATTGTATTTGATAATCTTTTTCGGTAGATAATCAAGAGGAGAATAGTCTAAAATGTGACACCTTTTAAATCATAGTCATGTAACCGTAAACAATGTACCGCCCTCTGTGGGAGAAAGAGGGAATCACTTATGCCTTGCATGGAAGTATATAAAGAACGCATTATGTACATGTTCATAGATTTAACCAGTCAGTGCTAGAACAAATTAAAGACTATATTAATCTGCCATAAATTACAAAAGAGCAAATACAGCAGGAGACATCCTTCAAGCAAATTTCCATACCTTCTAGGGGGCAGATGTGTCGGAGGACAGCGGCCAGGAAAAGCAGTCTCTTGAGAAGTGGCAGAAATATGGGAAGAACGGCAAGTATCTTCGCAGTATCGAGAGCGAGGAAGAACAGAGTTACGGCTTTAAAGAGTGTTATTGGCCCTGCGTCTATACGCTTGGTTTTTTGAGAACGGTTATCTTCAAGTTTTTTGTATCAAATAGAGATTCCTTTACTTTCACAGCAGGGCATAGTATCCCGATAAAGTCATATTTCCCTCACTCAAATTTACCGATAATACTGCCTTGTTGAATCATGTGTTTTTTTGCTATTTTGATAAAATTGCTTTTTGTGTAAGGGAATTTCAAATCGATTTTACTGTTAAGAGCATAAACAGTAAAACGATATAAATGTTGTTTGCCCTTTGGCGGTTTAGGGCCAGCGTATTTATATACTCCGTAAGCAATTCCTTGTCTGGCATTTCCTAAACTTGGAATAATCTTTCCGCCTGGAATTGCTCCCTCTATTTTTTCACCAGCCGGTATATTCCAAATGAGCCAGTGTGTAAAATTCTTAAAAAGTGGATGCTTTATATCTTCAAGAGTGATAGCAAGTGTCTTTGCACATGGAGATAAATTCTTTATTAAAAATTCAGGTGAAAAATCCTGGCCTCTTCCTGTATTTACTTTCGGAAATGTCTCTCCGCTTTTCATGCCCTTACATTCAAATAATAAAATATCCATTTTAGTTCCTCCTCGTGGATTGATTAAATTCTTTCAAGTTGTTCAATAAAATTGTTTATTATATTTGATAAACTTGTATCTATGGGAAATGCATCGTCAAAAAAACCTGTTTGATTCAGTGAGACAAATCCATGCAAAATACTGTGATAATATCGAGAATAAAGAATGATTTTATCATCCTCTTTCGTGTATTGCGACAATACATCAAATAGAATTGATTTGACTGCCCGTCCTGTTTTAATCAAGTCTTCCGAATGACTATGGGGAATTTTCATGATTATTCTATACATTTCCGGGCTTTGTTTTACATATTCACAGTATGCAGCAGCTACTGCCCGAAGTGCGTCTCCGCGTTTCTTTCCCTTTGCAGCGTCTAACATCATGATACTTAACTGGTTTAATGCCATATTAGCGAGCAATACATACAGCTCATCAATCCCCTGGATATGCGTATATAAAGAGGCGGGTTTTATATTTAGTTTTGATGCCAGCTTATGTAGAGTTAAACTCTCATAGCCATTTTCTTCAACCAATAACGCTGCTGTTTTTACAACAGATTCCGTATTAAGACCTTGCCGTGGCATATCTATCCCCTGTTCCTAATAATGTTAGGAATATAATATCCTAACATTATTAGGATGTCAATAGCAATCAAAAACAAAGCCCAAGTATAGGGGAGCCTCCCAAATCCTTTGATAAGTCCTCTCGCCACCTTTAACATCACACAGAGCGGTTTTGACAAAGTTTTGAGAGAAACTCTTCAAAAAAGTTTTTTAAAACATTTATTTCAGAACTTCATTGACAAGATGAAATACGATTTGTATAATTAAACTATGAGTTTAATTATTGCAAGGAGGAACGCGTGGGACGAAGAAAGAAAGAGCCTAGAAGCGTACACCGGGAAAACATAGTGTCTGCAGCATCCGTTTTATTTATGGAAAGAGGAATTGCCGCGACTTCTATGGACGATATAGCGAAAGCCGCCGGATACAGTAAGGCAACATTATATGTATATTTTAAAAATAAAGAGGAGATAGTCGGCATTTTGGTATTGAACAGTATGAAAAAACTTTATGACTATATATCTTCTGCTCTGATACAGCATGACACCACGAAAGCAAGATATGATTTTATCTGTCGCGGACTGGTACAGTATCAGGAGGAATTTCCTTTTTATTTCAAAATGGTATTGGATAAAATTAACATTGACTTTGAGAGCCATGATTATCTGCCAGAAGAGAAGGAAACTTATCAAATCGGGGAAGAAATAAATGAAAAAATAAAACACTTTTTATTATCCGGTATGGAAAAGGGAGATTTAAGGGGCGATTTGGAAATTATGCCTGCCATATTTAATTTTTGGGGTATGATTTCTGGAATTATTCAGCTTGCCGCAAACAAAGAGGAATATATTAATAAGTCCATGGGTTTATCTAAAAGAAAGTTTTTAGAATATGGTTTTTCTCTTATTTATCATTCGATTGCGATTGAGGAGAGATGATTATGAGTGAAAAAACGTGCCTGCCATTTTAGGCAGCCCTCATACAAATGGAATGACAGCAGCCATGAAACCTGACGGGAAAGGTGGTTTGTGCAAATGCAAAGAATAAAAGAGAATTGCATAAGCGAATAATGAAAAAGATTGAGAGGTGTCTGAAATGAAATTATTCCGAAAAAGAATCCTATCGTTTGCAGCAATTATTCTTCTCCTTATTGGTCTGATTTTTACAGCGGTTTATCTGAAAAGCGTAGCAGACTATAAAAAGGCGGTAACGGAAACAACGTTTAATAACTTAGATATTTCTAATATTCCCGACGGTGTTTATGTGGGAGAATATGATGTAGATTTTGTTTATGCCAAAGTGGAGGTAACGGTTCAGAATGGAGTAATCACAAACATTGATATTTTGCAGCATAAAAACGGGCGCGGAAGTCCTGCAGAAATTGTTGTAGATAGAATTATTGAAGAACAGAAAATAGAAGTTGACGCAGTATCAGGCGCAACAAATTCAAGCACCGTCATAAAGAAAGCTGTTGAAAATGCTCTGACGGGAGAAAAATGAGCTATCAGTTAACGCAGACTAAGCCGCTATTTCAATTCCATGAAAAGAGCTCCTGAATTGTCTGCTAGAGGTTTGCTCCTGATTTAATCCGCTGTTTATTAAATGACCTGTGAACTGTAATTATTATCATGAATCAATAACAATTTATGAAAATAAATGTTGACACTGGAAAATTAATCAGTTAGTATAGAGACATATTTTAAGGTAAAGGCAGATGTTATATGTTGGTGGTTTCTGTAAGGACAAAGAATAACTAAATTCAATAATAGGGTAAGCGCGTTGGATGAGAAGCACTGCAGATAGTGTTTTGTTTGTGTTACCCTTTTCAGCATATCGAATGCTGGTTGTTTCTGCTTTACAGAATACTGCATACACCGAAAATAATTGTCTTATTTTGATGAATAAGAAAGAGGAGAAGTATGACTGTAATGGTCATGCTTTTTTTGTTTCAGCTTAACCGTAAAACGGGATGCATGTTTTAAGACAAACGGATATCCTTTTTTGGAGAGGGTTTGTTTTATTACGTCGTTTAAGATAAATGAATTCGTGGTTTCAGTCTATTATGATGGGCAGAAACCACATTTTTTATTTTTAAGACTAAAGGTATATGGAACCGGTAAATTCATTATTGCAAATTACTTTTGAAAAAATAAATCCAGGTTCCATATCGCTGTTGGTATTCAGTGTATATATCATTTCATATGGGACGCACAGATATGAAAGTGCAGGCAGTTAATTTGTTTTTAGAATAGGTGGGATAAAATGATTCAAACAGAAAAAGTATTGGAATTTGATAAGATTAAAAAGAAATGGGGCGAACTGGCGCTTACGGAGTGGGCAAAAGAAAAGATTATGAATACAGTCCCCTGTATGTCGGAGAATGAATTGATGGCAAAGCAAAGGGAGACAAGTGAAGCGAGGGCGCTGTTGGAGAAGAACGGGAATCCGCCGTTGGTTTCTTTAACCGGGATTAGAAAATATATCCAAATGGCTGTTAAAGGGGACTGTTTATCTATCTCACAGCTTGAAGATGTAGAAAAAGCTCTCGTTGCTGTGATGCGGTTAAAGAATTATTTAAGGCGTTCTAAACAATGGGAAGTATCACTGGCGTATTATGAGGAGAATCTGGATTGTCTTAACAATCTAAAAGAAATCATCAGTCTGCAGATTAGAAACGGCAGGATAGATGACTATGCTTCAAAAGATTTAAAATCATTTCGGGATGAAATTGAGCGGAATGAAAGAAATATGCGGGAAAAAGCGGATGCGGTTATGCGGGCAAATAAGGAAAGTCTGTCTGATAATTTTAGTACTTTGAGAAATGGTCATATTTGTATTCCTGTTAAAAAAGAATATAAAAATAGAATAAAAGGTAATGTGATTGATAAATCTTCAACAGGAGGTACTTTATTTATAGAACCGAGTTCTGTAGGAAAATATTATGAGACACTGCAGCTTCTGCGGGTATATGAAGAAAATGAAGAATATAGGATACTGTATTCTCTTTCAGCGATGGTAGCTGATTATGAGGAGATTTTGGAACAAAATATCTGTATGATAGAAAAATTAGATTTTATTTTTTCAAAAGGGAAATTAAGTTTGGAATATAATGGAGCAGAACCAAAGATTAATACGGAACGGTATATCCGATTAGAAGATGGACGGCATCCGCTTATGGCTCCATCAGAGTGTGTACCGCTTCAATTTGAAATAGGGAAAAATTTTAACGGTGTAGTTATTACAGGACCGAATACGGGAGGTAAAACAGTTGCAATCAAAACGGTTGCATTAAATTGTATGATGGCCCAATGCGGTTTGCATGTGTCGTGTAAAAGAGCGGAAATTTGCATGAACAGTAATTTTCTGTGTGATATAGGGGACGGACAAAATATGTCAGAGAATCTTTCTACATTTTCAGCTCATGGGTTAAACCAGATAGGGATAAAAATAGATATGTATCGGCAGGAGCATAGATTTTCTCCTGCCACGCCTGTATTTAGGCGGTTTGACGTGTAGTGCGCTGCATATATTCCCGTTCCATTTGCCGCATTTCCTCGTCCGTGGGGATGTCCACAATCCCGACATAGGAATAGTGGATGTCGATTTGCTGTGTCCGTTTCCCGTCCTTTTTCTCACGCTCATGGATTACGATTTTATCCACAAATGCGTTTAGGACTTCGGGGGTTAGCTCGTCAATGCGGGTGTATTTCTTGGTGACTGCTATCAGCTTGGCAACATTGGTCGCTTCTGTATCGGCTTCGCTGACCTCGGCTGTCAAGGCTTCAATTTCCTGCTTTAGCTGTTCCTGCTCGGCTTCATATCCATCCGACAGCTTATAAAAGCGTTCGTCATTCAGCTTTCCGTTGACATTATCCTCATAGATTTTACGGAACAGGCGGTCAAGCTCCTTTATCCGCTTTTCGTCCTTTTCTATCTGTTTCTGCTTTGCGGACAATTCGTATCTGCGTTCCGCAAGGGTGGCGTCAATCTGCTGTCGGATAAACACACGCTCAAACTGCTGTAAATAGGAGAGGAAATGCTGAAGCTGTTTCAGGACCAACTGTTTTAATGCGTCCTCTCGGATATAGTGCTGCGTACATTCCTTCGCCCTGCTCGTCCTTTTATACATGGAACAGCGGAAATGCGCATATCCGTTTGCCGTGGCTAGGCTGAGTTTCGCCCCGCAGTCGGCACAATAGAGCAGCCCCGAAAAGATACTTGTCATTCCGCTTTTGGTCGGTCTGCGTTTGTTCTCCCGTATCACCTGCACTTTTTCCCACATATCCCTGTTAATAATGGGGGTATGGGCGTCCTCGATATACGTCCGCCTGTCCTTTGCGGTGGGGATGCGTTTCCTGCTCTTAAAGCCTAAACGGGTGGATTTAAAGCTCTCCGTCACGCCGATATATGCCACATTTTCCAGAATGGATGCAATCGTGGCTGGCTCCCAGTTATAGGGATGTTCCGATTTTTTTGCAACGCCGATTCCCTTTGACACTTTGTAGGCTGACGGGGTTAGCACTTTATCTTCCCAGAGGGCTGTGGCGATGGCTGACACGCCTTTTCCCTGCATACAGAGTGAGAATATCCTGCGGACGGCTACTGCTGCTTCCTCGTCCACAAGCCAACGGGTTTTGTCATCTGGATTCTGTAAATATCCGTATGGCGGTGCGCCCAGATGCTCCCCCGCAAGCCCTTTCGCTTTCTTGACTTCCTTTACCTTTTTGCTCGTGCTTTTTGGATACCATTCGTTGAAAAGGTTGGTAAAGGCGGCAAATTCGTTGCTCTCAAGGCTGCCCGTGTCCACGTTGTCCATGATGGCAATGAACCTTATGCCCGCTTCGGGGTAGATGATTTCGGAGTAAGAGCCGACTTCAATATAGTTCCTGCCGAAGCGTGATAAGTCTTTGACAATGACCGTTTTTACAAGCCCTTTTTCAATGTCCACCGACATTTCCTTAAAGCTAGGGCGGTCAAAATTCGTACCCGTATAGCCGTCGTCCACGTAGAATTTCGGGTTAGGGAAACCGTGTTCTTTCGCGTATTTCATCAGATATTCTTTCTGGTTTACAATGCTGTTGCTTTCGCCTTCCCGTCCGTCATCTTGGCTTAACCTACAATACAATGCAGTAAATTCTTCCTGCTGTCTTTTCATAAAGCTCTCCTTTCCGACAGCAGACACGGTATTGTGAAGTGTAGGTACAGTGTACCACATCTGCCCTTAAACTTCAACGCTTTAAAGCGATAATTCTTCCGCTGCCTGTTATTCCCCGTTGTCATCACCCCAATTCTCATCATAAAATCCATATCCCTGTGCGCTGCGCCGAAAAATATCTGTAAGCGTTGCAAGCAAATCCCGCCCGTCTTTTCGGAAATGGGCGTTGACGGTGTATTCCGTGCCGCCGATTTTCTCGGTAATGCTCATCGGCTCTGGGATGCGGACAAGGGGCGTGACGTTCTGGACAGGCGGCAGAGGGGGATATATTTTATCTGGATTTACCATAGGGATGTCCTTGTATTCCTCCATAATCGCCTGTATTTCTTCCTCGGACAGTCTGCTCATCGCAATGATTCCTCCCTCCTGCGGTCTGTTTTAATTAGCTGTTTCTGTCGGTTTGGACGCTGATTTTCCATCGTGTCGTGGATTTGGTCTAAGCAGTCATCAATGTGGGCGGAGCGTTTCTCAATCCCGTCTGCATATTTCAGCCGCTTCCTAAGCTCCGTTATCCGCTCCGTCACGCCCTGTTTTTCGGCTCGGAGTGTTTCTTTTTCGGCTGGTGTGGCACGGCGTACCTTATTCCGCAAGTGCTGGCGGTAGTCGATAAGTTTATTCATTTCACTCTGGTTTTGCTCCCTGTCGGCGTGTAAGTCGGAGAGGGTGGAGATGTTATGCTTTGACATATACCGCACCTGTGCGGTAATCTCGTCCAGTTTCCGAAGCTCCTCTTTCATCATCGGGCTTGTCGGCTTGTAGTCCGTGCCTTTGGGGAATATCCCTAACTGATAGCACCAGTAATAGTACAATGCTAAAATCCCCGTGGTTTTTTGGTGTGGTTTCCATGCGTTTTTGTACTGCTCTGGCATATGCGGGGAGTAGGAAATCCTTGCTTTGTAGTTCCCAAATTTGTATGCTCCCTTTAAACATGACTGTATGAAATTGGGAGTCAGCCGCTCGTCAAGCGTGTCTAACCTTGTGAAATGGTTGTATTGCGGCAGCTTCATTTTCCAATGGCTGCCCGAAAAATCAACCTCATATCCCTTGTCGGCAAGGTATTTTATCATGTGCTGTAAATCCCTGCTCCCGTTGATTGCCTCCCTCAAATCCTCCCGATAGACGTTGTAGCGTGTGGGTTTGCCGCTTTTTTCATCTAGATAAAGCGGTCTTGACGGGGCTTTCTTCGGATGCTCTATGACTGACAATCCGTACTCAAAACACAATCGGTCGGACACTTCCCTCAACCGTTTCTGCTCCGATTTTGAGTAATTATATTTGCTCCCATCCAGATAAGAAACGGAGTTAAAGCAGAAGTGATTATGCAGATGTCCTTTGTCAAGGTGGGTGGCAACGATTATCTGGTACTTGTCGCCCCACATCTCCCTTGCTAGCTTCAACCCGATTTCATGGCACTGTTCGGGCGTTACCTCGTTTGGCTTGAAGCTCTGGTAGCCGTGCCAAGCGATATATCCGCCTGTCTTTTGGTACTGTTTTTTTGTCAAAATCATCTGCTGTAATGCTGTTTCTTTCAGACAGTTGATTGCGGAAACATACTCGCCCTCATTTGTTTTTAACAGATTCTTCACATAGGAGAACACGTCAAAAAAATCCTGCATATCTCGATTCGGCACGGTTTTTTCTGGATTTTCTATATAGTCAATCACGTCTTTTATGCTCCCTTTGACATGCCATAGGCTCGTTACTGCCAAATTAAACTGCCCCCTGTTCTGTCAATTCTTCTACGCTAAATCGTTGTGGGAGAGTTGTTTTCTGTTGCAGTTCTAAGATAAAATCCTCAATCTCCATACAGGTATCAGCGGCGGCAGGGTAATAAGGAACACACTTTTTGAAAGCGTCATGCACCTCATAGAGTTTGTTTAACAGCTCCCAAAACTCGGTTTTAGGCTGTGGCTGTGGGGCGTTTCCTTTGCATAACTGGCGCATAAATTCGGCTACGGACAGACCGCAGGCAGCGGCGCACTGCTTTAATTTTTTATGTTCTTCTTCGTTCAATCGGACGGTAATCGGGACATTCCGCGCGTCCTTTTCTGATTTTTCTCTGCTCATTTTTCTTATCCTCCAGTCTTGAATTTCATTTTTAACAGGGTATTCAGGGATGTTCCCTGAGTAAGTCCACGCCCACAAGCGGCGTGGATTGGGATTGTGGCTGACACAATCCGATGCTCGCTATCTCTGTGGACAACGCCGCAGAGCATTTTCCTGTGCAGCGGCATCTTTAACGCCTGCCTTACCCTCCGAAAAGAAAACCCCTATGTCCTTTCCACCTCCGTTCTGGATTCGATTTCTCTTGACTTTTGGATAAATGAAAAAGCCGCTACACGGCATCACGAATGACAGGAGTGTTTTCTCCTGCTTGGATTCGCAATGCTATGTAACGGCTTTGAAATTCAAAACCATGATTCCACTCATCAGCCGAAAACAGAAGTTTATTTTCGGCGGCGGTCAGCTTTGTCCGCTGGCTGACAATCCATTCTGCAATCTATGCGCTTATTTCATTTTCAATCTTCCAATTCCCTTGTGGGTATTTTAGAATATCATAGCGGCTGCACCCATGTCAAGAAATTTGGCAAAACTTTTAGTATTCCCTGTGGACAAACTTTTTATACATCCGTTTTTAAAATTGGGCGGGGGAATTTTATCCCTCACCCAATAGTCCATAGAAAAGCGGGAAATATTAGACGCTTATAAAATTTTCCGCAGCTTTTTCCGCAGATGGTTTAACCTTGCATAAATAGCCCCCGCTGTCAGTCCAACAAGCGGGGCAATCTCCTTTGTGGAATAGCCCTGCATTTTCAGCAGGACGATTTGCAGGGTACGCCTATCCACCGTAAGCAATGCCCGATATAGGGTTTCGTTTTCAATTTCGTCCAGTAAATCGGCAACGGTCATTACCTCCGCCTGCTTCTCCCTGTCTGCCATTCCCTCAAGGTATTCCCCGAAGTTGCTTGACCAGTGGTAAAACCGCCTGTTGGAATTGAAGTCTGCCCTGTCGTCTATGCGGATTTGCTCAATGGTGGTTTCATCAACTCCATGTTCCCGCAATATTTTTTCTTCGGCTTCTTTCCAGATACGCCATTTCCTGTCTTCACGTCCGTTGTTGTATGCCATTCTCCTTTTTCCTCCAATCTGAATTGAGCAGGCTTCTGCCTGCGATGCTTCTTGACCATTAGGTCAAGAAGATTGCTGTTTAACTAATGCAGATGGAAAAGGCGGCGAACGGCAGCCAACATCAGAAAAAGCCCTGCGGCGTATTCCGATAAAAATTGACAAAATAAAAACCGCAAAGGTACTGTGACCTTTACGGTTGTAGGAAATGCAGCTTCTACCATTGGGATATTCTATTTCTGTTTTCATGGCGAGAAGCAGCCTTACATATGCAGGGATTTTTTTAACTGGCTTCATGCCAGTCCCCGATATGCTATGTATGGATGAACATTGCGTTGTATGGACAAATAAGTAACCGCCCGAAAAAAGAACATAAAAAATCTCCCCAAACTTAAAAACAGGTCTGGGGAGTGTCTGTTAAGTCTTTTCGGGCATAGCAATACCGCCCACCATACGCCGTTTTTTTATTTGGTGGGCGTTTGGCTTAAAACCTTATGAAATAAAATAGAGCCAACGAACTATGATATAAACTCACAAATTCATCGGCTCTGCGTCTTAAGCGTCTGGCTCTTTGATGACAGTTACTTGTAACTCTTTTACATTAATCAACGTTTCCTGCTTACATTTCGGACAGTAGAGCGGATAGTTTTTCATAATCGTATCCGATCTAATTCTGTCACGAGTTTTACTACCGCAGATGGGGCAGCGTATCCATTCTAATTTCATTTTTCAAATACCTCTCTATTATTTTCGAATAATAAGCTATTTCTCTTGTGTGATTGATTCGCATATATTTACCTATCCTTTGCATGGCTTTTTCAATTTTCAATCATTCACGCTCTTGCGAAAACTGTGGTGACGGTGATGATGTCATTATCGATTTTCGCAAAAATCTCGCCATTCATCTTGCGCATGAGCTGTCTGCAAATGTAAAGTCCCAGCCCGTTGCCGCCAATGTTTCCTGCATTTGCTCCGCGCCAAAAGCTCTCGAAAATATGCGTCAAATCGTCCTTCTCAAGCGTACAACCGCCGTTCATGATTGCAATTTGGACGCATTCGTTGTCTTCGGGGAAAATCAATTCCACACGTCTGCCATCGCCGTATTTGAGGGCATTTTCAATAATGTTTTGCATCACTTCAACGCTCCTGCTCAAATCCCCCGATAGCAGACAGTTTTTATATTTTCCGATAATAAAATCTGTTTTGATAAGTGCCAGTTTTTCCTTGTAATATCCCGCGATTTTTTCAACAAGTTCCGAAAGATAAAACTCGCCCATATTCACTTCAAAGCTGAAGAAATCTTCTCTTGAAGCCGTTATAATCTGTGAAACATAGCCCTCGATCTCCTCCGCTTTTTCGTTGATGTTTTCAGCGATTTTGTGCTGCTTTTCCGCGTCCGAATACAAATTTTTCGACAGTGCTGCCGAGTACAATTTTATAGCGGAAAGCGGCGTTTTAATATCGTGCGAGAGCGATAGCAGCAGTGTTTTCTTTTCTTTCTGCATTTCCAGTTCGCGCTGCTTTTGCTGTTCTATATTTTCACGGAGAATATTGATCCCCCAAAGAAATTTTCCGAAAAAACGGCTTTTCGTTTCCTTTATCGGCGCGGCGAGATTACCCTTTGAAAGCTCGTAAGGGATACCGCTCAGACGTTCAAAGGGCATAAGAATTGCGAATTTTATATAAAGCAAAACCGTTATGATCAAAATCGCCATAACGCCGAGAACAGCATTTACAATTCCTGTAAGCTGCGTTTTGTCGGAGTAGCCGTTAGTATTGTAATCAAAGCGATAAAGTTCTCCGTTTATTTCACGGATAACATAGTCGCTGTCCGTGATGTAAAATTTTTCTCCGTATCGTTCAATATTTGTAACGTACACACATTCGGAAATGTCGGCAGAACCATTCGTTTCTATTTCATGGACAAGACGGCTTATCTCCACTCGATATTGCCTGCTCCCATTGGTTCTGTCGGCGGCAAGAATTATATTCACTACAACAAACAACAGGATTACGGCAATCGCAACTACGGAGAAAATTTTGTTAAACGCTTTCATATTTATAACCCACCCCCCACACGGTAACTATTTTTTTAGGGTTTTTGGGGGCGTCCTCTATTTTCTGCCGCAGCCATTTTATGTGTACCGTCAGTGTCTGTTGTTCCGAAAAGCTGTCGCTGCCCCAGACCTGTTCAAAAATGTATTCCTTGCTTAAAGCCTTGCCCTTATTCTCCATCAAAAGCAGAAGCAGCTCAAATTCCTTCGCGGTCATTTCGAGTTCTTTTTCGTTTTTGTAAACGGTACGGCTCGCCTTATTTATGCGTATATTGCCGTCAGTAATTTCGTCAAGAGCGTATCGTCGCTTAAAAATCCCGCTTATTTTTGCGAGCATAATATCAATATCATATGGCTTTTCTATATAATCGTCTGCGCCGAGATTCAATCCGTTCAGCTTGTCATCCTTTTCCGTTTTCGCACTTACAATCAATACGGGGGTGTTGCTCGACCTGCGGATTTTTTCCAGAACATAAAATCCGTCCTTATCGGGCAGCATGATGTCAAGCACGACAAGCCTTGCGCCGTATCTTTCGTACAGCAGCAAGGCTTTTTCGGCTGTTTGAACCGCCGATACCGTATAATTTTCCGCGCGGAGAAAATCACACAGCAGTTCGGCAAGTTCCTTGTTGTCCTCAACAATGAGAATATCCATATTACCACCCTAATTCCAGAAGCCAGTTATTCAATGTGCGCTCCCTTTCTCTTATCTGTGTGGAACATTCGCTTAAGTCGTACTCTCCCTTTATGTTCCCGTCAACAATGTACATGACCCTTGTACATTTTGCCGCGACCTTAACATCGTGGGTAACGAGCATGATTGTTGTTCCCTCAGAATTTAATTTTACAAGCTCTTCCATTACCTCGTCGGAGGAAGTGCGGTTCAATGCCCCCGTCGGCTCGTCGGCAAAGATCATTTTCGGGTTGTTTATCATACTGCGGCAAATGCACGCCCGTTGGAGCTGACCGCCCGAAACCTCATTGATGTCGTTGTCGGCAATGTCGATAATGCCGAGCCTGCGCATGAAATCTTGGCCGCGCCGCGCCGTTTCCCTGCGGGGTTCACGCTGCTTTTTGGATTGCGTTGCAGGAAGTATGATATTATCCAATATGGTGAGGTTTTTCAGCATATACATTTGCTGAAAGATAAAACCCATTTCGTCAAGGCGCAGGGCTGCAAGTTCTTTTTCTCCTATCCCTGCGATATTTTTCCCACAGAAACTCACTTCTCCTGCGGTAAAATTATCCATGCCCGAAACTGCGTACAGCAGCGTGGATTTTCCAGAACCTGACGGACCCATAACGGCGACCATTTCTCCCTCGCCAATCGTGAAATTTACATTTTTCAATACGTTGTTCTGCCGCTTGTTTACGATATACGTTTTGCAGAGGTCTTTTACTTCGAGAATATTCATAATTGATTCTTCCTTTCATTATTCAATGCTTGCTGTATCGGAGGATTTGATTTTTCTTGTGTACAAAGAGGTCAAAAACGCGCTTACGGCTGTGGCGGTAAGGACGATAACGGGGAATACTGCGTATATCTCCACAGGGTTTTGCATATATTTTACGCCCATTTCAAGCCCCATCGTCCCGAAAATAGGGTCAAAGCAAAGCTTTGTAAGGGGCATACCCAAAAACTCCGCAAGAAGTACAGCTGCCGCCACCGCAATGAAAAATCTTAATGTGTACTGTCCATATATTTTGGCGTTCCTAATGCCGATGGCTTTCAAAAGGGCAATTTCCGCCTGCTCCTTTGCGATAAAGGAACGCGCCATAAGCACGGTTATAAGTGCGGCTAAAATTACCGTAAGGACGGCGGACATTTTTTTAACCGCGTCTATGGCATCGCCGACTCCGGTGGTGTCCTTTACGGTTTCGCCCGCTGTTTTAACGCTTGAAAACTTAGGATAAAGCTCCTCGATTTTTTCAATTCTGCTTAATACTTCCTTATCGTCGGGGTCGTCGGTAAATCTTATCTGCGTACCGGGGGAGCCGATTGCTGCGATATAGTTGATATCGCAGTCGGTATGAACCCTTACGGATATGCCCTGGTTGACCATTGCCTGATACAGAGCGGTTATGATGAACTCCGCCGTTTCGCCCGTCGGGTAGGACAAGGTAACGGTATCGCCTATTTCCGCACCCAGCTTTTTTGCCAAAAGGGTTGTCATCGCAATTTCGTCGCTGTTTTGGGGAGGAGTACCCTCTAAATATTCGTACATATCCATTGTTGTTCCCGTACCCTGAAGTATAGCTGTCTTGCTTTCATATTCGCCGTATCTTATCATCGTATAAATATAATATTCCGTCATACATTCCGCGGGCATACCGTTTTCCGCAAGGGTCTGCTCCATATCATCAAGATATTTTTTAACCTTTTCATGTCCGTCCACGGTCATAAATTTCACAGCTTCGTCGCCGATGTCCGCAACGGCGTGGCAGTCTGCATTCCCGAAATATTTCAGCAGCTTTCCGCTTTTAAGAGACGCCGTGACATTGGAAAGCATTATCAGCAGCGACATACACAGAAAAAACGTAAAAGCAATGACAGCGTAGCGTTTGGGACTGCTTACAATATCGTTTGCGGCAAGGAAAGCCGTCGTGCCAAGCCGCGATTTTCCAAGGCTCATAACGCCTTTTTTGCGGAAGCGTTCCCCTGTCTGCCCGTTCCTTACAGCGTCGATAGGGGACATTTTGCTCACCCTGCCCGTACAACTGAGACAGAACAGGAGAATCACAGCCGCTGTCAGAACCGCGCAGGCAATGTTTACAAATCCGTTATTGCTGCTGTCTATTATAATAGACTCCGAGGAATAACTAATAAGCATTTTCCCGAATGGGTAGCTGAGTATCAAGCCGAGTGCTGCGCCGACAACGGAAATGGCGAAGTATTTTGTAAGGTACAGCCCCCGAATTTTTATGTTCCGTATGCCTATTGCTTTCATAACGCCTATCTCGCGGAATTCTTCGGAGAGGGTAAAGGCTATGGTGAACCGCAGTACCGCAAAGGATATGATGATAAGAATAAGGCTCACCGCAAGGATAAGACCCAAGATTATCATGTTAAAAATATAGGCTTGACCCAGTGTATCCGTGCCACTCGCAAAGGTAAAGCTGTCGGATATATCCGCTATCTGGGACAGGGTCTTGTCAAGATTGGCGGTGTGTATGTATAAGAATTTCCCGCCGTACATATTTTTCATCGTTTCGTCGGACATATATTCGTCAAATTCCTCGCCGTTCATGATAAACCTTTTAATGCCCATCAATTCCGTGCCGCAGACAGCGTCCTTGAAACTGCCCGCAAAGGTAAATTCGTGGCTTACGCCCTCTATTTCGACAGTAATTTTGTCGCCTACCTTAAGTCCCATGCTTTTCTCTATGAAACGGGTAGCGTAAATTTCCCCTTTCGGTACGCTTTTAAGAATATTTTCGTCGTCCAGGAAATAATTCATCCCCATATCGCTGTCGCTCTGTAATACAAATATCTGATTGGCGTTGGAATCGTTAAGCGGTTCGCCGGCCCGCGTAATATTGGACTGGGACACACGGACGTACTCCTCGATACGGAACTCGTCTATCGCGGAGGCGTTTTCAAGTGTCCCACAAATGTCCTTGTCTGAGGATTTGTTTTCGCTCATCGCCCAGTAATCGGGTACGTCCGCCATTTCAAAATAGCTGTCCAGCGCAGTCGTCACGGTGATGATGTTGCTCACGCCTGAGGACATGAACATCGACGCGAGTATAATAAACACCAGCAATATCACGTTCATTGCCCTTTTGCGCTTTAGGTCTTTTTTTAGTATTCGTAAATACATTTTTTTATTGCTCCTTTCGCTTTGTGATTCGATTGTAGCATAGAAGTTATTAAATAATCCTTAAATCGGTTTGCGGCAATCAAATTATGGGTGATAATGAAAAACGTTTACCCATTCCCAATGTTCATTAGCCTAATTTCTCCTATGCCGACAAATAATTTTACATAAAGATGGAAAAGCAAATCTATTTTGTCCTCGTTGAAATCTGTAAATAGCAACTTCAAAAACTGTGAATGGCGTTCTCCTATTTCTTCGGCATATTGACCTGCTTTATCGGTTAGCTCAATACGGACAGAATTATTTCCCTCTAATAGCAAACGGACAAATCCTTTCTTTTCAAGAGTTAAAGCTAATTTTTTTATATTCTGTCTGGAACAGCCCATAAGGTTTCCGATATTTGTTAATGTTCGTGGCTCTGGACAGCAAGCTGTCATTGCAAGTAATAACCATTGCTTTAGGGATATTTCCGTTTGAAGTTTTTCACCCGCTGTCTGCATACGATTTTGTAGTATAAAGATACTTGAAAATATCGCTTGTACTCTGTGTTCGGTATCACAGTCGTATTCTTCAAAGAGTTCATCCATTTTCATCTATTTTTCCTTTGTACTTAGTAGTAACAAGTTCCTGCCGAATAGCATAGTAACTCATTACTGCCATGTCAATATATTCAGAAAAAAATCACTATTAAATCAGATGCTTCCCGAAAAGAAAAGCGACAGAGCTTTTCCCTGTCGCCTTGCTGTCTATGCGTAAATGATTTCATCATATACAATCTTCCTCGCACAAGCTCTTATGTTATTCATTTTTCCTGTCCATTCTAAGGCATTTTCAGCCTTTAGCTGTTCTGTTATGTCTTGTGTTTGCTTCATGCCCTCTATGAGCCTTTCAAAGCGTTCCTGTGCCTGCCTGTCTACATCAACAAGATAGGCGTTGAGCCTGCCGTTTGTAAAAAGATTAGTGTATGTAACCTTATGGTACTGCTTCAGATAGTTCATATGCCGCTGTCCCCATATGCCTATGGGCTGTTCTTCTTCGGCGGGTACAGACAAACACGGTATTAAATAATCGCCTTGCCTTTCGTATCTGCCGCCCAGTTCCTCAAATAATGATTTTGCCATTTTCTATTTCCTCCAAATAAGATATTCACTCCACATTATGGTGTCTGTTGTCTTAAACACAATTTTTAGTTTTCTCCTTATCTGGTTTCACTCATATTGTGAACCTGTTAGAAATATTAAAAAAAGCAAATGAAGAGAGTCTTATCATTATGGATGAACTTGGTTCTGGAACAGACCCAACAGAAGGCATGGGAATTGCCATCGCAGCATTAGAAGAATTACAAAGGAGCGGAGCACTATTTCTTGTTACGACGCACTATCCAGAGGTAAAACAATATGCAGATAAAAAACCAAGGATTGAGAATGCCAAGATGACTTTTGACAAGGAAAGTCTGAAACCGCTTTATCAATTGGTCATCGGAGAAGCAGGGGAAAGTTGTGCTTTCTATATAGCCGGGAAAATGGGAATGCCGGAGGGAATGTTAAAAACGGCAATGAAGGCGGCTTACGGAAGAGAGGAAATACCGGGGAATTTGAAACAAGTGGTTTGTCAAAGTCATTTGGAAAAAAAGAAAATGTCTGGCATTCAAAAAATAAGGAGAAATAAAGTAGCACAAAGAGGTCAGGAGTTTCGCTTGGGAGACAGTGTCTTGGTATATCCAGATAAAAAGATAGGTATTGTCTGCAAAACAGCTAATGAAAAAGGAGTTTTGAGAGTACAGATGGCGAATAAAAAAATATGGATTAACCACAAAAGAATTAAGCTCCATGTAGCAGCACAGGAGTTATACTCTGATGATTACGATTTTTCTATTATTTTTGAGAGTGTAGAAAATAGAAAGCTGCGACACCAGATAGACAGAGGAAAGATGATAGAAGAACAGATTATCATTGATGATTGAAAAAGAGAGCAAAGTTAAGCATGAATTTACAGATTGAAAAATACAGGGAATAAATCATCTATTGGAGAAGTGCAGGAAACAGCATGATAAACTGGCAATAACATATCCTTATTTCAGATATGATATAATAATAGGGATATGGAATGATAAAGGAAGGTTTAAAATGATATGGCAAGTAAGGAACTGATAGAGAAAGTTGGAAGGTACATAGACAAGTATTATAAACCGGAGAATGAAAAGGGCGCGACGAATCAGAAGAGGCAGTCTGTTCTTGATAAAGTAACCGATTTCCGAAAAAAGCATGGGATAGAAAAAAGGCAGGAAGTCTTGAGAGAAACCCCGGTAGATTATAAAGCGAATATGTCTGCTTTCGATGAATCTGATACAGGGCGTTTGAAAGAAATAAAGGCTATAAAAGCTATGCCACAGGCTATGATGGCAAACCGGAATATCGAAGATATTATAAGTCAGATGGAAGAGACATTTTCTCAGAGGCTTCTGCGCATGATAGATGAAAGAGGAATGACGGATTCTGAAGCTTATACGAAAGCATATATTGACCGGCGGCATTTTTCAAAAATTAGAAAAGACGTCAACTATGCGCCGAATAAGAAAACTGTTCTGGCATTTACCATTGCATTGGAATTATCGCTGGATGAGGCGAAGGATTTATTGTGCAGCGCAGGTTTTGCTCTGTCTAGAAGTTCAAAAACAGATATAATTGTGGCTTTTTTTCTCCAGAATAAGATTTACGATATGTATGAAATCAACGATGTTTTGTATGCTTATGGACAGCCTGTATTTGGATAACTGAAAAATGGAAGACGAAAATTAATGTCGCCTGCTATGCGACCAACTCGGTTGGTTCTTTATATAAAATATGACTAGTACAGCATTGTTATTTAAGCAATCCTGTACAGGTACATCGAAGGAGGCAGAATAGTCATATGAATATAGAATTGACTGAGTTGGTTTTTGTTTTGGACAGAAGCGGTTTCATGAGAGGATTGGGGAGTGATACCGTCGGCGGATTTAATGGAATGATAGGAAGACAGAAAGCGCAGGAAAAGAGGGGAGTTTATGTATTTTCTGGTGGATTTTGAGAATGTTAGAAGCGGTGGATTGCAGGGCGTGGATTATCTGGAGAAGAGTGATTATCTTACGATATTTTTCAGTGATTCGGCTCGTAAATGTGAGAACAGGTATTTAGAAGAGATTGAGAAGTCGTGCTGTAATTTTGATACGTGTAAATTACAGCATGTAGGGAAAAACGGTCTGGATTTTTATATCGCAACCAGAGTTGGGGAATTCTATGGAGCCGGCCATAAAGACCGAATCGCAATCATCAGTAAAGATAAAGGGTATAAAGCGGTTCGTGATTATTGGAACGTGCGGCTGCCCTCGAATCATAGAATCATTATTTCTCCGTCTATTGAGCGAAGTTTGATTGCCAGTAATGACAATAGCGACCGGGTAAGCCGGCTGAAAAACAAACTGGCAGGGGTGGACATTGATGTATTTCAGGCGGGTTATGAAGAGCGCGTGAAATTTCAGGAACACTTAAGACAAATATTAGGAGAAACAGATTTTGCGAATAGAATGCCGGAGATTCAAGATTTAATGGAAACGGGGAAGACCCCTAAGATTATTTATTTGAATTCCTTGCACCGATTTGGGAAAAAACAGGGACTTGAGTTATATAATCGCATAAAGCCTGTGTTGTATCAGAAAATTATGCAGGTTTGAATGCGGATGCAAATATATAAGGCCGCAGCGCTTCATTCAATTAAAAATTGGGCATATAATTAAATGAAAAGGTGACATTCGGAATTATCGGAATGTCACCTTTTTCTCGCAGATTAATCAAATCTGCGAAAGCACTGCAATCTAATAAACGATCACTTAAGACCGAAAACGAATTTCATACCTGAAGTACATAGCTCATTATAAGTGAGACAGACAGTTTTGTCAATTGCATATTGGAATTTGTGCGAACAGGAACCAGGAGGAGTTGAAAAGGGTTGGATAAGTTTGCGGGGTTGGGTAAATAAAAACGGTAATTATTTCCTAAAATATGCATTTTGAATGGTCAATTTATCTTATGATGGGTCAAAAAAGTGGTCAGGAGGAAATGGTTATGCCAAGACGCGGAGAAAACATAAGGAAGAGGAAAGACGGGCGATGGGAAGGCAGGTATTCTGCATGTGAACCACAATCCGGAAAGAGGGTTATCTATTCTGTATATGCCAGAAATTATAGTGAGGCGAAGCAAAAATTAGCGGCTGCAAAAGTAGCAGCTATTGCTGAAAAACAATTATGTACAAAAAAAGTTATGTTTCAAACAGCGGCGGAAGAATGGCTTGCCCAGGTCAAAAATTCCAAAAAGTATTCGACATTTGTTAAATACAGCTTTATTTACGAAAAACATATAAAAGATTCGATGAAAAACTTTATATTAGGAGAAACAGATGAAACTATGCTGATACAGGCGTTTCAGAACGAGTTAAAAAAAGAAATTTCCGAGAGTCTCCAAAAAAGTATGATTTGTGTAATAAATCAGATTCTTTCTTATGCAACAGCAAATTATCATATAGAAAAAATCAAATATTCTTTTCAATGTTGCAAAAGAAGTATCCGTCCTGCTGGAGTTCTGAGTCAGACAGAACAGACGCTTTTACTCCGGTGTCTGTATCATGAAATGGACATCTATAAACTGGGGATTGTAATCTGTATTTCTACCGGACTGCGGTTGGGGGAAATTTGCGCTTTGAAATGGAGTGACATCCATTTGGAGCGGAAAATTTTACAAGTCAATTCTACCGTTCAGCGGATTCGGGTAGACGGGCGGAATACTCAGACAGTTCTTTTGGAAGGAGAGCCGAAAAGTATGTTCTCCAAACGCGAAATTCCGTTGTCAGATGAAATCATCCAACTGCTGCATTCTTATTATCATGGCGTGGAAACCTACGTTATTAATGATGACTCCCCTATGGACCCAAGAACTTATCAGAATAAATTCAAAAAATATCTTCAGACTGCCGGGATAGAATATCGAAACTTCCACAGCCTGCGTCACACTTTTGCAACAAATTGCATTAACAGTGGAGCGGATGTTAAGAGTCTTAGTGAGATACTGGGGCATTCAGATGTCAAGACTACGCTAAATCGTTATATGCATCCAACCATTGAGACAAAACGCCAATATATGAATTCATTATCGTCTATTTATGGTCAATATATGGGTCAGACAGTCTCATAAATACCGTATTTTAAGGGAAAATGCAGCGCTTTCGCAGATTTGATTAATCTGCGAAATATTAGCCTGTTATCTGGAACAGGTGAATGTTATGCGTATGCATTTAAGATGCGGTAAAAGCAATGAAGACAAAACAAAAGACGGTATATAAAACAGTATGCCAGTATAATGCGAAAGATATTCCTGAAGCGGATATGAAAATGTTTCAGGAAATTGCAAGAGACTACTGCAAAGTGAAAAATTACATATACCAGCGCTATGGAGGAATCGGCAGCCTGGCGAAAATCTATCCTGGATATACCGTTCAGAATGAAATGACAAAGGATGGACTCAGGGAGAAACTTGGAATGCCTTCCGTATATTTTTATCTGGCAGTTTTTGATGCTTTGGGTGACATTAAGAGCCAGTGGACAAGGACAAAATCCAAAATAGCAGGACTTGTTGGGCAGAATGAAGGCTTAACAGAAGAAGAAAAGCATTTTCTTCGTTTTCTTCTGAAGGTTAGCAATGCATTTGAAGCAGTATTAAGCGGGAAGTCTGCTGTGCTTAAACCAGAGCTAAAGAGACAATATGATATGTTGGAGGAACAGGTTGAGGTAAAAAAGCTGCAGGGTTACTTAAGAAGACAGGTAAGGAAGTATCATGTCAGACTGCACACAGAGACTGCCGAAGGATTTTCTATCGCAGAGCGCGCATACCGTTACGCGGATCATGGGATTTATATATCTGTAAAACAGAAGCGGAAACGGGTCTTTGTGCCGCTGACGGATAATAACCAGTATAAATGCCAGCTTTACATCAAGTTGTATCCAGAACAAAATCGCATAGAAATCAAAGTTCCGGTTCAAGTGACGACTCATACGCATGCAGATTATACAAACTTTGTGGGGTTAGCGGTTGGAATGCGGACTATGCTGACTACCGACGAGGGGCATGAATATGGTCGGAAATTGGGAGATTACCAGACTGAATATGCAGACTGGCTAAGGCAGCAGACAGGAAGCTATAGACGTAACAAAGGAGATAATCCAGGAAGAAAGAAATATAAGAATAAAAAAAAGCGGTATGAGGAACATCTGCACAGCTATATCAATCAGGAGTTAAACCGTTTCTTGCGAGTGGAGAAGCCGCAAGCGATATATCTTCCCAAGTTTCCAAAGCCCCAGGCCGGAGGCGTCAGCAGGAAGATTAACAATTATACAGCTTTGTGGCAGCGAGGATATATTCGTAACAGGCTGGAACTAAAATGCAGGGAACAGTCGGTTGAGATGATTGAAGTGATAGGAAAAGATATCAGCAGAGAATGTAGCCGTTGTGGAGAAATAGGAAAGAAGGAAAAGGGAATGTTTGTTTGCGATTCCTGCAGATATGAGACAGAGGAAAAGAAGAATGCGGCGCAGAACGCCAAAAAAAGAGGACAGGGGGACGGGGCGCTGCATTGAGATTCAGGTCATAAGAATTGCTGTTTAGATAAATTCCGGTGATGAGCCGGGATTTTACCGGAAGGACTGAAGGAGCAAATTCGTGATATATAAAATAAAAGTCGGCATTAGAAGGCAGTGGAGACGCTGCGTATTGGGTATGCCAGGACCTCGTGAACATTGTGCAGGAATGACTAGCGGGGAGCGAAGCAGAGCAATCTGCATCATCTGCGGATATATTACATATACAGATGACCAATGTGCCTTATTTGAAATGGAAAATAGGCATACAGCCGAGAATTACTGATTAAGAATACAGACAGGAAAATGTCTGGAAGAAAAAGGCGTCGGTGAAGAAGCTATTCGGAGGAAAGAATATGGGAGCAGTATATGAGAAAAGCACAGAAAAAATTGACTGAAGATTATCTAAAACTCCTTAATCAAGCACATGATGGTATTCAGAAAGCATTGAAATTCAGAAATATTTCGGCGGCAAAGGATTTGCTGGAACAGTGTCAGGAAATCGCTGTGAAAGCGGGAGAGCTGATAGAGCAAACAGAAGGGGAGAACCACCCTGCGGTCCTTTGCCTGGAAGAATATTGCGAAGTAGTCTACCAGTTCTACGAACGAATCCGGCAGGGGGATTTGCCTGATGCAAATAAAGTGCATAAGAGTCTTCGGAGGGTTCTGATTCAGATAGAAAATAAGATAAAAAATGAGATAAAAGTACGTATAGAGGCAGTCTTTCTTCCATACAAAGCTTCTATGTGGGATTCGCTGGAAAGCGTATGGAAGGCTGCTGTAGAGGATACTGACTGTGACGCATATGTGATTCCGATTCCATATTACGATAAAAATCCGGACGGAAGTTTTGGGAAAGAGCATTATGAGGGAGAGTTGTATCCGGATTACGTTCCGATTACCAGATATGATGCGTATGATTTTGCGATGCGCAGGCCAGAACTGATATTCATCCATAACCCTTATGATGAATGCAATTATGTAACAAGCGTTCATCCGCTTTTTTATACAAGGGAATTGAAACGCTATACGGATGGGTTGATTTATATCCCCTATTTCATTCTTGAGGAACCAAATCCAAAGGATAAAGAATCCATAACGGGAATAGAACATTTCTGTACAGTACCAGGGGTTATCCATGCAGATAAGGTGATTGTACAGTCTGAAAATATGCAGAAGATTTATATTGATGTAATGACAAAGTATGCCGGAAGAGATACAAGAAAATACTGGGAAAATAAAATATTGGGTCTTGGTTCGCCAAAAACAGACAAAGTACTTGAAACAAAGAAAGAGGAAGCAGAGATACCAAAAGAGTGGATGGAGATTATCCGAAAGCCATCAGGGGAGCGGAAGAAAATTATTCTTTATAATACGAGCGTCAGCGCGCTTCTTGAACATGGCGAAGATATGATAGACAAGATACAGCGAGTGTTGCAGATTTTTAAAGAGAATATAGAAGAGGCGGCCTTGCTGTGGCGTCCGCATCCTCTGATTCAGGCGACCATAGAATCCATGCGGCCAATGCTTTGGGGGAAGTACCAAGATGTGGTGGAAGGATATAAAGCGGAAGGATGGGGGATTTATGATGATTCTGCGGAGCTGAACAGAGCGATTGCATTAAGCGACGGGTATTATGGAGATTCCAGCTCGCTGATACAGTTGTGTAAGAGCAGCGGAATACCGATTATGATACAGAATATAGAGGTTTAGTGCGTTGTAACTAAAATGCCGTTTTATACTTCCATAGTAAAACGGCCGAATGGCCATAAGGGGTGCCTGGAAGGTATACCATATGAAACGGCCGAATGGCCATAAGGGGCGCCGCTGGGCATAGAAAGAGAAAACAGGATGAAAAAGCAGGAAGAAATGATGCAGCCGGCCATTTCCGGTAAACGGTTTGAAGTTGGGTTTCATGTTTTGAATCAATGGTTGTGTTTAAGACAAAATGGAAAAACCCTTCTTCCGTTTTTTGAGGACAATTTAATTGAAAATATTGCGATATACGGAATGGGAGCATTGGGAGAACGGCTCTACTGTGAACTGAAGGGAAGCAAAGTTCTTGTAAAGTATGGCATTGACCGGATGGCGGCGTCAAAGGCTGGGACAGAGTTAAAACTATACCATTCTGATGAGAGCAATATTCCTGATTCAGACGCCATCGTTGTAACACCAGTCCAGGATTACTGGGAGATTGTAAGAATACTGGAAAGGAAAACAGGCGCGGCAATTGTGTCGCTGGCTGATGTAATTGACTATTGTATAGATAGAGAACGTGGATAAATGAAGAAGAAAGATGTATGGAAAAAGTGTAATAAACCGAAAGCGGCGATTCTGACATGGTGCGATAACAATGGGCCGACAAATTACGGGCAGATATTTCAGTGTTATGCAATGCAGTATCTGGTGAGAAAAGCAGGATTTGAGTCGTTGGTGATACAGTATCGGAAAAAGGGCGTCCAGGATATGTGTCTGCATAATTTCTCAAACCGTACTGTATTGGGCCGGTTTTTGAATGAGAAGTATGAGCGAGTTTATAACCGGAAAGTGGTTGAAGGGAAAGAAACGCTTCGTGTAAAACGCTTTAAAGAGTTTATCAGAAATTATATTTCTTTATCGGCGCCCTGCTATACCAAAAAGATGGTAGAGGATATGACTGCAGATTGTGAGATTCTGATATGCGGCAGCGACCAGATTTGGAATCCGATTCATTTTGATCCAATCTGGTTTCTGGATTTTGGAACGTTGTCCCAAAGAAGAATCGCTTATGCACCAAGCGGAATATTCTATGAAAAACCAGAATTTGAACCATATTACAGAAAGATGGCGCCGCTAATCGAAAAGCTGGACAAGGTAAGTGTCAGAGAGCAGGTTAGCGCAGAAATTCTAAAAAAATATATAGATAGGAAAATTGTAGTGAAAGAAGATCCAACCCTCCGTCTGAACAGAAGACAGTGGGATAAAGTGGCGGATAAGAAGATTGTGGAGGGAGATTATATTTTCTGTTATCTGTTAGGCAGCCTGGCTCCGCATCAACTGATACTGAGGGAGCTGCAGCGCAGATATCGGGCGGAATATATGGTATATATTCCGACAAATGTATTTTCCGACGGGGAATTTACAACGTATTTGAAATGTGAAGATGCAGGACCGGCACAATTTCTTTCGCTGGTGAAATATGCAAAGGCAGTATGCACTGATTCCTTTCATGGAACCATTATGGCAATGCAGTATGGAATTCCATTCTACAATGTAAGCAGACTGCATAAAGAAGCGGAGAATGTTGGGGGCAGAGAAAGGATAGACAATCTGTTGGAAGGAAGAGGGATGGAAAAGCGATGGGTAAGGAATGTGAAGGAGCTAAGACAGAAAGATGATACGGGGCGGTGAACTGGAGGGCATTGAAGGGAAGGTTCTTATTTATGGCGCTCATCTTGTAGCGCTGGAATGTTTCCGGTTTCTTATATATAAGGGAAAAGAAAGTAGTATTACGGGCTTTGCGGTTACAAATAGAAGTGGGAATCCAGAAGAGATAGAGGGATATCCGGTAAAGGAAATCGGCGAATATCAAGATTTGCGTCATGTGGTTACGGTTATCATTGCAATGCCAAAAAAGTATCATGCCGCAGTGGAAAACCATGCGAGGGAAAAAGGATTTCAGAAATTTATCCAAGTGAGTTTGGAAGAGATGTCTCTGATAAAGAGGGAGCAGTTGCTTTGGGAGCAGCGAAGCCGTATAGGATTTCCTTTTGTTTTGGAAAAGAGCGGCCGGGATGGAAGCTGGCTGGATATAAGAAGACAGCGGGGAGAAACGGTCAGATACTATAAATTTCCAACACTTTTTTACAGAAACATGGATGATGTATTTGAGGAGACAGAGAATCTTGCTTTTCAAAAAGACTATCAGAAGGTTTTAGGAAGTTATAGAAATATACATTGTATGCCAGAGAAGGAACGAGAAGAAATAGAAAAACCGTTTACAGAAGCGCTGCAGGTATACATGATATTCAGCAGAGGCGACAGCGCGCTGCTTTCGGCAGATAGTGCATATGAGTCATGGATACGTCCTTTGCAGGTAGGAGGCAGAGAATCTAAAATGAAAATATCCTGCCAGTATGATGACGTGGGGGACTCAATTGCGGATAAAAATCATTTATTTGCCGAAATGACGGGGGCATACTGGATATGGAAAAATGTAGACCAGGTTTGCTATAAGGGGTTGTGCCATTACCGAAGGCATTTTGTTATTTCGGAAGATGAAATCAGACGGCTAGAGCAGAACAAAATGGATGTGATTCTGACAATACCAAGATATGTTCCTTACGGAGTGGGAAATATGTTTCTTGCAGAGACACCGGTAAAGGCGCAGGTGTTTGAAACGATGGTTCAGGCGATACGCGAATGTGCTCCTGAGGATGAAATAGATTTTAAAAACTATATGAGAGCTTGTTTTTATTATCCAAATAACATGGTGATAGCGAGAAATGACATCTATAATGCCTATTGCGAGTGGGTGTTTCGGATTTTGTTCCGGATGCTGGAAATTGAGGAAGAGAAGGACTATGGACATGCGGATGACCGGCATCTTGCATATGCGGCAGAGCTTTTGACGTCATTTTATTTTGTAAAAAACAAGGATAATTATCGAATAGCAGTTACGGAATATCAATTTTATAAATAGTTGAGAGGTTATAATTATGGCGAAAATATCAGTTGTTATTCCTGTTTTGAATGGTGTGGAATACATCAGGGAATGCATGGACAGTATTGTGGGACAGACGCTTGCTGATATAGAGATTATACCGGTTGACGCCGGTTCCACAGATGGGACAGCAGAGATTCTTGAGGAGTATGCGTCGAAGGATAATAGGATAAAGATTCTTTATTCAGATAAGAAAAGTATGGGATATCAGTACAATATAGGAATTGCTGCTGCAAAAGGAGAATATATCGGGTTTTGTGAGTCGGACGATTATGTTAGCAGAACGATGTATGAAAGATTTTATCGTATTGCCAGGGATAACGGGCTTGATTATGTAAGGTCTGACTTTGATATGTTTATTGATAAAGGCGAGCGTATATTTTTAAATTATCATATTCTTGCAGGAAGCAGAACCTCGCTTTATGAAAAAGCTTTCAAACCAACAGATTATCCGGATATTATATATCGCGATGTTAATATGTGGAATGGAATTTACAGGCGAAGCTTCTTGCAAAAACATGAAATCAGGCTGAACGAAACACCGGGAGCGGCATTTCAGGATACAGGATTTGTTATGCAGACATTTCTGACGGCAGAGAGAGCGATGTACGTTCCGGAAGATGCGAATAAATACAGAAGGGATAATCTGGGTTCTTCTGTCTATAATCTGAAAGGCGTTGTAAATGTTGTGCAGGAAGCTGAGTTTTCAGAAAAGTATTTATCTCGCCTTAAGATAACGGATGGATATGTCCGAGCGGTGATTTTTCATCGATTTTGTTCTCTTTTCTTTGGATTTTATGGAAAGCTTCCAGGGAAAGAGCAGTTTACAAATGATGTGAAGAATGCAATCGACAGATTTGTCAGCCTGGTAAAAAGAGTTTATCCGAGGCTTCCTTATTATGCAGTGACTTTTGAAGGAATGGATCATTCGTTAAGTCTCAGTGCTCTTCTGAAAGATTTGGATGAATTTGACGCGCTGAGAAGACAAATCGAAGAGATTGAGAAGAGGTGTCTGACTCATTTTTATCAGCATACGATAAGTTATTCTAGAGCAGTTATTTTTGGCGCTGGTGAAATCGGAGCGTCGCTCTATGCTTTGCTCCGCAAAAATGATTATGAAGGCGTGGTATGTTTTGCCGATAATGCCCGGCAAAAGTGGGGGCAGCATCTTATGGATATAGAAATCGTTTCCCCGGATACACTGGCGGAGTTGGACGATGGAGATACTGTGTTTATTATTGCTATGGCGTCGCACAATGAAACGATTAAAGAGCAGCTTCTTGCTATGAATATCAAGAAAGAGAATATAGCCAGGGCAGCAGTTGTGATTCCGCATTTGGCAATGGAATTGGATATAAAAAATGAGTAATGGGAAAGGAAAGATGAAAAATGGGTGAGAAGAAGAACAGAATTCCAATCGTTTTCTCAACGAATGACAACTATGTACTCTATTGTTATCTGGCGATTTATTCTTTGCTTAAATATGCAGATAAACGCAACAGTTATGATATTCGTGTTTTTATGGTATCGCTTTCGGAAGAGAATATTTGTCTTTTAGAAAGTCTTACCAATGAGTATGCGTCTATTGTCTGTATGGATGTTACTCCATATGTCAAAGATGCAGATTTACGAGAACTGTCCTTTTTTTCGGTTGAGACATTTTACAGGCTGTTTATCAGCCAGATTTTGCCAGAGTATAAAAAAGTCATCTATTTGGACTCAGATATGCTGATTCTTCATGATATCACAGAGCTTTATCATACGGAAATGAACGGACATGCGATTGCGGCGGTGCATGATGTGGTTTGCTCTTATTTGTCTGAACATGCTGAAGAACTTGGCTTGGATATCAGGAATATGTTTAACGCAGGGGTTCTGGTTATTGATACTGGGGAATATGAAAAGCAAAATATTAGAGAAGCCGGACTGAAAGCATTATCGGAAGATTACAAAAATAAAAGGCGTAAATTTATATATGTAGACCAGGATGTGTTGAATGTTACCGTCTATCATGATGTGAAATTCTTAGATGACCGTTGGAATTTTCAATGGGAGTTTCTCTGGCGTTTGGACGGAATTTATGATGGGTATAGAGAAAAGTATGTAAATACTTCAAAAGAACCCTGGATTATTCATTATGCAGGAGACCGGAAGCCCTGGTCATATCCGTTGCTGCCCTGCGCAGATTATTTCTGGGATATAGCTGCTGAGGCGGGAATTACAAAGAGAGTAATTGAGAAAAGCATTCAGATTGAGCGGGAGAATAAGGAACGCTTAAGCTGTTTTCGAGGATTCCGTTTTCCTTATGAGCGGGTAGAACCGGAAAGCAGGGTGGCTGTTTATGCAGCGGGAAATGTGGGGCAGGATTTTGTAAAACAACTTGATAATACCTTATATGCCAGGGTAGTTCTCTGGGTAGACAGACAGTATGAAAAGAAACCGAAAGAGCTTGGGATTATGCCGCCGGAACAGTTAGCGCTGCATAAGAATGATTATGAGTATGTAATAGTTGCCATTGATGAGGAGAAGATTGCGCTTAAAGTAATGGAATATTTAAAAGAATTAAATATTCCGGAAGATAAACTTATCTGGCAGAATTACCGAAGAAGTGATTACGAATAGAGACTATATTTGGCTGCAGGAATGAATGGAGCATTGCATATGAAGGAGATAAAAGTATCCATAATTATACCCGTTTATAACGCGGAAAAATACTTGCATGAATGCCTGGAAAGCATTTGCTCACAAACGTATAACAATATAGAGATTTTGTGTGTAGACGACGGTTCTACGGATATGAGTGCGGAAATTATAAAGACTTTTCAGAAAGAAGATAAGAGAATTGTTCTGATACAGCAGACAAACCAATACGCCGGGGTTGCAAGGAACAATGGATTTGATGCGGCAAAAGGAGAGTATGTGGTATTTCTTGATGCGGACGATTATTTTGCTCAGACTCTGGTAGAAAAAATGGTATCTGCTATCTATAACGCTCAAGCGGACATTGCCGTCTGCAAAAGCCGGGGCTTTGACGAGAAACGGCAGAAAGAGCATGAATTAAAGGGAGCCTTACATACAGAATTATTACCAGAAAAAAAGGTTTTTTCAAAAAGGGATATCCCGGAACATATTTTCCAACTAACGGCAGGATGGGCATGGGACAAGATGTACAGGGCTGGTTTCCTTAGAGAAAAGAAACTCCGCTTTCAAGAGATAAGAGCGGCGGAAGACGAACTTTTTGTGGATTTGGCTTTTGGAGAGGCTGAGTCGATTATTGCAGTACATGAAACTTTGGTAACCCACAGAACGAATGTGATTTCATCTCTTGAATATCGAAGGGATTGCCTTTGGCATTGCGGTTTTGAAATGCTGACAGCAGAGAAAGAGGAATTAAAGAGACGGGGATTGTTTCCGATGCTTGAACGAAGTTTTGTGAACCGGGCGGCGACCTATATTACATGGAATGCGTGTTCTATTACAAATCCTGTCTTCTTTTCTGAGTTTTACGCCTATTTTCGGGAGAAAGCGATGAAAAGATTTGGTTTTGCTCGTTATTCGCCGGAATGCTACGATGATTCTTTTGTATACGAAACAATAAGAAAGATGGCGCATTGCAGTGAAAAGGAGTTTTTGTGCAGCCGAATCCAGGAATTAAATCAAACAGTAGAAGACAGAGACTTCTATGTGCAGGATATTCTCTCCGATGCGAAATGGATGATGGAACGCCTGAGATGGATGGATAAAGGAAAACGATGGACGATTCCTGAAAATAGGATTCTGCAGGAATCTAAGGTGATTCTTTATGGATATGGAGATGTTGGAAAAGACTGGTATGAGGAGATTCAAAAGTCGGACAATATAGAACTTGTTATGGTAGTGGATAGGAATTATCCGGAGTTTAAGGAAAATATTGTCAGGGTTCAGCCACCGAAAGCAATTGAAACGGCGGAATACGACTATATTCTTATCGCGATTAATGAGAGAGAAATTGCAGAGGCGGTTATGGCTTCTTTCGTGGAGCAGGGGGTGATGCAAGATAAGATTTTATGGTTTGATCCGGCAGAAAGAGTGGCAGGACTTATCCAGTAATTTGTGAAGAAAAAAGAAAGTTGGGCAGGGATAAATGAAATGTTATATATTTGGCGCGAAATCCATAGCGATTAGCGTAAGCAGGGCGATGCGAGCTTTGAATCAGGATATGGAGCCGGAAGCTTTTATGGTATCTTCACTGGAAAATAATCCATGCAGAATAGACGGAATTCCGGTGTGTGAGATTCATATTGTTGCTAATGGATTGACAGAGCAGGAAAAGAGTGAAGTACGCGTATATATTGCTACGCCGGAAGATGTACATGAGAGTATTATCGGCCTGCTGTTACAGCATGGGTTTACAAATTATATTCCGGTTTCTGCCTGTATGGAAGCTGAATGGATGGAACAGTATTATAAGCTAGCGGGGCGGTTTCCTTCTATTCACGAACTTTTGCCGGGAAGCAGGATGCCTGAATTGTCTGTATATGCGACGCGGTTTTACCGGGATAAGCGCCTGAAAAATCCGCCTCATTTTCCGGATTATGTTCATTCTATTTTGCTTGGCTGTTCTGGAAATCCTTTGAGAGAGTTAGAAAACGAGGTCGATTTTTGCGATAACACCGGAGAAAATATTTCTATAAAAAATCCAAATTATTGTGAGATGACAGGGTATTACTGGGTTTGGAAAAATGCGTTAAATAAGAGAGAGGATTATGTGGGTATCTATCATTACCGGAGAGCGCTTGATTTATCAGAATATGACTTGAAGCGGATTATTGCGAATGATGTAGATGTCGTTCTTCCCTATCCGCTGATTCATCTGCCAGATATCAGGGAGCATCATACAAGATATGTCAGGGAGGAAGACTGGCAAGTGATGCTGTCTGCGCTGCGGGAATTGTATCCAGATTATGCGAAGGCTTATTCGGAGATATTTCACGACATCTATTTTTATAATTATAATCTGATGATAGCAAAGACAGATGTTTTTGCGGCTTATTGTGAATGGGTATTTCCTATTCTGAAGAGGGTAGAGGAGTTAAGTATTCCGAAAGGGTGGGAACGAGGGGATCGGTATACGGCGTACATGAGTGAAAATCTTCTGACCCTGTATTTCTTATTTCATAAGGATTTAAAAATATATCATACGGGAAGAATTCTTTATACATAATTTTGACGGATGGAGTGAGTAGAAATGGCGATTTTAATCTGCGGCGGAGCCGGATATATCGGTTCGCATATTAACAAACTGTTACACCAGAAAGGTTATGAGACGGTGGTATTGGATAATCTGGTTTACGGGCACCGGGAGGCGGTGAAGTGGGGCGAATTTGTAAAGGGAGAATTGGCGGACGAGAGTGAGATAGAAGCAGTTTTTCAGACTTATAAGATTGAGGCTGTATTTCATTTTGCCGCCTATGCTTATGTCGGCGAGTCGGTGGGAGAGCCGGAGAAATATTACTATAACAATGTGGTAAATACGCTGAACCTATTAAAGGTAATGCGGAAGTATGGATGTGATAAAATCATTTTTTCTTCCACCTGCGCTACTTATGGGGAACCGGATTGTGTGCCGATTACAGAGGAACAGAGGCAGAATCCTATCAATCCCTACGGAGCGACGAAACTGATGGTGGAACGGATTTTCAAGGATTATGCGAAGGCATACGGACTTCGCTATGTGGCGCTGCGTTATTTTAATGCGGCAGGGGCTGACCCGGAGGGAGAGATTGGCGAGAGCCATATGCCGGAGACTCACCTGATTCCCCTTGTGCTGGATGCGGCTGCCGGGAAGCGGGCGGATATTAAAGTATTCGGAACGGATTATGATACGCCGGACGGGAGCTGTGTCAGGGATTATATTCATGTGGCGGATTTGGCTGAAGCGCATTTTCTTGCCCTTCAGTATCTGGAGCAGGGAGGAGACAGCGATTTCTTTAATCTTGGGAATGAACGGGGCACCTCAGTTCTTGAAGTGATTGAAGCGGTAAAAGCGGTTACCGGGAAGGAGTTTTCTGTTATCTGCACAGACCGTCGGCCGGGAGACCCGGCAATTTTGGTGGGGAGCAGTAAGAAGGCGGAACGTATTCTCGGATGGAAAGCAAAGTATGCAGAGATTGAAACAATTGTAGCGCATGCATGGAATTGGCGCAAGCATGCGCAGTTTTAAGAGGATGAGAAGAACGATGTACGATTATTTAATTGTGGGCGCAGGGTTATACGGCTCGGTTTTTGCGCAACAGAAAAAGGAACAGGGCTGTCGCTGCCTTGTAATTGACCGGCGGGAACAGATAGCGGGAAATATCTATTCTGAAAACATCGAGGGAATCGAAGTACACCGGTATGGGCCGCATATTTTCCACACAAATAAGAAAAAGGTGTGGGACTATGTGAACCGGTTTGCAGAATTTAACCATTTTGTCTATGCGCCGGTGGCATGTTTTAAGGGAGAACTGTACAATCTGCCGTTCAATATGAATACATTTGTCAGGATGTGGGACATACATACGCCAAAGGAAGCAGAAGAGATGATTAGACGCCAGGTGGCGGAGGCAGGAATTACAGAGCCTTTGAATCTGGAGGAACAGGCGATTTCGCTGGTGGGAAGAGACGTTTATGAAAAACTGATTAAGGGGTATACAAAAAAGCAATGGGGGCGTCCCTGTAAGGAGCTTCCGGCTTATATTATAAAAAGACTGCCGGTTCGGCTGACTTTTGACAACAATTACTTTAATCATCCATATCAGGGGATTCCGAAGGAAGGGTATACCAGAATGACAGAACGTATGCTGGATGGAATCGAAGTACGGCTGGGAATGGATTTTCTGACGCAGAGGGAAGCGCTTACGGAGCTGGCGGAGCGAATCGTGTATACCGGGCCCATAGACGAGTATTTTGATTATCGGCTTGGCGCGCTGGAATACCGAAGTCTGCGTTTTGAAACAGAAGTGTTGGATATGCCAAATTATCAGGGAGTGGCGGGAATGAATTATACGGATGAAGAAGTTCCCTTTACACGAATTATCGAGCATAAGCATTTTACTTTTGGAGAAGGAAATGCAGAAAAGACAGTGATTACCAGAGAATATTCTACAACATGGAAGCCGGGAGAAGAGCCTTATTATCCGATTGGCGATGCTGTGAATCAGACACTCTACGAGAAGTACAGAGCAATAGCCGCAAAAGAAACGAACGTCAGATTCGGCGGGCGGCTGGGAACTTATCGCTATATGGATATGGATCAGGTAATCGCACAGGCGATGGAGGATGCACAATGAGAGTAGCAGTAGTTGGGACGGGATATGTGGGCCTTGTGACAGGAACCTGTTTCTCAGAGATGGGAAACGACGTATGGTGTGTGGATGTTGATAAAGAAAAAATAGAAAGTCTGAAAAACGGAGTGATTCCCATCTATGAGCCGGGATTGGCGGAAAAAGTTCATAAGAATTATGAATTGGGGAGTCTGCAGTTCACAACGGACATCAGGGAAGCGCTGAAGGTCAGTGAAATCTGCTTTATTGCCGTCGGTACGCCGATGGGGGAAGACGGAAGCGCAGACTTGCAGTATGTGCTTGCCGTTGCAGAAGATATTGGCAAAAATATGAATCACAGAATGTATATTGTGGATAAATCAACGGTTCCTGTGGGCACCGCGGATAAAGTCAGACAGACCATTCAAAGGGAGCTTGACAGGCGTGACAGCAGCCTGACATTTGAAGTGATTTCCAATCCGGAATTTCTCAAAGAGGGAAATGCAGTGGCGGACTGTATGAAACCGGACCGTATTGTGATTGGAGTGGAAAGCGAGGACGCCGCCGAGGTTATGAGGGAGCTGTATAAACCCTATGTGATGAATACGGGGAATTTTATCCTGATGGATACGGCAAGCGCGGAAATGACAAAGTATGCGGCTAATTCTATGCTTGCCACAAAAATTTCTTTTATGAATGAAATATCGAATATCTGCGAGCGGGTAGGAGCGGACGTCAATAAAGTAAGGAGAGGAATCGGAAGCGACCACCGAATTGGGTTCTCCTTTATCTATCCGGGCTGCGGATATGGGGGAAGCTGCTTTCCTAAGGATGTGAAAGCGCTGATTCAGACGGCAAGTGAGAAGGGATATCATTCCAGGCTGCTGCAGTCGGTGGAGGATGTAAATAACGACCAGAAGGGCGTAATTGTAGATAAGATTAAACAGCGGTTCGGAGAGGATTTAAGCGATAAGAAATTCGCGGTCTGGGGGCTGGCGTTTAAGCCGGATACCGACGACATGCGGGAGTCGGCGGCTGTGTCTATCATTGGGAAGCTGATTCAGGCAGGGGCGCGGGTGAAGGCTTATGACCCGAAAGCAATGAAAGAAGCGAAGGAATATTATCTGAAGGACCAGACGGGCGTCAGCTACTGCGACAGCAAGTATGAAGCGCTGAAAGATTCGGACGCGCTAATCCTGATTACGGAGTGGAAGGAATTTAGAAGTCCTGATTTCTATGAGATTAAGAAATTGCTCCGTTCTCCGGTTATCTTCGATGGAAGAAATCAGTATGAGCCGAAAAATGTCAGGAAATACGGACTGGATTATTATCAGATTGGCGTGCGGCCGATGCTGTGGGAGGAACAGGATTGATATGAAGCGGATATTGGTAACTGGAGGGGCTGGATTTATCGGCTCTCATCTGTGTAAGAAATTGGTGGAAGAAGGCAATGAGGTTATCTGTGCGGATAATCTATTTACCGGTTCAAAGAGAAATATAAGGGCTTTGTCAGACTATGACAATTTTGAGTTTCTAAGGGCCGACATCACAAAGGAATTATATGTTGAGGTAGATCAGATTTATAATCTGGCGTGTCCGGCAAGTCCGGTGCATTACCAGTATAATCCGATTAAAACAATTAAGACCTCCGTTATGGGGGCGATGAATATGCTGGGACTGGCAAAGCGCGTTCATGGACGTATCTTACAGGCGAGTACCAGTGAAGTCTATGGGAATCCCCAGATTCATCCGCAGCCCGAATCCTACTGGGGAAGCGTCAACCCCATTGGAATCCGTTCCTGTTATGACGAGGGGAAGCGGATTGCAGAGACGCTGTGTTTTGACTATCACCGGCAGTTAGGGGTGGACATTAAAGTGATTCGCATTTTTAATACCTATGGTCCGAATATGGATTCTGAGGATGGACGGGTGGTTTCAAATTTTATTGTTCAGGCGTTAAAGGGCGAAGATATTACCGTATATGGAAGCGGGGAGCAGACGCGGAGCTTCTGCTATGTGGATGATTTGGTGGAAGGAATGTACCGGATGATGAACAGCCGGGAAGGGTTCACCGGTCCGGTAAATCTCGGAAATCCCGGTGAATTTACGATGCTGGAGCTTGCGGATAAGGTGATTAACTTAACCGGAAGCAAATCGAAAATTGTACATAAGCCTCTTCCGCAGGACGACCCGGTGCAGAGAAAGCCGGTGATAGAGCTTGCGGAGAAGGAATTGGGGTGGAAACCGGAAGTAATTCTGGAAGAAGGATTAAGAAGGACAATCGAGTATTTTGAGGGGATATGCCGGAAGCAATAAGTAAGAGCCAAGAAAGCAGTTTGTCGGTTAAATGACTTTTGCGCTCTTGCAGGAATGTGGGAGAACAGAGCTGAGAGGATTAATGGAAAGTATGGATACATTATATAAGTTAAGGTGTCTGGGTTATGTGGAAATAGAAGACAGCATATGGTTTGCGAATCTATATTTTAATGCTTTAATCAAATTAAATAAAGCAACAGGTCAGATTGAAAGAATGGAAAAATTTCCAAATTACGGGGTTTATGAGTGTTTCTTATATTCTACAGTTTATTATGTGGATGGATTTCTTGTTTTTATCCCTAATAATAGTGAAGAAATCGCAGCATATCATGTGGAGACCCGGAAGTTTATCTCTACAGCTTTAGACCATAACTATGTTGGAAGAAAAAAGACGTATTTTGTAAATGCATGCGTACACAGGCATTATGTATATATGTTTCCAACAGGTTCCCAATGTATCGTTAGATATGATGTGCAAAATCATACGGTTAAATATTTGGAAAATTCACTGAGCGCTCTCATACGAACCATGCCGGATACATGGTATTGTTTTTATCAGCAATTTGATGAAATAGATAAAAGGATATATCTGCCCTTTCTTGAACTGAATGCAGTAGCGGTTTTTGACATTCAGAACGAAAGTGTGGAAATAAGATATTTGGATATAGAAGGCGGATGTTCAACAATTTGTCATACAGGAGAATATTTTTATCTGGCATCATGGAAAATGCCTAAAATTTATCGATGGAATGTCATAACAGATGAAATCAAAGCATATCAGAATTTTCCTGATGGATTTTATGGAGAGCGTACATTTATCAATTCATATAACGCAGGGGATACGATTATATTTTTCCCTGAAAAAAGCGATATGATGATATCTTTTTGTATCAAAACAGAAGAATTATTCATAGAGAAAAAAATTCCTGAATTGGATGGGGAATTGATTGCAACTTTTTTTGTTGATTCAAAACGTCGTGTCAAAAATTTTATATTAACCAGAGATATGAATGGAATAGGCGTATTTGAGTATAAAAATAACAAATTACTGATAGAGCCTTATTGCCAAATATATTCGTATTACAATATAAAACAAATAAAAAAATATATGTTTTATGATAAATGTATGAATGTTGCTTTGGAGGAAGAAGGCGATTTACGAGAGTATTTGGAAGTAATTTTAGAAAAACAGAGGGATACAGAAAAAAGCAAAGTGTATCATTGCGGGAACGCAATCTATAAAGAGGTGTGCTCTTGAGTATGGCGATTTGACAGGGGATGAGGAGGCAGCGAAAGATGATGTCTGAACAAAAGTCTATTTATTGCAGGATACATGTAACTGCACCGAATGAGAGCCTCAGCGGAAAAACGATACTGATTACAGGCGGTGGCAGCGGAATCGGCAGAGCAATTGCCAAAAAGGTAGTTGAAGCAGGCGCAGTGGCGGTTATTCTGGGAAGGAGAGAAGAACGGCTAAAATCGGTTGCTGATGAATTAGGCGAGGATAATTGCAGGTATTATGTGTATGATGTTACGCAGGCAGACGGAACCACGCAGGTTTATATGCAGGTAGAAAAGCGCATAAACCGTAAAATTACGGGGCTGGTTCATAATGCGGGAATCTATATTGATAAACATCCAACGGACTTTTTACCGGAAGATTATGACTCGGTAATGAATGTGAATCTACGGGCGCCAATGTTTATGACAATTGGTTTTCTGAAGTATTGCAACATGAATCAGGCGGCAGGGAATATTGTAATGATAACCTCTAATAGAGGGCTTTTTGGGGATTATGGACCATATGGGGTTTCTAAAAGGGGGCTCATTCATTACATGCAGGGGATTGCCAGAGAAATGATAGGGACAAAGATTCGGGTGAATGCAGTTGCGCCGGGGATGACGGCTTCGGAAATCAATGGAATAGATACTTCCGGGGATATGTATACTTCTTCTGCAAAAGGGAAAAGAGTTCTTATGCCGGAAGAAATTGCCGAGACAGTGTGGTTTTTGCTAAGCGATTACAGTAAATGTATCCATGGAGCAATTATTCCCTGTGACGAAGGGGATTATTTGAGATAAGATAACCGAACGGAGTAATATATGGCGAATTATGATAAATTGAGAGACAAATATAAAGAGTACATATATCAGAATCAAAATGTGGAATATGAGATGAGTATCAAACCACTGCCGTCTGTGCCGGCAGTACATAAATGGGTCGGCGCTCAGTGTACGCCTTATAGATTGTATGGTATTCCGAATGATATGAATGCTGTTCTAACGTATGCGCCAGGCGATGTTAAGTTTTTGGATACAGGGGAATCAGGATTGTTTAAATGGACTGGCGGATGTATCTGGAACAGTTTTTTATATGGGTTTCCGCGGACAAGTAATTATCTTTTAAAAATGTCTTTGGATACGGAGAAAATAGAATACGTCGAGCCGCAATATAAGTATTTGCAGGAACATCATTATGGCGGAATATGTACAAAAGAAGGTATAGTCTACCAGCCGCCCCGCAATTCGGACCATATTCTTGTATGGGACTTAAAGTCGGAAAAGGAACGGAGAATTTATCTGAGACAGAAGTCGGAAAACAGGGTATTTCGTTATTGTGGGAGTATTATAACGCCGCATGGTACGGCTTATTTTCTGCCAGAGAGCGGCGGGAGAGTTATTAAATTGGACACAGAGACGGAAAAATGGAATTTTATTGGTGAAGAGATAAATGCCATGGTATTTGACGCTAAGATTGGCGTCGACGGATGTATTTATGGATATAGCGCATATTGTCCGGGAATCTTAAAAATTAATATAAGAACAGATTCTGCTGAGATGATTCATGAGGAGATAAAGCCGGGAGCATATGGAACCAAATTAGGTGTAAACGGACACATGTACAGTATTCCGGGGGACGGTGATTCTGTATGGGATTATAATCCTTTAACGGATTCTGTCAAATGTATCGGTAAGCTTTCCAAAACTCTCAGGGCAAAATATGCAGGCGGGGCGACTATGAGGAATGGGGATATTTATGCTGTTCCCGCACAGGAACAGGGAATGCTTCAATTGAAAGCGAGTGGTTGGGATTCCCAGATACCAGAGGACATTTACGAAGAATATTTTTCGGATTGTTATTGAATTGGGCATATATCATATTCTCCGGGATTGGGAAGCAGTATAGAACGAAAACGGAGCGTTTTGAGATAGGGAGAAAATCAGAGTGGATATTTGGAATAGAAAAATTATATTATATGGCGGTAAAAAAATTCAGGAGGATTTCAAGTACTTATATCAGAATTTAGATATTAACGATGATGTTCCTGTAGAGGAGATGGACTATATAATAGATAATTCAAAAGATTGTCTCATTGTAGTGTGTGAAAAAAAGGCTGATTTGGGTTTTGAGAAAGCTGCTCAGGAAAAAGGATTGCGTTATAAGAGAGAGTACTGCTATATAACGGATTTATTTGCTTACTACAATCCAATTTTTCTGGAGAGAAGAGAACGAAAACTGGCGGTGTGGGGGACGGGAACTGCGGCGGAAGAATTGTGGGATACATTAGATAGAGCAGGAATTGCGTCAGAAATAGATTTTTTTATTGATAATTCCCGCGACAAAACTTTATTTAAAGAAAAAGAGGTTCTGGCGCCGGAGAACATACAAGACAGAGAAAACGTGTATATCATTGTCGCAACTTACGTGTATCAGTGGGAAATATATAAACAGCTAGAGAAGTACGGTTTCCAGGCGCAGAAGGATTATATTCATTGTACGGAAGCCGGAAGAAATTACTGTGAAATGCTGGAGAAGGTGTGTTTTGCGGAAAAACAGTATTCTTATTATTGTAACAGACCCCTTGGCTATTGCGATGTGATAACCGGCGACCTGTATTTATGCTGTCCGGATTATTTGCCGGTTTCTGTTGGAAGTATGCAGTCAGAATCATTTATGAGTTGCTGGGATTCCTATACGGCGCGTATCTTGCGGCTTTCTGTTCTCAATGGTACTTTTGTCTTTTGCAACAAAGCATATTGCGATTTGTTTGATTTTGAGCGGGAGGATGAGAAAGAGTTAAAGCCTTGTTTAAATTACGAAGGTTCATATTCAGAATATCCGAATACATTAATGGTTGGAATTGATTACAGCTGCAATTTAAGATGTCCATCCTGCCGAAACAAAGTAAGCGTGGCCGGCGCTGATGAAAGAGGTGAGATGCTCCGGCAGGCAGAAGATTTGCTGGAACACGTAATACCTTATGTGGGACGTCTGTGGCTGGCCGGAAGCGGCGAAGTATTTTTCAGCAAAGTTTACAGAAAAATATGGAATGATGAACGGTGCCAAAAACGAGAAAGCATCAGCATTCTTACGAATGGAACTTTGTTTGACAGAGAGAACTGGGAATTGCTGGAGGAATCTTATCAGACAATAGAAGTGGTTGTTTCTATGGATGGAATAAAAAATGAAACAATTGAAAAGCTTCGAAGAGGCGCAGATGCAAAAGCATTAAAAAAGAATCTGGAGTTTCTGGGAAAGCTGCGGAAAGAAAACAGGATTAGAAAGTTATTTCTAAGCTGCGTGCTTCAGGCGGACAATGTAGCCGAGCTCTATGAATTGTTGGAATATTGCAGAGGAATTGGAGTAGACAAGGTTCAGTTTTTGAAATTAAAAGATAATGGTGTTTATGAAGAGGAAGAGCAATTTAAGGCAGTATCCGTTTTCGATCATAACGATTGCCTGAAAAAAGAATTTTCACATTATTTTACCAATGAATTGTTGATGCATCCTTTGGCAGACTGGTTTAATAGCAGCAGGGCATTACAGGTAGAAAAAAAGCCAAGACTTGATAAATATGATACACTATAGGACATATGTTAAAGTTTTGTATATTATAAATAAGAATCTTCAGGTTTTCGGAGGAATGAGAAAATGTTAGAAATAAATCATAAAATATATACGCTATATGAAAACAGTATTTTAATCAGGGAGATTTATAATACTTTTTTTCAGTCTGACAGCAGTATTATTTATATATTGGATTCCTCGGACCATTTTGCAGGGATTATTACAAGCGGTGATTTTATGAGGCGTCTCAGAAAAGGGGAGAGTAATTTTATTCGCAGAAACTGTTCGTCAATCATCCAAAAGAATGAAGAACAGATGATGAAAGAGGCAGAGGAGCTGTTTCAAAAGTATCATATAACAACTGCTGTACCAGTTTTAGACGAGGCTGGGAAGATTTGCTGTGAAATACGGGAAAAGAGGGAAATTCAGGACGAAGAATTTTTAAATACTTTTTACGGCGAGCTGTATAAATATGAGAAAAGCAGATATTTGGGTCAGGAAGTTGCGGCTCTGAGAAAACTGTTGCAGAATCAGTTCGTTACGGTGATTGGGACAAAAGAACAGTTCCGGCATATTTGCGGAAAGCTGTTCGGAGAGACAGAAAATATTCGTTATGTTTCTGGGTTTGAAGATGCTTATGAATATATGTGCGATAATAAGAATTTATTGATAGATGTTTCGCTAACGCCATATTCCGGGCGAAGAGATTTATATCATATTGGTGAAAACGGGTATGAATGGCGTACATTTTTCAATAAGATTATCCAAATGATTCGAGTAGAATGTTTCAGCAGATTTTACCGGGTTACGAATAATCCAATTGCGACTCTTAAGGATTATATAGAAAAGTATGTGGATGGAGCAATATATTTTTCTTCTTGGGGAATTTTGACGTTTGCGCTGAAAGAGTATCTGGATAAGAATCATATTATTGCAAAATACAGGGGGGGGGTATATAGAGAAGAATCTTTTCAATACCGTTATAAAGGAAATGGAGTGCTGATTCATGAATTGGTAAAAGGGGAGCTGCTTGTACTGGAGCAGGCAGACGTTATGCTTCAATATTATTATATATATAGGGAGTTTTGTAATCGGGTATCTGTATTGAATTTTGTATTTGATGTGGATGTGCAGATACCGGAAGGAGACAGCGAACCCATAGTCCGGGACAAATTGTTTTATTTGAACAGGTATGTGTCACATATCAAAGAGAAGGGAACCAATATTTCGCTGTATGTTGATAGTCAGGATAGTGTGCTGCAGCATCTGATGGAATTGGAAGCATCTTTGAAATTTTGTGTTACAAGAAGATTTGAGAATGATTTACTGGTTTTGCGAGATTATACCAGCAGACTGGTGAATGTTGAAAACGGAGTTAGAAAAACATGTTGCCAGCCGGAAGAGTATGTCGGAACAATTTATTTCTTTGGGATGTGTACGGTATATGGGGCGCTGGTGGAGGATTGCTACACGATACCGTCTATAGTCCAAAAATATGTGAATCAATCCGGAAAAAAATACAGAGTAGTTAACCTTGGAAATGAAATACCAACAAATTATCTCCATATGAAAGATTCGCTGAATATATGCGAAGAAGATATCATCGTAATTCTTTTTCCTTTTATTACGGAAGAAATAAAAAAGAGGATACCTGTTATAGAAATAGGAGAAGATTATAACCGGCTCTGGAGAGAAGAATTTAAGTATAAAGAAGCGTTTATGGATGCAATTCAACATTGCGGAGATTATGGAAATTTGATATATTCCAGGATTATCTATCATTATTTGAAAAAATATCTTGGCAGGACAGAAGAAAAAAGTCTGAAAAAGAAAAATATTTATGACATTTTTGCATTAAATGAAAGTGATTTAAATACGTTTTATTGTTTGGAAGATTATAGAAGAAAATTGCGGAAAGAAAGGAAAAAAATACCAGAGAATACGCAAAAAATAGGAAGCATTGTAATGAACTGCAATCCGTTTACAGCAGGACACCGATATCTGATAGAATATGCGCTAAAAAATGTGGATTATCTTTTTGTATTTGTGGTAGAGGAGGATAAATCATTTTTTACCTTTCATGACAGAATTGAGATGGTAAAAAGGGGAACTTCTGATTTGAGTAACATTTCAGTCGTTGAAAGCGGACGCTTAATCATATCTGCGGAAACATTTCCTACATACTTTAGAAAAGATGGAGTAATAGGCGGAGAGGATGTCTGCTTGAATGAAGATTTGCGGATATTTGCTCAGTATATAGCTCCAGTATTGAATATAAAGTATCGGTTTGTGGGAGAAGAACCGTCGGATTATGTTACACAGCAGTATAATATTGCTATGAAAAAAATATTGCCTGAAATATCAGGGATTCAGGTTATTGAGATTCCAAGAATGTGTATTGGGGACCATATCGTTTCAGCCAGTCTGGTCAGAAAATATTATCATCAGAGAGACTTTCAGAAGATGAGGGGACTTGCGCCGGATACTACGATAGAATATCTGAAGAAAATGTCGAAAAACAACCTGTGTTTGAATACTCAACAAGGGGTTGAGACTATGCAGAAGTACGTAGTTTGGGGAGCGGGCGGACATGCCAGACTTTTAATGGATAATTTTGCAGGCTTAGAAAATTATGTGGAAGTGTTTCTTGATACTGCCTGTAATAAGTCTGTGGCAGATTTTACTGTGATACAGCCCGATATGTGGAAAGATTACGAGTCCTATCCTGTTGTGATATGTGTAAAGAACAGTTTTCATGAAGTATTTAATGAATTAATTTATAAGTATCATTGTAAAAAAGAAAATATTATATCTTCTCATGAATGGATTTGTAATCTGCTTGCGCAGCACAAAATTAAACTTTCTCCAAAGGAGATTCGGCTTGAGACATGTACGCTTTGCCAGCTTGACTGTCCATATTGTTATATGAGGACAGGGGATTTTGGCACCATGGGGAGAGGGTATTTAGAATATGGAGTTTTTCAGGAGTTTATAGAGAAAAATCCCCAAATTCGTAAAATAGAAATATCGAACAATGGAGAACCATTTTTGAATCCAGATTTAGGAAAAATTTTGTCCCTTGCAAGTGAAAAAGGAATCGAAATAACGATTGGAAACGGCACAAATTTTAATACAGTTTCAGATGAAATATTAGAATTGTTAGTAAAAACAAGAGTATCTTATGTAAATATTTCTATAGACGGGGCTTCACAGGAAGTATATTCGATGTACAGACGAAAAGGAGATTTCCATAAAGTTATTGCAAATATAAAAAAATTGAATGAGCTGAAAGAAAAATATCATTCCCAATATCCTGTACTTCAATGGCAATATGTTCTGATGCAGCACAATGAGTGCGATGTGGAAAAGGCGTCTGTTATGGCAAAGGAATTAGGCATGAATCTATATTATAAGTATGAATGCGTGCATGGCAGATTTGAGCCAGAGGACAGAGAAAAGTTAGAAAGGATTACTGGATTGAATTGTTTTTCTGTAGAAGAATATAATGGAAATCATGAAAGTACATATGGTACGGAGATGTGTTTCGGGACGATATTCTATCCGCAGATTAATTATGACGGACGTCTGTTAGGATGCTGTATGTTATGGAATGAGGATTTTGGCATCAATGTTTTTGAAGAAGGATTAGTAGATGCTCTGAATTCTGAAAAATATCTGAAGATGATTCGTATCCTGCTTGGTATAGAACAAGACTATAAAAGCACAGAAGACATTCCCTGTCTGCATTGTCAGATGTGCGGAAGAAATCTTCTAAACAAGAAATTCTTATATTTATAGATAAAGTATATACCTTATGAAAGAGCCGAATGGCCATGATGGGGTACCCGGAGGGTATACCTTGTAAAACAGCCGGATGGCCATGATGGGGTACCCGGAGGGTATACCTTATAAAACGGCCGAATGGCCATGGTGGGGTGCCCGGAGGGTATACCTTGTAAAACAGCCGAATGGCCATGGTGGGGTGCCCGGAGGGTATACCTTATAAAACGGCCGAATGGCCATGGTGGGGTGCCCGGAGGGTATACCTTATGAAAGGGCCGAATGGCTATGATGGGGTGCCCTATTGGGTATAATTATTAGGAAAATATGGAAAAGGCAGTAAAGATGAAAACATGTGTGGAGACAATTGAGAGAAACGTATGTACCGGTTGCGGCGCCTGTGAAAATATCTGTCCGGTAAAAGCAGTATTTATGAATACAGACCGGGAAGGGTTCTGGTATCCGGATATTGACAGACAAAAATGCATAGAATGCGGACGGTGTGCAGATGTATGTCCGGTTCATCAGGAGACGATAGCAATCGTATCAGACAGGTACAAAAATATTCCGCTCATATATGCAGCATGGTCTCTTAATGAGGAAATCCGTTATCACAGTACATCGGGAGGGATATTTAGCGAACTGGCATTAGCAATACTGGCGTCAGGCGGATATATCAGCGGCGCTGTTTATGATAAGAAACAAAGGGTGAAACATATTGTAACAAATGAAAAGGGTGAGCTGGAACGAATACGGCAGTCGAAATATGTGCAATCTGATATGGAGAATATCTATAAGGAGATAGGCAGCCTGTTGAAGGAAAGGATAACGGTATTGTTTTGCGGGTCGCCATGTCAGTGTGCAGGAGTATTTCAATATTGCAAAGAGAAGCATATTAGTTTAGATAAGTTATTTCTTATTGATTTTATCTGCAGGGGCTCTAATTCACCGAAGGTGTATAGAAAATTCCTGAATGAGCTGGAAGAGAAGCATCAGTCTGAAATAAAAAAGGTCTGGTTTAAAAATAAGACATATGGATGGAACCGCTTTAGTACGAGAATTGATTTTGATAATGGGGAGCAATATTTACAGGATCGCTATCATGACGCCTATATCAGAGGATATATAGAGGAAAATCTTTATATCAGGCCTTCTTGCGTATGCTGCAAATTCAAAGGTTTGCATAGAATGGCGGATATTACGCTTGCGGATTTTTGGGGCGTGCATTTGGATGGACATATGCAGGACAGCGACGGAGGGACATCTATGGTAATGCTGCATACCGAAAAAGGGAAAAAGCTTTGGAAAGCTGTACAGGATAACGTGTATCAGGTAAAAAAAGAAATAGATGAAGTTATAGCAGGAAATATTTGTTTTGAAAATTCTGTAGAACATGGAGCAAACAGAGATAAATTCATGAAGGATTTGGATGCCATTCCCATTATTGAAAATATAGAACGATTTTTGAAAAGATAGTATTGAAGCATGAAGATGATATTTGAAGGAGAGGGATTAGGAAATATGCAGGAACCAAATCCAGATAAATTAATAGACAGGGAAAAATATGAGTTTTTACTGAAAGCATATCAGCAGAGTAATTTAATTCCCTATAAAGGAAGTTATCTTTTGCTGGAACCCTCAGCAAAGCTTTCAATTTATGGAAAATTAAGAATAAATACAAATTGTTTTGAGGAAAATGGACGGGTTACAAATTTAAGAATGGATGAAGCTTCACAATTAATAGTACATGGAACGTTTGATATATTTTATGGAGGAGATATTATCTGTTTTGCGGGAAGTGAACTGGAACTGGGAAGTGGTTTTTGTAACAGTAACTTAATACTGCGTTGTACAAAGAAAATTATAATTGGAGAAGACGTTGCTATTTCTCATAATGTTACAATTATGGATTCTGACGCCCATGAAATTTTAGGAAATAATCATGCAAAAACACTTCCTGTCAGAATCGGGAATCATGTATGGATCGGCTCTGGAGCAAAGATTTTAAAAGGGGTAACGATTGGAGATGGAGCTGTGATAGGAGCCGGAGCGGTAGTTACAGGGAATGTGCCGGACAGTAGCATGGCGGCAGGGATACCCGCGAGGATTATTAAAGAAAAGGTTGTCTGGGAAGTGTAGGAGGAGCAGAAAATATGAATTTTGAATTAAACGCATCCATGATGTGCGCCAATTACGGAAATCTGGAGGAAGAGGTAAAGAATCTGGCAGAGGGCGGAATTGATTCTTTCCACATAGATATTATGGATGGCCGTTATGTACCCAATTACGCCATGTCGTTAAATGATATGCGTTACATAGCCCATGCGACGGACAAGCCGCTGGATGTGCATCTGATGGTGGAGCATCCCAATAATAATATCAATTTATTTTTAAAAAACCTGCGCAAAGGCGATACCGTCTATATACATCCGGAGGCGGAATATCATCCGTCTACGACCTTGCAAAGCATTATTGATGCGGGATTGATACCGGGGATTGCTATTAATCCAGGAACGTCTGTGGAAACGGTTACCGAGATGCTCCGAATTGTAGAGAAAGTGCTTGTTATGTCGGTGAATCCGGGAAATGCAGGACAGATGTACCTTCCCTATGTAGGAAAGAAGATTACGAAGCTTCTTTCGATTAAAGAAGATATGGGATTTGAAATCTACTGGGACGGCGCGTGCAGCGCGGATAAGATTCAGGAATATGCGCCGAAAGGGGTGAAAGGATTTGTGCTGGGGACGACGCTTCTCTTTGGACAGGACAGGCCGTATGAGGAGACGCTGAAGAAAATACATAATCTTCAATTTTGAGACGGTAATGACCAGGTAATCGAACTGACCGCCCGCAAAATATTTTGTTTGATTACCCTATTATCCAGCGGTGAGACAGCATACCTTAGCGTTATATCCCAAATATATCTGATACAGTGACAGGGAGGAATAGTGAAATGAATATTGCACTAATATTATCAGGGGGAAGTGGGAAAAGAATGGGCGCAGAGATTCCCAAACAATATATAGAGGTAAGAGGTAAGCCGATTATTTCATACTGTCTGAGTACATTTGCAGAATGTGTGAGGATTGACGGGATACAGATTGTTGCGGATGCGGGATGGAGAGAGTTTATTCAGGCGAAAATGTGTGGGGAAACGGATTATCGGATAAAATTTAAGGGGTTTTCCAAACCGGGAGAAAACAGGCAGATTTCTATTTTGCATGGCTTAGAGGATATCGCTTCCTATGCCGGAAAAGATGCGGTGGTTGTGGTTCATGATGCGGTGCGTCCTTGTGTGAGGGCTGAATTAATCTTAGAGTGTCTGGATGCGGTAAAGATGCATGACGGGGTTGTGCCAGTAATGCCTATGAAAGATACGGTGTATGAGAGTATGGACGGAAAGATGATATCGTCTCTGCTGAACAGGGAATGCATTTTTGCAGGGCAGGCTCCGGAGGCTTTTCGTTTGGGAAAATATCTGGAAGCGAACAGAAGACTTTGGCCGGAGCATATTATGGAAATTAATGGGGCCACAGAGCCGGCGGTTATGGCAGGTATGGATATTGCAATGATTTCAGGGGATGAGGATAATTTTAAGATTACGACAAGGGCTGATTTGGAACGGTTTCAAAGATTATAAGGAAAGTTAGGAAAAAGAGTTAAAACGACTGAAAAGTTGAAAGGTAACTTTGAGACGGGAGGACTGGAAAATGAAAGCATGGATTATACATGGCGTGAATGATATAAGGCTGGAAACAGTAGATATTCCAATGCCAGGATATGGTGAAGTTCTCGTAAAAGTGAAGGCGGCAGGTATCTGTGGTTCGGATATCCAGCGGGTGTACGGTACAGGGGCGCATGTTCATCCTCTTATTATCGGACATGAGTTTTCCGGGGTTGTGGTCGAAACAGGAAAAGATGTGGAGAATACGTGGATTGGAAAGCGGGTGGGGATTTATCCCTTGGTTCCATGTGGAAGCTGCATTCCTTGTCAGAGAAAAGAGTATGAATTGTGCAGGAATTACAGTTATCTAGGTTCGCGCAGGAACGGCGGATTTGCGGAATATGCAGTTGTTCCGGCAGAAAATATCATGGAACTGCCCTCGCAGATGACCTATGAGGAGGCTGCTATGTTGGAGCCTATGGCTGTAGCTGTTCATGCCATGAGACGAATAGCGGTCTCTAAATCTGAAACCATTGTTGTCTGCGGGCTTGGGACCATAGGTATGCTGCTTCTCATGTTCCTTCTGGAGGCAGGAGAATCCGGAGAAAAGGTATTTCATCAATGTTCTTATGAAAGTTTATTTGGAGAATTTTGTGGGAAGATTCTTGTAATTGGCAACAAGGAATCCCAGAAAAGAAGAGCTGTGAAAATGGGACTTCATGAAGACCATTATTGTGACAGCAGGACACAGCCGGTGGAAAAATGGCTGCCGGAGCATACAGATGAAAAGGGCGCGGATGTATTTTTTGAATGTGTGGGAAAGAATGAAACCTTTGTACAGGCTGTGAATCATACAGCTCCTGGAGGGAAGGTGGTTCTGATAGGGAATCCATATTCGGATATGAAGCTGGACCGGGATGTATACTGGAAAATTTTAAGAAACCAACTGACGGTAACGGGGACCTGGAATTCTTCCTTTACACATAATCGGTGGGACGACTGGCATTATGCGACTGACAGGATGATTCAGAAAAGAGTAAATCCGGCAGAGCTGATTTCCCACCGGTTTTCACTGGAAGATTTGATGCAGGGGATGGAAATTATGCGCGATAAGACAGAAGAGTATGTGAAAATCCTCTTTGCGTCATTTGATTAAAAGTAAACACTTTTACTTCTGGTATGATGGCGGTGGTTTTTGAAGAAAAATTGTAACAGGATGAGTAACTTCTGTGTAAGAAAAAATGTTATAAGAGAAAAAAGTATGGCTATAGTGTAAAATGTGTAGTAAAATCAGTTTTTTACGCACTAATAACTGTAGTTATTGTTTGTATCCATGGCGTTGATTGTTTTAGAATAAAGGAGTAAAATACATATATAGTAACAGTATGAGATATGGCGGTGAGGACAGTTCTATAGAAAGAAGTGTACATACAGCTTAATGAAAATATGGAGATAGTGTATACGAATATATTTAGGAGTGTAGTAGAGAACGCCAGACAAATGATACGACGAGGGAAGGCTATAAAGCCGCATTTTTATTCAGGAGGTTTGTTATGAGATTAGAAGGAAAAGTAGTATTGATTACAGCGTCTACAAGAGGAATTGGACGCGCAACTGTTGAGGCGTGTGCGAAGGAAGGCGCGAAAGTTTATATGGCGGCGAGAAATCTTGAGCTTGCGAAAACAGTTGCTGATGAGCTGAACGCAAAAGGCGGCAATGTGAAATACGTATACAATGATGCGACAAAAGAAGAGACATTCACTACGATGATTGAAGAGGTAGTTGAAAAAGAGGGCCGTATTGATGTTCTGGTTAATAATTTTGGCACCTCTAATCCGAGGGAAGACCTGGATCTTGCGAACACGAATGTGGACGTTTTTATCAATACTGTAAATATTAACCTGAAAAGTGTATTTATCGCGTCGCAGGCTGCAGTTAAACAGATGGCTAAGACAGGCGGCGGAAGTATAATTAATATTTCGTCAGTAGGAGGACAGACTCCGGATATTTCTCAGATTGCATATGGAACCAGCAAAGCTGCAATCAATTACATGACAAAACTGACGGCGGTTCAGGAAGCACGTCATAATATTCGTTGTAATGCGGTACTTCCTGGTATGACGGCAACGGATGCGGTTACGAATAACTTGACAGATAATTTTAGGGATTTATTCTTGAAGCATACTCCGATTCGCAGAATGGGGCTTCCAGAGGAAATAGCTGCTGCGGTTGTGTATTTCGCAAGCGATGATGCAGCATTTACTACGGGACAGATTATGACAGTTTCCGGTGGATTTGGATTGGCTACTCCGGTATTCGGAGATCTGGTAGAGAGTTCTGAACGGAGATAAGACGGCTGCTTATGTGAATGGGCTTTTATGATTTTCTCAATGAAATAAAGGTTACAATATTTTTGGGATAGGATGAAATGGGGATGTTGCAAAATCGCCGCTATATACAAGATATGATATATGGATAACATGTTCTTGGCTATATCTTGTATAGAAGCTGCGTTTTGCAACATCCTCCGTTTATGTGTAATTTAATCTTGCATGTTACATAATTATGTGATATCATATGTTTACTTAATATCAGCGGTTCTGTTGTTCTAAGTATCAGGTCCGGCGCGCGGACATTCCGTATATTCTCTAAAATCTTTGAGTATACCAATTGTAATTTGAGACAAAAGATATTATAATGGAGGTAACCTATATGGTACAAAATGAAAAATTGAATAAGAAGATTCGGAAAGCTCCCTTTATTAATCAGAAATATAAAGACAGCTTGTTTAGAATCGCTTTCCGGGAAAAGGAAAAGCTTTTGGAACTCTATAATGCGATTCATGGCTCTGACTACAAAGATTCTTCCGAGCTGACAGTATATACTATGGAGGATGTTGTCTTTATGGGAATTAAGAATGACATATCCTTTTTGGTGGGTGAGATGTTGAATCTTTATGAGCAGCAAAGTACAGAAAACCCCAATATGCCAATTCGTGGATTGCTTTATTTTGCAGGAAATTACAGGAGCTATATCGCAAAGAATGATTTGGATATCTATAGCAGGACACTTCAAAAATTGCCGTTTCCTCAGTATTATGTATTATATAACGGTTTGAAAGATGAAGAAGACAGAAAGGTTCTTGAATTAAAAGATGCATTTCCAGAACTGGAAGGGTTAGAACCTTGTCTAAATTGCAGGGCAGTATTGTTGAACATAAATTATGGACATAACAGAGAGATTATGGAGCGAAGCAGAACATTAAGGGATTATTCTGTTTATGTACAGAGAATCCGGGATAATAAAAGTGCTGGAATGGGGCTTTTGGATGCAGTAGATAAGGCTACAGAAGATTGTATTAAGGAAGGGATTCTTAAGGATATCCTTATAAAAAACATCTCGGAGGTGAAAGAAATGGTACTGGGAGCATGGGGAACAGAAAACCATATAAGAAAGCAGAATGAAAAACTGAAAGAATTAGAGCATAAAACGAATGAATTGGAGAAGAAAGCGACTGGGTTAGAGAAAAGAAATGCTAGATTAGAAGAAAGAAATGCTAGATTAGAAGAAAGAAATGCCGGGTTAGAAGAGAAAAATATCGGGTTAAAGGAGAGAAATGTTGGACTAGAAGAGAGAAATGTCGGACTAGAAGAGAGAAATATCGGACTAGAGGATGAAAATGCAAAGCTAAGACAGGAAGCAAACAAGTTGAAGAAAGAGAGGGATTTGGACAATAAATTAATACAGAATTTGCTTAACAGTCGGAGAATAGAGGAATTACAGAAAGTATTGGTGGATGATGTTTATCGGCAAGAATTATTAAATGAAATTTATTTGATTTCCAGGAATGAGAAATAATCGAATATTTTGGAGGTGTAAGTACGATTTTGGAAAAGTACCGTATAAAACCACCATATAAGTTATTTTATATTTTAGTCTGTAGGTTAAATTAACAATGCATACGTTCTTAATATTGTGTATAATAAAAGAAGAGTCAGTAAAACTATACAGTCAGATAAAAGGTACATGAATATTTAAGGAGGGAATCATGTTAGAGAAGCTGGATTTGACGAAGACACTGAGTAAAGCAGAGTATAAGAAGAAAATGGAAAAACTGGAGCCGAAGCTTGGAAGGCTTCAGAGGGAATGCAGAGAATATGGTATTCCGGTTATGATTGCCTTTGAAGGATATGGGGCGTCTGGAAAGGGGGTTCAGATTGGAGAACTGATTAAGGCGCTTGATCCAAGAGGTTTTGAGGTGTATGCGGTTAAGAATGAGACGGAAGAGGAGAAGATGTATCCGTTTATGTGGAGATTTTGGACGAAGCTTCCTCCAAACGGCCGGATTGCAATTTATGACAGCAGTTGGTACAGAAGAGTATTAGCTGATCGATTTGATAAGAAGGTGAAGAAGAGCGAGCTGGCAGATGCTTATCGTTCGATTTGTTCTTTTGAAGAACAGTTAACGGCCGGCGGTATGGTGATGATTAAGATATTCCTTGCGATTGATAAGAAGGAGCAGAGGAAACGGTTTGATAAATTGCTTGGTTCCGAGGAGACTGCATGGCGGGTAAGCAAGAGGGATTTGAAGCGACATAAGAACTTTGAGAAATACCAGCAGATGAATGAAGAGATGCTGACCCGTACAGATACGGAGTATGCGCCCTGGAATATTGTGGAGGCAGTAGACCGAAAGTTTGCGGCGGCCAAGATATTTGCGATTGTGGTTCATACTCTGGAGGAAAAAATAGAAGAACTCAAAAGACAGAAGAAACAAGAAAAGAAGGTAGGGAAGCAGACGGACTCTTCAGTTTCAAACGGCAGATTGAAGGAATCCATTCTCGGAAAGACAGATTTGAGTCTTGCTTATACGAAGGAGGAGTACAAGAAGAAATTAATTAAGCTGCAAAAGAAGATGGAAAAGCTTCATGGCGAGCTTTACCGCAGGCGGATTCCGGTTGTACTGGGATTTGAAGGCTGGGATGCGGGCGGCAAGGGCGGCGCGATTAAACGTTTGACGGAGCGAATGGACCCAAGAGGGTATGTGGTACATCCGACGGCGTCGCCGAATGATATCGAGAGAGCATATCATTATCTCTGGAGATTCTGGATTGATATGCCAAAGGCAGGCCATGTAACAATATTTGACAGGACTTGGTATGGAAGAGTGATGGTAGAACGGATTGAGGGATTCTGTATGAAACAGGAGTGGCAGAGAGCTTATAAGGAAATTAATGATATGGAAAAGGATTTGGCAGACGCAGGAGCGATTGTCTTAAAGTTTTGGATGCAGATTGATAAGGATGAACAGGCGAGACGATTCAAAGCAAGACAGGAGAATCCGGAAAAGCAGTGGAAAATTACAGATGAAGACTGGCGCAACAGGGAAAAGTGGGATAAATATGAAGAGGCAGTGGACGAGATGCTGATTCGTACTTCAACGCCTGGCGCTCCTTGGATAGTAGTAGAGGGAAATAATAAATATTATGCAAGGATAAAGGTGTTGGAGACGGTTGTAAATGCGATAGAGGAGCGGCTGCGATAAGTTATGCGAAACAGGGCAGATTTTCTATAATTTTCGACGTATTTTCGTCAGTTTGCTAAACAGTTAGTCATAGATATTCACATGGGAACGTGATATAATCAGAAAACAGAGGGTGGTGTGTTGCTGTTCTTAGAACTTTGGATTCGATGTAAAGTTTATAAGGATATGTAAATTTAACCGCAAAGGGAATCCGGCTCTTTGCCAGCGGCAAATTTAAATGGGCTGGATTCCGTTACTGTTTGCAGAATTGCTTGCAAATAGTATTATGTACAAAATTCTTAATAAATTATCATTTTAGAAAGGGCATGCATATGAAATATATTACTTACAATGATGAGTCAAGAGTATTTGTATTAAGAACGAATAATAGTATGTATCAGATGCAGGTAATTAATTATGACACGCTGGTTCATCTGTATTACGGCGCGAATATCGGAGATACGGAGATTACACACAGATTGATGTTTCTTGACAGGGGCTTTTCCGGCAATCCTTATGAGGCCGGGGATGACAGAACATTTTCGTTGGACGTGCTTCCCCAGGAATATTCCGGGTATGGCAATGGAGATTACCGGATTAACAGCCTGGAGGTAGAACACGAGGACGGAAGCGATGCGGTGCATCTCCGGTATGAGTCCCACAGGATGTGGGAGGGCAAGTATTCTCTGAAGGGGCTTCCCTGTATGTATGGCAGTGAGGATGATGCGGAGACTCTAGAGATTACGTTGTATGACAGAATCAGTAATCTGAAGGTACATCTGCTGTATGGCGTATTTCCGAAGCTGGATGTAATCACCAGGGCAGTGCGTATGGAGAATCAGGGAGAGAATCCGGTAAAAATTCAGAGAGCAATGTCAATGGAGATGGATTACCCGAATCGCCATATGGATTTTATTCATTTCTATGGAAGACATACCATGGAGCGTCAGATGGAGAGGCTTCCGCTTCACCATGGAGTTCAGTCTGTAGAGAGCAAGAGAGGGATGTCCAGTCATCAGCATAATCCATTTATTATTCTGTGTGATAAGAAAACGACGGAAAAGCATGGAGAATGTTATGGGTATGCTCTGGCTTACAGTGGCAATCATCGCTGTGAGATTGAGGTAGACCAGATGGAGCAAACGAGAGTGGTTATGGGGATTCATCCATATCATTTTTCTTATCGCTTGGAACAAGGAGATACGTTTGAGACGCCGGAGGTTATCATTGCCTATTCCTCGGAAGGGCTTGGGAAGCTATCCAGAATTTATCATGATGCGTATCGGTCGAATTTGATACGCAGCAAGTACGTGCATTCTCCCAGGCCGATTCTGGTAAATAACTGGGAGGCTACATATTTTGATTTTAATGAAGAGAAGCTGTTTAATATTGCAAAGACTGCGAAAGAAATCGGATTGGATATGTTTGTGCTGGACGACGGATGGTTTGGCAACCGAAATTCTGATTATACCAGTCTGGGCGACTGGCAGGTAAACGAAGATAAGATAAGAGGCGGACTTCCGAAACTGGTTGAACGGATTAACGGTCTGGGTATGAAGTTTGGTCTGTGGATTGAACCGGAGATGGTATCGGAGGACAGTGAACTGTATCGGAACCATCCGGATTGGATACTTCGGATTCCCGAACGTCGGATGAATAGGAGCCGCAGTCAGTTAAATCTTGATATTACCCGCAAAGAGGTCAGAGATTATGTAATGCAGAAGATTTTTGCAGTTCTTGATAGCTGTAAGGTGGATTATATTAAATGGGACATGAACAGATCGGTGGATAATGTGTTCTCATCAGCCCTTCCGGCCGAGCGGCAGGGTGAGGTGTTCCACAGATATGTGCTGGGCGTTTATGAGATGATGGAACGGCTGGTTACCAGATATCCGGACCTGTTATTTGAGAACTGTGCAGGCGGAGGCGGCAGATTTGATGCAGGAATGCTCTATTATTCACCACAGATTTGGTGTAGTGACAATACAGATGCCATTGACAGGCTGAGGATTCAGTACGGAACATCCTTTGGCTATCCAATTGGCGCTATGGGAGCGCATGTGAGCGTGTGTCCAAACCATGGAACAGGGAGAACCACGCCTTTTGATACCAGAGCAGTTGTGGCAAGCGCAGGTACTTTTGGGTATGAGCTGGATCTTGCGAAGCTCTCAGACGAAGAGAAGGAGATGGCCAGAAGGCATATTCAGGAGTATAAGGAAATGGAAATGCTGGTGTTGAACGGCGATTACTACCGTTTGACCAATCCGTATCGAAATCATGAGTATGTACTTTGGCAGTTTGTTTCAAAGGATAAGAAAGAGACGATAGTGAACGGAGTAATGCTGCGCAATGAGTCGAATCCCCATATTCATTTAGTGTATTTGGAGGGACTTGAGCCAGATAAGCATTACCGGGATGCAGACACCGGAGCGGTTTATACGGGAGCGGCGTTAATGTATGCAGGAGTTCCGCTGCCAGTTGGCAGAGGGGATTATCAGCCGTTGAAATTTAAATTTGTTATGACAGATTAAAAAATTGTAATGATAGAGAGGGTTGAGGAATGACATCGAACCGCGTACATAGAATCCAGCCTTCGAGAACGGTTGAGATGACCAGCAGGGTAGCTGAACTTAAACGGGAAGGAAAGAATGTAATCAGGTTTAATGTAGGAGAACCAGATTATGCTACGCCAGAGCATATTTGTCAGGCGGCAGAAAAAGCTATGAGTCAGGGATTTACCAAATATACACCGGTCATGGGAATATTAGAACTCAGGGAAGCCATCTGTATGAAGCTGTTAAAGGAGAATCATGTGCGGTACTTGCCGGACGAGATAACGATAGGAGCAGGGGCGAAGCAGTGTCTTCTGGCCGCGCTTCTTGCAATCTGTAATCAGGGGGATGAAGTGATAATTCCCTATCCCTGCTGGGTAAGCTATCCAGAGCTTGTCAAACTTGCGGATGGCGAACCAGTGATGGTTCCTGGAAGGGAAGATTTTACGCTGGATATTTCTGCTGTTAGAAAGGCGATTACAAAACGTACGAAGGCTGTTATGATTAATACGCCGAATAATCCTACTGGAGTGGTTTATGACCGGAAATCATTAGAAGAGTTGGCGGCGCTGGCTGTGGAGTATGATTTTTATATCATATCGGATGAAATATATGAAAAATTTGTATATAGTGGAAAGCCGCATGTGTCGCCGTCTTCTTTTTCAGAAGAGATAAGGGAACGCACCATTCTGATTAACGGGATGTCAAAATCCTATGCCATGACCGGATGGAGAATCGGGTATACGGCAGCTTCCAAAGAGGTGATTTGTGCCATGAACGTGTTGCAGAGTCAAATGCTGTCCAGCGTGCATTCATTGTCGCAGAAAGCGGCTGTTGCGGCGCTCACAGGAACGCAGGAGCCGATGCAGTCTATGATAAGGGAGTTTGAAAAGCGCAGGGATTATATGAGAGAGAGGCTGAATCGAATGCGGGGAATTTCCTGTAGGGAATCTATGGGGGCATTTTATCTTTTGCCGGATATTCGCGGGTGTTATGGTAAAAGCTATCGGGGAATATTGATAGAAGATGATATGCAGCTTTCAGAATATCTGTTGGAGGAAGCGATGATTGCCGCAGTTCCGGGAAGCGCGTTTTTTGCACCCGGTCATTTGCGTTTTTCTTACAGTAATTCCATGGGACAGATGGAAGAAGGTATGGACAGGATGGAACGGGCCTTACAGAAGCTGTTCTGACAGCGCCGTTTGAGGGTAGGAATCTTTCAAGGAGATTATATAATGAAGTTTTATTATGCGCCGATGGAAGGCATTACGGGGTATCTGCACCGTAATGTCTGCCATTCTTTTTTTCGGGAAATTGATAAGTATTTTACGGCTTTTCTTGTGCCGAATGAGAGGGGAAAGTTAAACAGCAGAGAGAAAAACGACATTTTGCCAGAGCACAATGAAGGACTCTATCTGGTGCCTCAGATTCTGACTAACCGGGCAGACTGTTTCCTTGCGGGAGAACGTACTCTGAGGGGGTATGGATATAGAGAGATTAATCTGAATCTTGGGTGTCCCTCAAGGACGGTAGTTTCAAAATATCGGGGTGCGGGATTTCTTGCAAAACCGGAGGAGCTGGATTATTTTCTGGAAGAGATTTTTTCACATGCAGAGTGTAAGATATCAATTAAAACCAGAATTGGTCTGGATAATCCGGAGGAATTTCCAAAGCTTATGGAGATTTATAATAAATATCCGTTAGAGGAACTGATTATACATCCCCGCACTCAGAAGGAATTATACAAAGGAACCCCACATCAGGATATTTTTTTCTATGGGCTTCAGAACAGTAAAAATCCAGTATGTTATAATGGGGATATTTTTGGAAAGGAAGCTTATGAAACCTGGAGGAGAAATTTTCCCAGGGAGGACAGGGTAATGATAGGAAGAGGCCTTCTGATGAATCCGGGACTGATAGGAGTCCTGAAGGGATGCGGGATGCCGGGAAAGAATAGAATCCGGGAGTTTCATGATTGCATTTATCAGGCATACAGGGAGCATATGCCAGGAGATAAAGTAGTTCTTTTTAAGATGAAAGAATTATGGGTATATCTGATTGAATTGTTCGTAGATGCAAAAAAATATGGCAAACGAATCCGCAAGGCAGAGAAAATTTCAGCATATGAAGACGCAGTGAAGGATTTGTTTGCGGAACGGGATTTACAGGGCTAGATATAATACAGACAGCACACTAGTGTGCTGACCGCATTATATTTATACTAATTGTTTTGCCGCTGTTTCATCGAATTTGGGATAAAGCGATACCAGTTTGGTTCTGGCTTTATCCGTAGTAAATTGCCATTGGATACATGCCGCATGCCCATTACGATCCTGTTCCCACGCAGAGAG
>CAJSZQ010000014.1 GCA_910574185.1 Lachnospiraceae bacterium
GGTAAAGATAAGGCTTTGGAGCGTTGCAGGCAGGACATTTACAATCATCGGGGAGGTCGCAGTCTTTGCGTCGTGCAATGGGTCTGATTTTCATATTGTATTTGAATTCGAAGTAAGGGATGAGGAGATGCCAGTCCCATTCATCCTGTCGAAAGCCGATGCGGGGAAGTTCATCTGTTTTGAACTTCTGATATTTAGGGGAATTGGAATCGTCAAAAGCCCACTGTTTAAGAGGGATATATTTGCAGATAAAAAGCAGTAACCAACAAATTTGTCGGTACTGAAATTGAATGAAATCAAGTAAATAGCCAATAATATCCATAAGCAATGATTTTCCTTTCAATGTTTGTGGTTGGTAAGAGTATTAACAGAAAAAGGGAGGTCATTGCTTTTTTCTTTGAAAAAGTGATGAAATCCTTGAAATAATAAGGTTTATTAAAAGAAATAAGGTAGTTGACTTGACACTACCTTTGAGTAAAGAGAGGTTTAGAATATGAATAAAAATTTATCAGAAGAAGAAAAAAGAACTGCGCGGATACTTCAGACAGCAGAGCCGTTGTATGTGATGCTTTCAGACAGTACCAGACTGCCTTTTGCAGAGTGTGAGGAAGAAACCTATGATGACGAAGTGCTGGTGTTTGACAACCAGAAGGCGGCGCAGAATATGGCGGATATTCTGGCAGAGGAAGGATATCTGGTGCACTTTGTAACTCTTCCTATCAAACAAAGGCTGCCATTTTTTTCCAGCTTGTTTTCTATGGGAGTAAATGCAATTTGCCTGAATAAAGGCGCGAGTGGCGCGAGTTTTCTAGAGCTTACCCGATTTATTACCAGACCGGAGTTTCCCAGATTTTCGGCGGAAATTGGAGAGCAGCTTAAGAAGGATAAAAATGTGAAATTCCACGTGGAGAATCCAGAGTTTCATCTGACGGCAATCCACTATATTCAGAAGAGCAGGAATCGGCAGCCACAGCGATGGGCGGACGAGGTGAAAGAGCTCTATGAAGAGATGATGATTCATTACCGGGAGGGCTACTATATCGCAGCCCGATTAGAGGATGGAGGAATGCCTGTTCTGAAAAAGAAGGACGGATTAGGACTGCAGCCGCTATTTACAGATTTGCAGGAATTTACAAAGTTCCAGCATGCGAATACAGGAATGAAACTTCAGAATTTTATTGTTTCAGAAAGAGGATTTCTTAAGTTTTTGGTTAAAGATGCTTCTGGAATTGTGATTAATCCCTTTGGTATCAGTCTGGTGCTTCAGGTGAAACAGCAAGAATCTTAATTTCCAGATAAATAGCGCTTGATATTCGTACTTTTTAATCGTGTCGTCGCTCTACTATTTGCGCAATACAGTACCGGACATGTGCAGGGCGGCATATTTTTTGGCAAATGAAATAAAATGTTCAAATTTGAAAAAGAATTTGTAAAGCAGACCGGAGTCAGAGTGATTATCGGAAAAGGAGGAATGGGGAAAAATACAGAATATGCATGTAGAAATTATAAAGCGATTCACTGTGTGTTCCCAGCGGGAAATGCGGTGGTAGCGGCTTCGGAAGTAGAGGAAATCCTGGATGCCCAGTGGTGTGAGCTTGGTATGCCGGAGACCTTGTGGCACTGTCGGGTCAAAGAATTTGGACCGTTGATTGTATCGATTGATACAGAGGGAAGAAATCTGTTTGAAGAAAATAAGATTGTATTTAACAGACGAAAGGAGCAGGTTGTAGAACAAATATGTAAGCAGGTAAGATTTATTATGTAAAAATTTAAGTTTTTCTTAAGATTTTAAAGAAATGAAAAGTATTGTTGAGAGTTCATGGATATATTGTTATACTTTTATTTGTGTCGAAACTTGGCTGTCTCTGACGTTGAGGAAGACTGTCGCTTCACGTATACCTAAGGGGCATCCCATTATGGCTATTCAGCCGTTTCACAGGGAATGAAAGGGATATAGGAAGACAATAACAGGAAATAACTATGGACAAAGAGCAGAAAGTATTGGCTGGGGTGATTCTGGATTAAGCTTATTTCCAAATCATCCCAGCTTTATTATTTTGTGTAATAATAAACGGAAAAATGCTGAAACTATTCATAGATAAATTAAGATATTAGTAAATGGGGGATTTTGGAATGATAGGCTTTTATGATTATACGGTAGTTCTTACATATATTGGATTCTGTTCTGGAGTGACAGGTATCTTCTGTGCATCAATGAATTACGTAAGATGGTCGGTGTTTTTTCTGGCTTTATCTGGTTTCTGTGATATGTTTGATGGGAAGATTGCGCGGACAAAGAAGAACCGGTCTGATGAAGAGAAAAGCTTCGGAATCCAAATCGATTCGCTTAGCGATATGGTTTGTTTCGGCATACTTCCTGTTACTATTTGCTTTAAACTGGGGATGAAATACATTTACAGTATGGTAATTCTGGCCTTGTATGCTCTGGCCGGGTTAATCCGCCTGGCATATTATAATGTAATGGAGGCAAAGCGACAGGCGGAAACGGAGGAAAACAGAGAATATTATCAAGGGCTGCCGATTACATCCATGGCGATAGTATTACCTATTGTGTTTGTTTTCTCGCCGTTATTGCCCGATTATCAGACCTTTGTTGTATTACTTCATATGGTAGTGGCTGGTGTAGGAACTTTATTTATTGTTAATTTTAAAATGCGCAAATTATCCGCTAAGGAAATGATTCTTCTGGTTTTTCTTGTGGCGGCGGCAGTGTCGGTGATTATTTTCTTGTGGCATAGCTGGTGGAAGCTGTTGCATTCATAGTAAGAAGGAGGGGATAAGAATGCATATTACTGCGGACAGACAGGGAAGGATGTGGAAAGAAAACAACATGCAGGACCGGCTTTTGGAGTGGATGTATACCCATAAATTCGGACGTTTGCTGTTAAAAATACTGGTGAATCCTCATATATCGGAAATCGGAGGGAAATTCTTAGAGTCTGGTATTTCCAGAATAATGATTCGGCCATTTGTCAAGAGACATTCTATTGAGATGGATTTGTACGAGGAGGAGCATTACCGCTCCTACAACGACTTCTTTAAACGAAGGTTAAAGGCCGGAGTTCGCATAATTGAGAGGGAGCCGGAAATATTTATCAGTCCTTGTGACAGCAGGCTGAGTGTTTTTCGGATTGATGAGGAAGAAAGTTTTTCTGTAAAACATGCGGACTATACGTTGAGGAGTCTGCTTCGGGACAGGAAGCTGGCGTCAAGGTATGAGGGGGGATATATTTGGATATTCCGCCTGTGTGTGGAGGATTATCACAGATATGTCTATGTAGACAGCGGAAGAGAATCAAAACGCCGCAGGATTCCGGGCGTATACCATACGGTAAACCCGGCGGCAGGGGACAGGATTCCCATTTATAAGGAAAATACCAGGGAATATTCGGTTGTAAAGACGAAACATTTCGGAGAAGTAATCCAGATGGAGGTAGGCGCTCTGCTTGTAGGGAAGATTGAGAACCGGAAATGGCAGAAAACGGTAGTGCGCGGCCAGGAGAAGGGGAACTTTGCTTTTGGAGGTTCTACGGTGATTCTGATTACCCACAGGGGAAGGGTACGGCCAGATAAGGATATTATGGAAAATTCAAAGAAAGGGATTGAGACGCAGGTAAAGATGGGAGAAAAAATTGGATTGCAGTTCGTCGCTCAGGCCAATTGTCCGTAACAGTTCACAGGTCATTTGGTAAACAGCGGATTGAATCAGAAGTATGTCTCTAAGCAGACAATTCAGGAGTGTTTTTCATGGAATTGAAATAACAGCTTATGCAGGCTTAGACGCGAAGGCTTTCCTGAGCGGCTTAGTCTGCGTTAGCTGATAGTTCAATGGAATGTTACTCCGTCTGCTTTGAGACATGCTCCTGATTCAACCCGCGTCCGGCAGGCGACGTGTGAACAGTAACCGAACTGTTACAATTGTCCTGTGAACAATAAAATAGGATATTGACTTTTATGGGTAAAAGTGTTAAAATTGTACTATATGAATAACAGCTTGATAGAGGCGCGGTTTTCATTAGTACTATGCAGCTACAGTCTGGCAGACTGCTGTATGGGAAAGGGGAGACTGCCGAAGATAAATCCCTGGCCGAAGGATTTGTCTGGGACGTAGGCAGAATATGTTGCGGACTGTCACAATGATGTGGAGCGCTATCTGATATGTACAGTGAGATTTAGAGTCATGAATGGCGTTTGTTTGAGGCGTTGTTCATGATTTTTTGTCATATAAGAAACTTTTTTCCTTATATGATAAAACCCTCTGAGAGGATACACTAGTATAATAAAAATCCAGCAGGATACGCACGCACAAGTAATAAAAGCAACATATGTAAGGATACCTTGTGAAACGGCTGAATGGCCATAATGGGGCACCCGGAGGGTATACCCTGTGAAACGGCCGAATGGCCATAATGGGGTACCCGGAGGGTATACCTTGTGAAACGGCTGAATGGCCATAATGGGATGCCTGGAAGGGGTAAGTAATGAAACGTGGAGTGCGTGAGGGAAACGTTTGTTTTTAAAATTAAAAGGAGAGAGGAAGTTATGAGAAACATGAAGAGAAAAATTGTCTGGACGCTGTCTTCGGCTATGATGATGGCGCTTTGTTGTCCGGCGGTTGTTTTTGCTGCAGAAGAAGAGTATGTGCCTTCGATGTATGCAACGTTTTGGGCGCTGATTCCGCCAGTGGTTGCGATTGTATTGGCGCTGATTACCAAAGAGGTATATAGTTCTCTGTTTATCGGAATCTTAATTGGAGGATTATTTTATTCGGGGCTGTCTTTTGAAACAACGATTACCCATGTGTTCCAGGATGGTATTATCGGAGTATTATCCGACAGTTACAATGTAGGTATTCTGGTGTTCCTGGTAGTTCTGGGAATCATGGTGTGTCTGATGAACAAGGCGGGCGGTTCGGCAGCTTTTGGGCGTTGGGCGGAGGTACATATTAAGAGCCGCGCAGGCGCGCAGCTTGCGACGATTCTGCTGGGAGTACTGATTTTTATTGACGATTATTTTAACTGCCTTACAGTGGGAAGCGTAATGCGCCCGGTAACGGACAAGCATAATATTTCCAGGGCAAAGCTATCTTATTTGATTGACGCGACTGCGGCGCCTGTGTGCATTATAGCGCCGATTTCTTCCTGGGCTGCTGCTGTTACAGGTTTTGTAGAGGGTGAAGACGGATTATCCATTTTTGTACGGGCAATTCCCTATAACTTCTATGCGCTTCTCACAATTGTTATGATGATTGTACTGGTAGTTCTGAAAGTGGATTACGGTCCGATGAAGATTCACGAGAAAAATGCGCAGGAGAAAGGTGATTTATATACTACTTCTGACAGGCCCTATGCGAATGCCGGGGAAGAAGTGGTAAGCAGTAAGGGGAAAGTCATTGATCTGATATTCCCGATTGTGTCGCTGATTATCGCCTGTGTAATCGGAATGATCTGGAGCGGTGGTTTTTTTGCCGGAGAGAGTTTTATTGACGCCTTCTCAAATAGCGACGCGTCGGTAGGGCTGGCAGTGGGAAGTTTCTTCGCCTTTGTAATAACAATTTTGTTCTATTTAATCCGCGGAGTGATGAAGTTTAATGAGTGTATGTCCTGTGTTCCAGATGGATTCAAGGCCATGGTACCGGCAATTCTGATTCTGACGCTGGCGTGGACGCTAAAGGCAATGACGGACAGCCTTGGAGCAGCAGAATTTGTGGCGGGAGCTATGGAAAATGCGGCTGGCGGACTGGTGAATTTCCTGCCGGCAATCATCTTCCTGGTTGGGTGTTTCCTGGCATTTGCAACGGGAACTTCCTGGGGAACCTTTGGGATTTTGATTCCTATCGTAGTTGCAGTTTTTGCAGGAACGAACGAGACGATGATGATTATTTCCATCTCTGCTTGTATGGCGGGAGCAGTATGCGGCGACCACTGTTCACCGATTTCCGATACGACCATTATGGCGTCGGCGGGAGCACAGTGCAATCATGTGAATCATGTGTCCACGCAGCTTCCTTATGCGATTACGGTGGCGGCTGTATCCTTTGTAACCTATCTGGTGGCAGGCTTTGTGCAGACTGCATTCATCGCACTTCCGGCAGGAATTGTATTGATGATTCTGACATTGTTTATTTTAAGAAATTTTGGGGAAGGGAAAGAAGCTTAGCCTGAAGAGTAAGATTTAGAAATTTGGGGCAGCCCATGGACTTTTATACGAAAAGTTCATGGGCTGTTTTCTATCAAAGTTGTGATTGCGGCGGAGGAGTGCTATAATTAAATCGGCAAACGTATTACGGAAATCATAAGAGGGAGGAACCGAAGATATGGATATTGGCACAACGGGTATATTATCGTCGCTATTTTACAATGTGGTAAATGATGATAGCACTATAGCCGAATTAGTTACGGCAGATAATAATTTTAATGATTTTTATAAAGAAACTGCAATTGAAAATGTCAAAGCAGAAATTTACAATAAATTCAACGTTAAAGTAAACGTATCTGACAGCAAGACGGAGTGTACGATTCCCCGGGACGTTTTATATAAGATGAATAGCGACGCTGCATTAAGAGAAAAGATATATACGGTATTAGCTGATTATAAAAAAACGAAAAGTATACTGGAAGGCTTTTATCCGCCGGTAAAAAAATATACGCTTGCATTTGATGAACAGGGAAATGTGCTTGCATATATTCTGGAACCGGATATGGAGAAATTAGAAGCGGATTATGGTAAATCGAAAAATAGAAATTGTATATTTAACAGATCATCTTTAGATACTAATGATTACAATAAAATAATCAGCAATCTTCTGAATGGTTCGTATCAGGGATTTGAGACACAGCAGGCTATGCTGGCAGCACAATTTCTGCAAAGACCAAAGATAAATTTAACGGATTAATGAGACATTAGTGTGCTGACCGCATTATATTCAGCCAAACCTCCTTGCCTATCCGTCCATCTGCCGCGTTGGATTTTCTATCCGTAGCCACCGCTACGCCGTCGAAAATCCGCCTTGCAGATGAGCGAATATTCTGCGGAGTTTCGCCAGATATAATGCGGTCAGCACACTAGGCATTGGAAGTGTATATTCAATAGGTGTAAAAAAGGAAAAAATATGTTACACTAAGACGGTGTACTTAGGTATACCGTCCGGGTATCACATTGTGGCCATCCGGCTGTTTCATAAAGTACACCCTCCGGGTACCCCATTATGGCCATTCGGCCGTTTCATAAGGTACACTTAACGAACTGCCAACGTTTGTTAAGGTATGAAAAACGAAGAGAATGTAAGCAGAATTTTAAGAATTGGAGATTGAATCATGAGCGTAAAAGATTTAGCACAATATGAGATAATAAAGGAGAGGGACCTTCAGGACGTGAAGTGCCGGGGTATTCTTCTGAAACATAAGAAAAGCGGCGCCCGTCTGGTTCTGATGGAGGCGGCTGATGACAATAAGGTATTTTCTATTGGATTTCGCACGCCGCCGGAGGACAGCACCGGCCTTCCGCATATTCTGGAGCATTCAGTGCTCTGCGGTTCGGAGAATTTTCCGGTGAAGGACCCGTTTGTTGAGCTGGTTAAGGGTTCTATGAATACCTTTTTAAATGCGATGACTTATCCGGATAAGACGGTGTATCCGGTGGCAAGCTGCAACGATAAGGACTTTCGGAATTTGATGCATGTGTATCTGGACGCGGTATTCTATCCGAATATTTATCAGCATGACGAAATTTTCCGTCAGGAGGGCTGGAGCTATAAGTTAGAGAGCGAAAACGGAGATTTGGAATATAACGGAGTGGTTTATAATGAGATGAAGGGAGCCTTTTCTTCGCCGGAAGGAGTGCTTGACAGGGTTACACTCAATACCCTGTTCCCGGATACGTCTTATGCTTATGAATCCGGAGGAGATCCAGAGGAGATTCCGAATTTAAGTTATGAGCAGTTTTTAGCGTTTCATAAGAAATATTATCATCCGTCCAACAGCTATATTTACCTCTATGGAGATATGGATATGGAGGAGAGGCTTATCTGGCTTGACAGGGAATATTTAAGCAAATTCGACAAAATAGAGATTGATTCAGAGATTCGGTATCAGGAGCCGTTTGCGAGGATGAAAGAAGTTAAGCTTCCTTATTCAATCACCAGCGAAGAGCCTTTGGAGGATAATACCTATCTGTCGTATAATAAAGTAATCGGTACAAGCCTTGATAAGGAACTCTATGTGGCGTTTGAGATTCTGGATTATGCGCTGCTTTCCGCACCGGGAGCGCCTCTTAAGAAGGCTCTTTTGGAGGCTGGAATCGGCAAAGATATTATGGGGTCTTACGATAACGGCATCTATCAGCCAATCTTTTCGGTGGTAGCAAAGAATGCGAATGCGGACCAGAAAGAAGCTTTTGTAAAATTGATTGAGGAGCGTCTTTCAGAGATGGCGGATAAAGGGATAGATAAGAAAGCGCTGGAGGCAGGAATCAACTATCATGAATTTCAATACCGGGAGGCGGATTACGGACGGTATCCTAAGGGGCTGATGTACGGCCTTCAGATTCTGGATAGCTGGCTGTATGATGAGAAGGAACCTTTTATGCACATCCAGGCCCTTGGCACGTTTGAATTTCTGAAAGAGCAGATGAATACCAGTTATTTTGAAGATTTGGTGCGTAAATTTTTGTTGGACAACCAGCATGGCGCTGTGATTGTGGTAGAGCCGGAGCAGGGACGTACTGCTCGTATGGACCGGGAACTTTATGAGAAACTGCAGGATTATAAAAAAGGATTAAGCAAAGAAGAAATCAAGGCTCTGGCCAGGAAGACCAAGGAGTTGGAGGACTATCAGTCGGAACCGTCGGACGAGGAAGCTCTGGCTACGATTCCGGTGCTTCGGCGTGAAGACATTTCCCGAGAACCACAGCCGGTTTATAATGAAGAGATGAAGATAGAGGATATTCCGGTTGTTTTTCATGAGATTGACACCAATGGAATCGGTTATGTGACGCTGCTTTTTGACATGTCAAAAGTTCCGGAGGAACTGCTTCCCTATGTAGGGATTCTGCAGGGAGTACTGGGCATTATTGATACCGAGAATTATGAGTATGGCGAACTCTTTAATGAGATTAATCTGCATACCGGAGGAATCGGAACTTCCATGGAGCTCTACCCGGATGTGACAAAGGTTCGTGAAAAGGAATTTAAGGCAACTTTTGAGATAAAATCTAAGTCATTATATCGGAAGCTTCCAGTGGCCTTTGCTATGATGAAGGAAATCCTTACGCGGTCAAAGCTTGGAGACGAAAAGCGGTTAAAAGAGATTCTGGCTATGACCACATCGAGACTTCTGATGAGGTTCCAGTCGAATGGTCATGTAACGGCGGCTCTTCGGGCACAGTCTTATGCATCGCCTTCGGCGAAGTTGAAGGATATGACGAATGGAATTGAATATTATCAGAAGGTTTCAGCAATCGAGAAGAATTTCGAGAAAGAGAAGGGGACCCTGATTTCTAATCTTGAGAAGCTGGCAAAAGCATTGTTTAAAGCAGATAATATGATGATTAGCTATACTGCGGAGCGGGAAGGACTTCCGGCTCTTGAGGCAGAAGTGAAAGGGTTTGCAGACGGGCTGTTTACAGAGGAGGTTAAGCTCGGAGATACAGAACGGTGTATCATTCACTGTGAGAAGAAAAATGAAGGCTTTAAGACGGCGTCTAAGGTACAGTATGTTGCAAGATGCGGCAATTTTATTGACGCAGGCACGTCTTATACCGGTGTTTTACAGGTACTGAAAGTAATTATGGGCTATGAGTATCTATGGCAGAATATTCGTGTAAAGGGCGGCGCATACGGCTGTATGAGCAGCTTTAACCGGATTGGGGAAGGCTTCTTTGTATCTTACCGAGACCCGAATCTTAAGCGTACGATAGAAGTGTACGAGGGTGTAGCGGATTATCTGCGGGAATTTACCGTCAGTGACTTTGATATGAACAAATACGTGATTGGTACGATGAGTAATTTGGACCAGCCTATGACGCCGTCTCTGAAGGGAGACCGGTCGTTGAATCTCTATATGAACCATGTGAGTGAGGATATGCTCCGGGAGGAAAGAAGACAGGTATTAGAGGCGGAGCAGGAGGATATTCGAAGACTTGCGCCGATTGTAGAAGCTATGATGAAAGCAGAGCAGCTCTGCGTAATCGGTAGCGAGGAGAAGATTGCAGAAGCTGCGCAATTGTTTGATACGGTAACGGTATTTTAATATTTAAGGGAGACAGTATGGGAAACGATTATAAATCGGGATTTGTAACGCTGATAGGGCGGCCAAATGTGGGGAAATCTACGCTGATGAATTATCTCATCGGACAGAAGATTGCAATTACCTCCAACAAGCCTCAGACCACTAGAAACCGGATTCAGACTGTATTGACCCGGAAAGAAGGACAGATTATTTTTGTAGACACGCCGGGAATCCATAAGGCGAAGAATAAGCTGGGGAATTATATGGTAAATGTAGCGGAGCGCACGCTGAATGAGGTGGATGTGGTGCTGTGGCTGGTAGAGCCGACTACATTTATCGGGGCCGGAGAACAGCACATTGCGACGCGGCTTAAGAAGGTAAAGACGCCGGTAATTCTGGTAATTAATAAGGTGGACATGGTTAAGAAAGAAGAGATTCTTGCGGCTATTTCTACTTATAAAGATATCTGTGATTTTGCAGAGATTATTCCGGTTTCAGCCAGGAGCGGGGATAATACAGATGAACTGATAAAGGAAGTGTTTCGTTATCTGCCCTATGGTCCGCAGTTTTACGATGAGGATACGGTTACAGACCAGCCGGAGAGGCAGATTGTGGCGGAGCTGATTCGGGAGAAAGCGCTGCACTGTTTGAATGAGGAGATTCCCCATGGAATTGCTGTAGTGATTGATTGTATGAAGAAAAAAGGTAAAGTGATGCACATTGATGCAACCATCATCTGCGAGCGGGATTCCCACAAGGGGATAATTATTGGAAAACAAGGAAATATGTTGAAAAAGATTGGCAGTACCGCGAGGTTTGAGATTGAGAAAATGCTGAATTTACAAGCAAATCTCAAGCTTTGGGTGAAGGTGAAGAAGGACTGGAGAGACAGTGATTTCCTTGTGAAAAATTTTGGATACCGGGAAGACGAATAAAAAGCCCCTTTCATAGGAGAACCTAATCCATATAAATGAATATACGTTGTTGCTGCTCGCAGAGGACAGTAACTCTATATTTATAACAGAGGATGAGGTGAGACTATGGAAGAAAAGTACTGGAACAAATTCATGGCGTCAGGAAACGTACATGATTACCTGAATTATCGGGGAATATCAATCTGTGCGGAAGTGATGAGAAAATACGGACAGGGTCCGGGTAACGGAACAGGGGAAATTCTAAGTGAACCAGATAACGGTAATGGGTATGGTTTTATCAGCCATGCCCATCGGTGAATATGATAAGAGAATTGTACTTCTTACCAGAGAACGCGGCAAGATTCCGGTATTTGCAAAAGGTGCGAGAAAACCGGGAAGCGCGCTTAGCGGAGGCGTGATGCCTTTTTCTTTCGGGGAATTTGCAATCTATGAGGGGCGGACATCTTATACGATGGTGTCGGCCTCTATTTCTAATTATTTTGCAGAATTTAGAGAGGATGTGGAAGGCGCGTATTACGGCTTCTACTTTATGGAGATTGCAGATTATTACTGTCGGGAGGCAAATGATGAAAGGGAGATGTTGAAACTGTTGTATCAGTCTCTCCGGGCGATTTTGAAGGAGAACATACCCAATCGTTTGATTCGGCGCATTTATGAATTGAAAGCAGTCTGTATCAATGGGGAGGCGCCGCAGGTGTTTGAGTGTGTGGTATGCGGTGATTCCGGAAGGGACGGACAGTTCAGCGTGAAAAAAGGCGGAAAAGTCTGTGTGGAATGTGACAGAGATGTTTTTGATGGTATGAGACTTGAGGTGTCTACCTGGCATACGCTACAGTATATTGTAAGTTCTGGTGTGGAGAAGCTTTATACGTTTACCGTGTCAGAATCGGTGTTGAGAGAACTGGAACTTATCATGGAGCGATATATGGACGTATACGTGGAGAAACGTTTTAAATCGCTGGAAATACTGGAGGGTATTGAAGAAATATTTATTTTTAAATGACAATATGACTTTTCAAGTCGAGTGTTTCAAGTTATAATATCCGTTAAGGGTCAGGCAGTGAGCGAGATACAATGCATGCCCTGCGGGCTGGCGGGCTTGCGTCCGGCAAAGTATGCCCAGGGGCACCCCATAATGTATGCCCTGCGGGCTGGCGGACTAACGTCCGACAAAGTATGCCCAGGGGCACCCCATAATGCATGCCCTGCGGGCTGGCGGACTAACGTCCGACAAAGTATAATAAAAAGAAGAAAGAGGAAGAACTGATGGTAGAAAAGACAATGGATAAGATTGTAGCGCTGGCGAAATCAAGAGGATTTGTATATCCGGGTTCTGAGATTTACGGCGGTCTGGCGAATACATGGGACTATGGCAATCTGGGTGTGGAGCTCAAGAATAACGTTAAGAAGGCATGGTGGCAGAAGTTTGTTCAGGAATCCCCCTATAATGTGGGCGTTGACTGTGCGATTCTGATGAATCCTCAGACATGGATTGCCAGCGGACATTTGGGAGGTTTCAGCGATCCTTTGATGGATTGTAAGGAGTGTCACGAACGTTTTCGCGCAGATAAGCTGATTGAGGATTATGCGCATGAGAATAGTGTAGATATCGGCGACAGTATTGACGGCTGGAGTCATGAGAAGATGCAGCAATTTATTGCAGAGCACAAGATTCCATGTCCCACCTGCGGTAAGCATAATTTTACAGATATTCGGGAATTTAATCTGATGTTTAAGACCTTCCAGGGGGTTACGGAGGATGCTAAGAATGTAGTATATCTGCGTCCGGAGACGGCACAGGGTATCTTTGTCAATTTTAAAAATGTACAGCGTACCTCCAGAAAGAAGATTCCGTTTGGTATCTGCCAGATTGGAAAGTCCTTCCGCAACGAGATTACGCCGGGGAATTTTACGTTCCGTACCAGAGAGTTTGAGCAGATGGAGATGGAATTTTTCTGTGAGCCGGATACGGACCTTGAATGGTTCGCTTATTGGAAGAAATACTGTCTGGACTGGCTGAGTACATTGGGGCTTAAGGATGAAGAAGTCCGTTACCGGGACCATGATAAGGAAGAGTTGTCTTTCTACAGTAAGGCGACTACAGACATTGAATTTTTATTTCCATTTGGATGGGGCGAGCTGTGGGGGATTGCAGACCGTACCGATTATGATTTGTCTCAGCATATTGAGGTGTCCAAGCAGGATCTTACTTATTTTGACGATGAGAAGAAGACAAAGTATGTTCCTTATGTAATTGAGCCTTCCCTGGGAGCAGACCGTATGGTGCTTGCATTCCTGTGCAGCGCATACGATGAGGAGAATATTGGGACCGAAGAGAAGCCGGATATGCGGACTGTGCTTCATTTCCATCCGGCCCTTGCACCGGTGAAGATTGGCGTGCTGCCGCTTTCTAAAAAGCTGAAGGATGGAGCAGAGAAGGTATACGCGCAGCTTTCTAAGAAATACAACTGTGAGTATGACGAGAGAGGCAATATCGGAAAGCGTTACCGCCGTCAGGATGAGATTGGTACGCCGTTCTGTGTAACCTATGATTTTGATTCTGAGGAAGACGGAGCAGTAACCGTCCGCGACAGAGACTCCATGGATCAGGAGCGGGTAAAGATTGAAGACCTTGGCGCCTACTTCGAGAAGAAGTTTGAATGGTAGAATGAACGCAGTCCTTATGGATGAAGTCTTCGTCTGCCGGCAGACGAAGACGTCAGCCATAAGGAATATGTGAGAGAAACGAACACTGAGAAGGATAATCATGGAGAAGATTTATTTTGATAATGGCAGTACATCGTGGCCGAAGGCGCCCGGCGTTCCGGAGGCTATGGCAGAGCTGCTTACACGAGGCGCGTTTAATATCAGCAGAGGCAATTATGAAGGTGCATATGAGGTTGAGGGCGTGGTTCTGGATACCAGAGAACAGCTTGCCAGGCTTTTTCATGCACGTAATTCAAAGGGAGTAGTGTTTACACCGAATGTAACCTATTCCCTGAATTTGTTTTTGAAGGGATTCCTGCATTTTGGAGATCATATCGTTGTAACCGGATTGGAGCATAATGCAGTGATGCGCCCCTTAGAGCAGTTAAAGGGAATTGGCGTATCTTATGATATTGCGCCGGTAGACAGGGAAGGAAATTTGATGGCAGAGGACCTTGAAGCCCGCATTAAGAGGAATACAAAAGCGGTACTGGCGACTCACGCATCGAATGTATGCGGAACGGTTGTTCCGATTCAGGAAATTGGGGAACTCTGCGCACAACGTGGGCTGGTTTTTGGAGTAGATACGGCGCAGACAGCGGGGACGCTTGATATTGATATGGAGAAATGTAAGATAGATTTTCTGGCTTTTACAGGCCACAAAGGGCTTCTTGGTCCACAGGGAATCGGAGGGTTTCTGGTATCCGAACGTTTGGATAAAGAGATGAGTCCTCTTATTGCAGGAGGGACCGGAAGTTTGTCGGATTCCCTTATTATGCCAGGCAGTCTTCCGGATAAATATGAGAGCGGAACGATGAATCTTCCGGGAATTATCGGGCTTCACAAGGCGCTTTCTTATCTGGAAGAAACAGGGATTGACAGGATACACCGAAGAAAGATGGAGCTGACGGAGTATTTCCTGCAAAAGTTGCGGGGGATTTCTGGCATACGAATCGTGGGACATAATAACTGTGAGAACAGAGTGGCCGTAGTATCGCTGGATTTTCAGACCAGAGATAATGCGGTGGCTGCCTTTGAATTGGAGCAGGAAGCAGGAATCATGACAAGGGTTGGACTTCACTGTGCGCCGGTGGCGCATCAGTCTCTGGGTACATTTCCGGAAGGAACGGTAAGATTTGCGTTCAGCGCAGCCAACCGGGAGGAGGAAATAGATAAGTGCATAGAGACTATATATAAGATTGCTCAATTATAGATGGTTTGAATAGGAAAAGCTTGCAAACAGATTGTTGATTGTGCATAAAAATGTTACTCTTATAGAGATAAAATATAGGAAATATTTCAATTAGGAGGTAACGTTACATGGCTGATAATCACAAGATGTGGGAAGAACTGGGGATGAATTTAGAGCTTCATGATCAATTGTGCGCAGTGCTTCCGCAGGCGGTAGGAGATGTTTTTCTTTCACAGGAAAATCGTCCGGAGGGAATGGACTATTATGATATGGTAGTTGCTGATATTCATGGTATTCGTCCGTCGGAGTTAGTAGCCCGCCAGGAAAAGGGAGGAAAGGTTTTTGGAACTTTCTGCGTATATGTGCCGGACGAAGTGATTTTTGCAGCAGACGCTATTGCAACCGGACTTTGCGGAGGTTCCCAGTTCTGGGTGCCGGGAGGAGAGAAGGTTCTGCCGACGAATACCTGTCCGCTGATCAAAGCCTCTGTAGGCGCGAGATTAGACCGTACCTGTCCGTTTTTTAGGATTGCCGATATGTATATTGGAGAGACTACCTGCGACGGTAAGAAGAAAGCCTGGGAGATTCTTTCGGAGGATGTGCCGGTTCATGTAATGGATTTGCCGCAGATGAAACGTGCAAAAGATGTAAAAGCCTGGGCGGAAGAGATTACGGCGCTTAAAGATGTTGTGGAGAAATTTACTGGCAATAAGGTAACCGCAGAGAAACTGGCAGAGAGCATTAAGCTGATAAACAATAAGAGAAAAGCGCTTGCCAGACTGTATGAATGTCGCAAAAATGAGAATGTGCCGATTAGCGGAACGGACGCGCTTGTGATTTCTCAGATTGCATTCTATGATGATCCGGCAAGATTTGCACAGATGACGAATAAGCTGTGCGATGAACTGGAGAAGAGGATTGCAGAGGGTGTGAGTGTGACGCCGGCAGGAACTAAGAGAATTATGCTTACAGGAACACCTCTTGCTATTCCGAACTGGAAGCTTCACAATATTGTCGAGACCAGCGGCGCAGTGGTAGTCTGTGAAGAGATGTGTACCGGAACAAGATACTTTGAGCGTTATGTGGATGAAAGCAAAGAGACTGTTGAAGAGCAGATTGATGCAATTGCGGAACGGTATATGGGAATTAACTGTGCATGTTTTACACCGAACCATGCAAGAATTGACGATATTATTCGTCTTGCAAAGGAATATAAGGTTGACGGTATTATTGATGTGAATTTGAAGTTCTGTAATTTGTATGACACAGAAGGCTATTTTGTAGAACGTGCATTGAAGGAGGAAGGGATTCCGGTTCTGGGAATTGAGACCGATTATACAGACAGCGACGCACAGCAGCTCCGTACCAGAGTCAGTGCATTTGTGGAGATGCTGAATAATTAGTATAACCCAGACATTACATAAGCACATATTCAACGAGGGAAAGAGGATGACAGAGATTCAGCATTATATACTTTTTCCCAATCATGATAACGCCATGCGGCTTTACAGAGAGTTAAGAAAACTGGGGGTTCGGGCAGTGATTGCCCCGACCCCCAGAAGTGCGAGTAAATGTTGCGGCGTATCATTGATGGTGGAAAAAGATGATTTGGAGAAAATCCGGGAAACGGCGGCAGAAAAAGAGATTGAGATTCTGAAAATTGCAGAGGTAGAGAAAGATTTTAATCCTCATAGAGACCGGTATTGTTAGATTATTGTTTACAGGGAAAATGGAATATCAGTTTTTTGGCAGAGCAAGTGATGTGCGAATTGTAATTCTTTTTGGTTACTGTTTACACATCGCCTGCCGGACGCGGATTGAATCAGGAGCATGTCTCTGAGCAGACGGAGTAACATTCCATTGAACTGGCAGCTAACGCAGACTAAGCCGCTCAGGAAAGCCTTCGCGCCTAAGTCTGCATAAGCTGCTATTTCAATTCCATGAAAAACACTCCTGAATTGTCTGCTCAGAGACATGCTCCTGATTCAACCCACTGTTTACCAAATGACCTGTGAACTGTAACTCTTTTTGGCAAGCTTGATATCATGTGAACAATAACAATTTGAAACAGGGAGAAAAAAGATGTATTATGTAGGTATTGATATTGGCTCAACAGCGTCTAAGACTGCGGTAAGAGGCGAGAAAGAGCTTATGTTTGTACTGCCCACAGGATGGAGCAGTAAGGAGACTGCCATGATAATCAGGGAGAGACTTCAGGGAGAAGGAATAGACGTTTTTTCTGATGAAGTGAAGGTGGTTGCCACAGGCTATGGAAGAGTAGCGGTGGATTTTGCAGATTATGTGATTACAGAGATAACCTGTCATGCAAGAGGCGGCAGAGAATTGGCGGGGGATGATTGTACGATTATTGATGTGGGAGGACAGGATACGAAAGTGATTCTGGTCGCCGGGGGAATGGTACAGGATTTCTTGATGAATGACAAATGTTCTGCCGGGACAGGGAAATTTCTGGAGATTATGGCAAACAGACTGGGTGTGACGCTGCAGGAATTATTTGATATGGCGGGTACTGGAGAGGTGTTGTCGATTAGTTCGCTTTGTACTGTATTTGCAGAATCAGAGGTTATCAATTATATCGGTGAAGGAAAGAAACGGGAAGACATCGCTGCGGGAGTGGTAGATTCTGTTGCGGCTAAGGTGGCGCAGCTTGCAGGAAGAAAGAATGTATCTGATCAGATTGTTCTTACAGGAGGAATCAGCAGCAGCGCATACTTTACAGATATTCTTTCAGCGAAGCTTGGAAAGACAGTTCGGCCGACGGAAAACGGCAGATATGCCGGAGCAATTGGAGCAGCGCTGCTGGCAGAAGAAAAGAGCCGGAAAAAATAAAGGAGAAATGCAATGAGGTTTGCAAAAGAGGATTTGCTATTATATGCGGTAACTGACAGGCGTTGGCTGAATCATGGGGAAACCCTTTGCAGTCAGGTTGAGAAGGCAATCTTGGGAGGGGTTTCTTTTATTCAGCTCAGAGAGAAAGAACTTGGCAAAGAAGAGTTTCTTAATGAGGCGCAGAAGATAAGAACCCTTTGTAAAAATTACGGGGTCCCTTTTGTTATCAATGATAATGTGGAGATTGCTGTCATTTCGGACGCTGACGGAGTCCATGTTGGACAGAATGATATGGATATCTGTCAGGTAAGGCAGAAGCTGGGACCGGATAAGATTATTGGCGCCTCTGTTCACACAGTGGAGGAAGCGCTTTTGGCAGAGGCGAAAGGAGCCGACTATCTGGGAACAGGCGCGGCTTTTTCGACCGGGTCAAAGAAAGATGCAAAGCTTCTTCCTCCCAGGATGATAGAAGATATCTGCAGTGCGGTGAAGATTCCAGTTATTGCAATCGGGGGAATTGATAAGAATAACGTAGAAGAGCTTCGGGGAAAAGGACTTTGCGGCGTCGCTGTAATCAGCGCGGTTTTTGGCCAGCCTGATATAGAGGCGGCGGCAAGGGAGCTCAGAAAGAAACTGGAGTATGTTTAAAATTCATTCCCGCCATCTACACATCCCGTTTTTGGCTGTTTTATAGAATGAATACAGAAAATAGGAGATAGACGATGAGGACAGCATTAACAATCGCCGGCAGTGATTCTGGCGGAGGCGCCGGCATACAGGCAGATATTAAGACGATGATTAGCAACGGTGTGTATGCTATGAGCGCGGTTACAGCGCTGACTGCACAGAATACCATTGGCGTAACAGGGATTATGGAGGTAACTCCTCGATTTCTGGCAGAGCAGCTAGATAGTATTTTTACCGATATTTATCCGAATGCAGTGAAGATTGGAATGGTATCGTCCAGTGAATTGATTCATGTCATTGCAGACAAACTAGAAAGATATAATGCAAAAAATATTGTGATAGACCCGGTTATGTCAGCAACCAGCGGGGCAAAACTGATAGACGACGATGTGATTGGCGTGATGAAGGAACGATTGTTTCCGCTGGCAACAGTTTTGACTCCTAATATTCCAGAGACGGAAGCGCTTACTGGAATACGGATACAGACAGAAGAGGATATGTGTCTGGGAGCGTCAAAAATCGGTGAAGCTTATCATTGTGCGGTGCTCTGTAAAGGGGGGCATCAGTTAACTGACGCCAACGACCTTCTCTATTGGAAAGGGGTCTGTCAGTGGTTTTGTGGAAGTCGTATTGATACAAATAATACCCATGGAACCGGGTGTACGCTATCCAGTGCGATTGCATCAAATCTTGCAAAAGGATATCCGCTTGATATATCTGTAAAAAAGGCAAAAGCATACGTCACAGGAGCCCTGGAAGCAGGTCTGGAGCTTGGAAAAGGATGCGGACCGATGAACCATGGATTTGATATTGTCAGTGGGTATACCTTGTGAAACGGCCGAATGGCCATAATGGGGTACCCTTGGGTATACTGACTGTTATAGTACCGCCTGCATATCTGCCGGAAGAGACGCCTGAAAATCCATGATTTTTCCGGTTATAGGATGAGGAAAGGAAAGTCTGTGGGAGTGCAGCGCCTGCCTTCCGATACAGGACATATCCGGATTGTAGAGATAGTCTCCGATTAAGGGATAGCCAAGATATTTCATATGGATACGTATCTGGTGGGTACGGCCGGTCTCCAGTTTCAGGGCTATTAGGCTGTGGCGTTCATTGGAGGACACAAGCTGGTAATGAGTAACTGCCGGTTCTCCTGCTTCCCAGTCTACGGTTCGCTCAATGATTGTTCCGGATTTTCTGCCTAAGGGAGCGTTGATTGTTCCGGATTCAGGCGTCACGTGTCCGGCGGTGATAGCTAAGTATTCCCGATGCACTTCCCTTCTTCCGGTCATAGCGGACAGGATTCCGGCGCTTACCAAATGCTTTGCCACAACGGTGAGACCGGAAGTGTCTCTGTCAAGCCGGTTACAGCAGCGGAAAATAAATGGTTTATTCTGTTCCTGATAGTACCAGGCCAGTGCATTTGCCAGTGTATTATAATAATTATTCAGCGAGGGATGTATGGGCATTCCCGCCGGTTTGTTGATAACGATAATATCTTCGTCTTCGTATATGATGTCCAGAGGAAGTTTTACCGGAGGAATTTTTTCGGAGCACTTGGTCTCGGTTATATGAACGGTTAATCGGTCGCTGGAAGCAAGTGTTTGGCGCATATAATAGTGGACGCCGTTTACCAGGATGCTCTCTGGCATCCGTTTGATAGCGGCGAGATTCTGGGAAGAATATCCCTTTCGTTTCAGATATTGTTCTACCCGAAGTCCGGCTTCGGATTCAGATATTTCATAATTAATAGTCCGGTTCATTGCATTTCTCCCATAAATTCGATAAGATATACCCAAAGGGCACCCCATAACACATGCCCTGCGGGCGGGCGGACGTTGTCCGGCAAGGTATACCCAAAGGGCACCCCATAACACATGCCCTGCGGGCGGACGTTGTCCGGCAAGGTTTGAAAGATATCATATCACAGGGATGGGGATTTAGGGAAGAGCATTTTTGATAAAGGGATGTAGAGTTGTAACAGTTCAGCCTAGAACTTTGCACTTGCTGCAAAGTTCGTGAGAATGTGTAAATTTGGCCAAGAGGGAATCTGTCCATCGCCGCAGGCGATTTGGAATGGGCAGATTCCGTAACAGCAAAGCCAAAGGCTGAACTGTTACGTCGAGTTAGAGCAGGCAGCGTGCGAATTGCAGCTTTGACATATTAAAGATGAAAGTGGGAAAAGAAATGGCAGAATTAAGTACATTGTGTTACATAGAAAAGGACGGAAAGTATTTGATGCTTCACAGGAATGTGAAGAAGAATGATGTGAATGAGGGAAAATGGATTGGCGTGGGAGGACATTTTGAGAAGGATGAGAGCCCGGAAGAGTGTCTGCTCAGGGAAGTAAAGGAGGAGACGGGACTTACGCTTACTTCTTATCAGTACCGCGCTATGGTAACTTTTGTGTCTGGAAATGGCGTAACGGAATATATGTCGTTATTTACGGCGGATGGATTTGAGGGAGAGCTGATTCCCTGTGATGAAGGAGATTTGGAATGGGTGGAGATTTCCCGGATTGAAGAACTGAATCTGTGGGAAGGGGATTTGATTTTTCACAGGCTTCTTTTGGAGAGAGATACGTTCTTTTCTCTGAAATTGGTATATGACGGACATGATAAGCTTATTTATGCTGCGCTGGACGGGAAAAGTATAGGGTTAGCGTAATGCAGAATGTTTTTGATAATAGCAGAGAAAGGGTGTTTCCGATGGACGATACAACAGAAAACCGACCGAATAAACATATATGTATTGGTATACTGGCCCATGTAGATGCGGGAAAAACGACGCTGTCGGAGGGCATTCTCTATGAGACCGGAAGAATCCGCAAGAGGGGACGGGTGGACCATGGGGATGCCTGCTTAGATACCCATGAACTGGAGAAAAGCAGGGGAATTACCATTTTTTCCAGTCAGGCAGAATTTATGCTGGGAGATTTGTCGGTTACCCTTCTGGATACGCCGGGTCATGTAGACTTTTCCGCAGAGATGGAGCGGACGCTGCAGGTGCTGGATTATGGGATTTTGGTTATTAATGGGGCGGACGGGGTTCAGGGACATACAAGAACTCTGTGGCGACTGCTTGAGAGATACCAGATTCCCACTTTTCTTTTTATAAATAAGATGGACCAGGAAGGAACAAATAGAGAAAGACTGTTGTCCGAGATTAAGGAGCAATTATCAGAAGGCTGCATACCTTTTGATAAATGGAGTGAAAAAGCGGAAAGCACTGATAAAGCGGAGAAGAGTCAGAAAAGCGCAAGTTCTTTTTCTGTCGAGATGTTGGAGAATATAGCTGTATTGGAAGAGGAGGCGTTAGAGGAATATTTGGAGACAGACAGGCTGTCAGAGGGGACTCTTCGCCGGCTGATTCATATCCGGAAGATATTTCCCTGTTATTATGGTTCTGCTTTAAAAATGCAAGGGGTAGGGAGATTGCTTCAAGGACTGGAATATTATACAAAGGTTCCAGTTTATCCAATTGATTTTGGCGCAAGAGTCTTTAAAATTTCCAGGGACCCTGCCGGGATGCGTTTAAGTCATCTGAAAATTACGGGCGGACGACTGAGGGTAAAGGAACTTTTGACAAACCGAAGGCCGGATATGGAAGAAGGAACAGCCATATGGCAGGAGAAGATAAATCAGATTCGTATCTATTCCGGAGAGAAATATGAGACTGTACAAGAGGTATCTGCGGGGATGGTCTGTGCGGTAACGGGACTGAACTGCACCTATCCAGGAGAAGGACTGGGGCTGGAAACCGGGCAGGTAGTTCCAGCGCTGGAGCCGGTACTTAGTTACCGGGTTGTTTTGCCGGCAGGGATAGATGTACACACAATGCTTAAAAATCTGCGGCAGTTAGAGGAAGAAGACCCGATGCTCCGCGTTCTGTGGAATGAGGAACTGGCAGAAATTTATGTGCAGATAATGGGGGAAATTCAACTTGAGATAATAAAGAGTCTGATTGAGGAGCGGTTTTGTACCAGAGTATCTTTTGATACCGGGAACATTGTGTACAAAGAGACGATTCAAAATACAGTAGAAGGCGTGGGGCATTTTGAACCTTTGCGTCATTATGCGGAGGTTCATTTGATTATGGAGCCAGGGGAAACAGGAACTGGTCTCGTCTTTTCTTCAGATTGCAGCGAAGATGTACTGGATAGAAACTGGCAGCGGCTGATACTGACCCATCTGCAGGAGAAGGAACATAGAGGAGTTCTGACGGGATCAGCCGTTACCGATATGCGGATAACGCTGGCAGCAGGACGGGCCCATTTAAAACACACAGAGGGAGGAGATTTTCGTCAGGCGACTTATCGGGCGGTTCGCCAGGGGTTAATGCAGGCAGAAAGCGTGCTTTTAGAGCCCTATTATTCTTTTTCTCTGGAGATTCCCGCAGAGAATGTGGGACGCGCGCTGAATGATATTCAGAAAATGAACGGGGAATTTGAACCGCCGGAAGCAGACGGAGATTTCTCAATAGTAAGCGGAAGCGCTCCGGTGTCTGAGATGCGGGATTATCAGTTAGAAGTGGCGGCATATAGCAAAGGCAGAGGACGGCTTTTTTGTACTCTGAAGGGTTATGAACCCTGCCAGAATGCGGAGGAAATTATAGGGGCGGTGGGATATGACCCTGAGGCGGATGAGGAAAATCCGACAGGTTCGGTATTTTGTGCTCATGGAGCGGGAATTTATGTGCCTTGGAATGAAGTGTTTCGGCATATGCATATAGACAGTCAGCTTAAGAAACAAACAGGGCAGACAGGAGAACAGATTGGCAGGAGTGTAGGAAAGAGCAGTTTGTTTGGCAAAAAAGCGCCTTCGATGAGAGAGTCCGAATGGAATGCCAGAGAAGAGAAGGAACTGGAAGATATTTTTATCCGTACCTATGGGAAAATTGAACGGAAAAATCCACCGGGAAGACAGACCGTAACCGTTTCGTCCGAGAAAAAGCAGGAGAAGAAAACAGGAATCGAAAAGGAATATTTGCTGGTGGATGGGTATAATATTATTTTTGCGTGGGAAGAACTGAAAGAACTGGCAGAGGATAATATTGAAGCGGCAAGAAACAAACTGATGGATGTTCTAAGCAATTATCAGGGATTTAAAAAGTGTACCCTGATTCTGGTGTTTGACGCTTATAAAGTAGAGGGAGAAGCGTTGGAAATTCAGAGGTATCATAACATTCATGTGGTATATACCAAGGAGGCAGAAACTGCCGACCAGTATATTGAGAAAGTTGTACATGAGATTGGGCGGAAGTATCATGTTACAGTGGCGACTTCTGATGGAGTAGAACAGGTAATTACGGCCGGACAGGGGGCGAAGCTGATTTCTGCAAGAGAATTTAGAGAAGAGGTACGTCTCGCAGAACGCCAAATCAGAGAAGAATGGGAACGGCATAAAAAGAGTGGAAGAAATTATTTGTTTGACCACATGGATGAAAAATTAGCGCAGGAAATGGAATCTATACGACTTGGAAAAAAGAATAAGTTTTTTTAGGTTTATGCATATGTGTTTTTAGTAGAATCGTGTATAATATGGTTGAGAAACAAACAGACTAACTCAAAACAATAGGAGGAGAAAGATATGGCAGCAATACATGTTACGGCAGATGATTTTAAAGAGGTTGTATTAAATTCAGAAAAACCGGTTTTGGTAGATTTCTGGGCAAAATGGTGCGGACCCTGTCAGACGATGGGACCGATAGTTGAAGAGCTTGCAGACGAACATCCGAATATGAAAGTATGTAAGCTTGATATTGACGATGCAATGGAGATTGCGAGACAATATCGCGTAATGTCTATTCCTACATTTTTGCTCTTTAAAGACGGAGAGGTTGTATCGCGAACGGTAGGAGAACAGACGAAAGCAGAACTTATGACATTCGCGGGCTGTTGATTCTATGGAGAAGTCACGAAAAAATCAAGATAATTGACGGGAAATACGGTATAAACTACAATTGAAATATGTGATACATGTGCTATAATAATCTCTGATACGTGGAAATCAAAAACAAATGATTATAGAAGCAGAGATATAAGGAATGAGGAGGAAGTATTATGGCAACAAGGAAAACAGGAAAGACAGCATCTGCGAAAATAGTTGAAACAAAAGCGGCAGACGCTGGAAAGACAGAGGACGTTAAAGTGAAAATTGCAGCCGCAAAGACAACAGAGGCGAAGGCCACAGATGCAAAAAAAGCAGAGCCGAAAACCGCGGCGGTAAAAAAAGCTGACACGAAGACGGAAGTCAAGAAAACAGAGAAGAAGTCTGCGTCCAAGACAGCGAAGAAGACAGCGGCAAAGAAGGAAATCAAAGTAAGCGCTTACGTTGAATATCGTGACAAGAAAGTAGAAGAGAAAACGATGATTGCCGACGTTAAGAAAGCATGGTCGAAGTCGGGCGGGAAGATTGGCGACATCAAAACAATGGATCTTTATATTAAGCCGGAAGAGAATGCAGTGTATTATGTGATTAACGGGACAGAGACAGGCTCCGTTGCATTTTAAGCAAATTTGTGATACAATACGCAGATACGGCTGAATTTAAGAGACGCGAAGGAGAAGACGAATGAATGAAGTAGTAACACGTATTGATCAGATAACCGGAACAGGGATGCTTTTTTTGCAGAACATGACCGTACTGATTGTTGCAATCGTGATAGGACTGATGATTGGCCTGTTTGGATTGAAGCTGGTAAGAGTGTGGGCTGCATTCATGGGATTTCTTCTGGGAGCAGCGGCAGGCGGAGGGATTGCCAGTGGGGCGAATTTGTCTGAGATAGCTTCGGTGGGAGTGATGCTTGGAGGCGCGCTTTTGATGGCAGTACTGGCCTGCGTCTTTTATAAAGTCGGGATTTTCTTCTATATGATATTTCTTGTTACTGGACTCTGTGTACTGATAACGAAGATGAGTACTCTGCCAGTGCTTGGGATTAGCCTTGTGCTTGGATTGATTGTAGCGATTATTACTGTGAAAGTCTTTGATCCCCTTGTGATTATTGTCACATCCATTAGCGGAGGTTTTATGACAGGCAGCGCTATAGTATCTATGGTGGGATTGGATGAGAATATCATTGCGGTGATTGCCGTTCCGCTTGTCCTGATTATCCTGTGTATGTGCGTGCAGTTTATTATGCGTTCCAGACAGGTTGGCAGAAAGCAGGAGGAGATAGCGGACGAGAAGAGGCAGCAGATATCCAGAGAGACTGAGGTCGAGAAAGCAAGATTACTTTTAGATGATGATTTGGAAGACGATATTTCAGAAGAAGAGCTGGACGATTTTGATTTTGATGAAGACGACTATTCCGAGGATGAACTGGAAGAAAAGTCTGATTTGGATATAGAAGATGATTTAGAAGAAGACGACGATTTTAGAATCATAGAGTAGTGTACAGATTAAGGGACACCTTATTTGCTATAGTTTGACTATGGGAAGTGAGGTGTCTTTTTATGTGTAAAGCAGGCAGAATTGCATTAATGGCGGTAGGGTTGATTGCAATGATTATTATTTTAGTGATGTTTGGTTTTTTTGAGACCAGAATACCGCGTATGGGTTATTTGGGGATGTGGATTATCTGTGCAGGAATTATTTATTATGGAGCAGGGGCAGAAGATGTTAAAACCGAAGACAATCAGACGGAAAGTTGATATAATTATATCAGTTTCAGACACACTTTGAGGTTCCGTCTGATTAAGTTGTGTCTGATATTTTATTTTCAGATGATATTTTGCAGGTGTGGAATAGTAAAATAATTAAAGAGGAAAGGTCTGGTGAGAGATTAGATGAGACTGGAAAGATTTAAGATGGAGAGACCGGGGCAAGTAGAAGAAGGACAGGAAGTTCCTATCAGCGAGCGGAGTCCCAGCGCCGGCAGATATACTTATTTGGTAGAACCTTCGGTCGCGATGTCGGGGATTTATCGTACAACAGAAAGAATAAAATCACAAACAGGGATTATCAGGAAGATTGAGGAGACGGACCGAGGATTTTATTTGGTTGTTGAATTGGAGAATTAAAGGTATTTGAATGTAAAAAGGCATGGATATCTTCTATAGAACAAATATAGTGAAAAAACTAACAGGACTGCGCGAAAAATAACAGGTATGGGTAGAAATTAACAATAATTTATGCAAATTTTTGTAGAATTTAGACAATTTGTGTGTTAAGATACTATATAGGTTAAGCGTGAACTAAATAAATAGAGAGGGAGGTAATCACATGCTTTCTAAAAAGTCTACGGTTTCATTCCATGGAACTGAAGAACAGGAAAAAGCACTGCTGGCGGTAATTGAAGAGCTGAAAGATGAAAAAGGCGCATTGATGCCGATTATGCAGAAGGCACAGGATATCTACGGATATCTTCCAATAGAGGTGCAGACTATGATTTCCAATCATACCGGTATTCCTTTGGAGAAGATTTACGGAGTAGCTACATTTTACTCTCAGTTTAATTTAAGCCCCAAGGGCAGGTATCAGATTTCGGTTTGTCTTGGTACGGCTTGTTATGTTAAAGGCTCCGGAGACATTTACAATAAGTTGATGGAGAAGCTTGGTATTGTGGGCGGAGAGTGTACGGCGGACGGAAGATTTTCGCTGGATGCATGCCGTTGTATCGGCGCCTGTGGACTTGCGCCTGTTATGACGATTAACGACGAGGTGTATGGACGTCTGAAGGTTGAGGATATTGATGATATCCTTGCAAAATATGAGTAGCGATTAGTCAGTATTTGAGAGAAATGGAGGAACAGTATGAAATCTCTGGAAGAATTACGTGTAATAAGAGAAAAGATGCAGGGAACTGTAGAGTATCGTTCTGAACATGAATCTCTGGCAGACGCCTTAGCGTCAGAACATGGCAAGTATCGCGCTCATGTACTGATATGCGGCGGTACCGGATGTACGTCATCCGGAAGCCAGAAGATCAGAGAGAGATTGGATGAAGAGATTAAGAAGAACGGTCTGGAAGAGGAAGTATGTGTAATCAAGACGGGATGTTTTGGTCTGTGCGCATTGGGACCGATTATGATTGTATATCCGGAAGGAGCCTTCTATTCCATGGTGAAGGAAGAAGATATTCCGGAGATCGTTGAGGAACATCTTGCCAAAGGCAATGTGGTAAAGAGGCTTCTGTATGACGAGACGGTAAAGGGCGATGAAGTTCTTCCCCTGCAGGAGACGAACTTCTATAAGAAGCAGCACAGAGTTGCGCTTCGGAACTGTGGTGTGATTAGCCCGGAGGATATTGAGGAATACATAGGAACTCACGGATATGAGGCTCTGGGGAAGGTTCTGACCGAGATGGAGCCGAAGGATGTTATCCAGACGCTGTTAGACAGCGGTTTAAGAGGACGCGGCGGCGCCGGATTCCCTACCGGCATGAAGTGGAAGTTTGCCGCTGCCAATGAAGCGGATCAGAAGTATGTCTGCTGTAACGCAGACGAAGGAGATCCGGGCGCGTTTATGGACCGCTCCGTACTGGAAGGAGATCCCCATGTTGTACTGGAGGCCATGGCAATCGCAGGCTACGCAATCGGCGCTTCCCAGGGATATATCTATGTACGTGCCGAGTACCCGATCGCGGTAGAGCGTCTGAATATTGCGATTAAGCAGGCAAGAGAATACGGTATGCTGGGCGAGGATATTTTCGGAACAGGATTTAAGTTTGATATCGAATTAAGACTTGGTGCAGGAGCGTTTGTATGCGGTGAGGAGACGGCGCTGATGACTTCTATCGAAGGCAACAGAGGCGAACCGCGTCCGCGTCCGCCGTTCCCGGCGCTTAAGGGTCTGTTCCAGAAACCGACGATACTAAACAACGTAGAGACGTTGGCAAATATTCCGCAGATTATTTTAAACGGGGCAGAGTGGTTTGCAGGTATGGGTACCGAGAAATCCAAGGGTACCAAGGTATTTGCCCTGGGCGGCAAGGTAAATAATACAGGACTTGTGGAGATTCCGATGGGAACAACTCTTCGTGAAATTGTAGAGGAGATTGGCGGAGGTATTCCGAAGGGCAAGAAGTTTAAGGCTGCCCAAACCGGAGGACCATCCGGCGGATGTATTCCGGCAGAGAAGTTTGATACGCCGATTGACTATGACAACCTGATTGCAATCGGTTCTATGATGGGCTCCGGCGGACTAATCGTTATGGACGAGGATACCTGTATGGTGGATATCGCTAAGTTCTTCCTGGAATTTACCGTTGACGAATCCTGCGGCAAGTGTACGCCATGCCGAATTGGTACCAGACGTATGCTGGAGATTCTGGATAAGATTACCAAGGGTCAGGGAACCATGGAGGATTTAGACAGACTGGAAGAGCTGGCTGCTCATCTGAAGTCTAATTCCCTGTGCGCGCTGGGACAGACGGCGCCGAATCCGGTACTTTCTACCCTGCGTTACTTTAAGGATGAGTATATCGCCCATATTGTAGATAAGAAGTGTCCGGCAGGCGTATGTAAGGATCTGCTGCAGTACAAGATTGACGCTGATAAGTGTAAGGGCTGTACTTTATGCGCAAGAATTTGTCCGAATGAAGCGATTGTAGGCAAGGTGAAAGAACCTCATGCAATCAATCCGGATAAGTGCGTGAAGTGTGGGGCTTGTATGGAAAAATGCCGCTTTGGCGCTATTTACAAAGAGTAAGGGAGGATGGAGAATATGGAAAATATTAATCTTACAATTAATGGCCTTAAAGTATCTGCGCCGGCCGGTTCTACTATCCTTGAGGCGGCTCATCTGGCGGGAATCAGGATTCCTACTTTATGCTATTTGAAAGAAATTAATGAAATCGGCGCATGCCGCATGTGTATTGTTGAGGTGAAGGGCGCAAGGAACCTTGTGGCTGCCTGCGTTCATCCGGTGAATGAGGGCATGGAGGTGTACACCAATACGCCGAAGCTGATTCAGGCCCGCAAGAAGACGCTGCAGCTTCTCCTGTCAAACCATGATAAGAAATGTCTCTCCTGTGTACGGAGCGGAAACTGTGAACTGCAGCAGCTCTGTCATGAGTACGGAGTAGAGGACGAGAATTATTTTGAGGGCGAGGCAAATCATTATGAGCTGGATACTTCGGCAGCGCATATGGTTCGCGACAATAATAAGTGTATTCTCTGTCGCCGCTGCGTGGCTACCTGTGAGAAAGTACAGGGCGTCGGCGTAATCGGAGCAAATAACAGAGGGTTTGATACGTTTATCGGTTCTGCTTTCGATATGGGGCTTGGCGAGACGAGCTGCGTATCCTGCGGACAGTGTATCGCAGTCTGCCCGACCGGAGCGTTGTATGAGAAAGATTATACGGATCAGATTATAGAAGCAATCGCCGACCCAGAGAAATATGTAGTGGTTCAGACTGCGCCGTCGGTACGCGCCGGTCTTGGCGAAGAATTTGGATATCCGATGGGAACCGACGTGGAAGGAAAGATGGCGGCAGCTTTGAGAAGGCTTGGCTTTGATAAAGTATTTGACACAGACTGGGCTGCAGACCTTACCATAATGGAAGAGGCCCATGAGCTTCTTGACCGGGTGCAGAATGGCGGAGTGCTTCCGCTCATTACTTCCTGTTCACCGGGGTGGATTAAGTACTGTGAGCACTATTTCCCGGATATGACGGAGCATCTGTCAAGCTGTAAATCACCTCAGCAGATGTTCGGCGCGATGTTAAAGACTTATTTTGCAGAGAAGGAAGGCATTGACCCGGCGAAGATTGTATCCGTCAGCGTAATGCCATGTACTGCAAAGAAATTTGAGATAGGCCGCGACGACCAGAACGCGGCGGGTGTTCCTGATGTGGACATCGCAATCACCACCAGAGAACTTGCAAGACTGATTAAGCGCTGCGGAATTGAATTTACCGCGCTTCCGGATGAAGACTTTGACGATCCGATGGGAGAGTCTACCGGCGCGGGCGTAATCTTTGGCGCGACAGGCGGCGTTATGGAAGCTGCTCTTCGTACAGCCGTTGAGACGTTGACAGGAGAAGAGCTTGCGACTCTTGAGTTCTCGGAAGTTCGCGGAACAGAAGGAATTAAGGAGGCATCCTACAACGTTGCAGGCATGGATGTGAAGGTAGCAGTTGCGTCCGGCCTTAACAATGCAAAGACATTATTGAATAAGGTGAAGTCTGGCGAGGCAGAGTATCACTTTATTGAGATTATGGGATGTCCGGGCGGATGCGTGAACGGCGGAGGACAGCCACAGGTATCCGGTGATGTCCGCAACTTTACTGATGTGAGAGGAATCCGCGCAAGCGTTCTTTATAAGAATGATGCAGCGAAGACAATCCGCAAGTCCCATGAGAATCCGGCTATCAAGAAGCTCTATGACGAGTATTTAGGAAAGCCTGGAAGCCATAAGGCACATGAGACCTTACATACCTCCTATGTAAAACGCACAATCAATTAACGATGATTTTCCTAACCAGGGTGGAAATGCTCACGCATTTCCACCCTGGTTTTATGTTATGGCTTGCCACAAGCTACTTTTGGCGAAACATAAATAAAACACTGCGCCAGATAACCTCCGCGCATCGTCTGTCTGTCCCAGAGATCTGTTCCCCTTGGAAGAAGGGCATACCAGAGATGCTTTTAATGGAAGCAAAACCAATGCTTACAAGCTCTAAGAAGCGAAGGCATTCCTGAGCTTCTTAGAGCTTGTAAGCGTTGGGTTTGCTGAAATGTTATCTCGCCCTGCTTCCAAGGGGAACAGATCTCTGGGACAGACAGACGATGCTCATCCCCCGCCCCTTATTCCTATGGAAAAATAAGTATTCCTCTTTAAAATTCTCTGCCTGATATGATACAATAAGACATATACAGGAAATGAAAAAGTGATTGTACGGAGGAGGAGACGGCAAGTGAAGGTAATTGATTTTAAGGATGCAAGCTGCAGGCATTGTTATAAGTGTGTGCGGTATTGTGAGGTGAAGGCGATTTCAGTTCAGAATGAGCAGGCGCATATTATGGAGGATCACTGTATCCACTGCGGACAGTGTCTGGAAATTTGTCCCCAGAATGCTAAGACCTTTGCCAGTGATATGGACCGGGTAAAAGGTTATCTGAAACAGGGGATTAAGACCATTGTATCCATTGCGCCTTCCTATTTGAGCGTTCTGGATTTTGATGAGCCGGGACAGGTAGTGGACGCCCTTTTGAAGCTGGGATTTTCGGAAGTCCGGGAGACGGCGGAAGGCGCGGCTCTGGTGACGGAGGAGTACCGTAGATTATTGAGAGAAGGAAAAATGAAGAATATTATTTCCACCTGTTGTCCCAGTATCAATGATTTAATTGAGAAATACTACCCGTCTTTAACACCGATGATGGCTCCGGTAGTATCTCCGATGATTGCTCATGGCAGGCTGATTAAGAGTATTTACGGAGCAGATGTGAAAGTGGTGTTCTTAGGTCCATGTATTGCCAAAAAGGAAGAAGCTGTGGGCGATGAGCGTGTGGCGGGTGCAATCAATGCAATCCTGACCTTTGAGGAGATTATCAAGTGGTGGAAATCAGTGGGAATTGATGTCCGCAAGTGTGAGGAGAAACCTATGGGGAATCCGGACCCAGGGGTGAACCAACTCTACCCTTCCAGCGGCGGTGTGATTACTTCTGTGCTGGCAGATGCAGGGAAAGATCAGTATCATAAGATTCATGCAGACGGAATCAAGAACTGCATGGAACTTTTGGAGGAGTTAACAAGAGGAGAGATTGAAGGATGCTTCTTTGAATTGAATATTTGTGAGAGCGGATGCATTAAGGGACCGGCTTCTAATCGGTGGCAGCGCTCGATGTTGAAGGCAAAGCTGGATTTGGAGGGCAGAATACGGCATCGGGAGGATGCAAGGGGGATTGACGGCGGCGCTGTTCCCATGGAGAAGATATTTGTAGACAGGAGCGTTCACGATCAGGAGCCGACCGATGAGCAGCTGACAGAGATTCTTCATGCTATGGGTAAATACACCAGGGCGGACGAGTTAAACTGTGGCGCCTGCGGTTATTCTACCTGTAAAAACAAAGCGGTCGCCGTATTCCAGGGTAAGGCAGAGATTAGTATGTGTCTGCCTCATGCGGTAGCTCAGGCAGAATCCATGTCTAACGTGGTTATGGACGTTACGCCGAATATGATAATTGTTGTAGATAAGGACCTTCGTATTAGAGAATGCAACAAACGTGCTCTGGACAAATTGGGCGTATCCAGAGAGGAGGCCCTGGAGCGTTACATATTTGAATTTATCGAGGTAGAGGATATTGAGAAAGTACTTGCCACCAAAGAGCCTATCATGAGAAAAAAGATGAATCTTGAGACGTTGGATATGGTGGTGAAGGAGACAATTATTTATATTGAGTCTAAAGAATCTGTGCTGGTGCTTTATTGGGATATCAGTAAAGAGGAGAAGGCGAAAGAGCAGCATATGAATCTTAAGATGGAGACGGTGGAGATTGCACAGAGGGTAATTGACAAGCAGATGATGGTAGCTCAGGAAATAGCGGGACTTTTAGGAGAAACTACGGCGGAGACCAAGGTGACGCTGACTAAGCTTCGGGATTCAATTCTGGATGATGGAGAAGAGTAAAATGAGTGTAAGTGTAGATATCTGTTGGAAAAGCTTTAATAAGAATCATGAAGAACTGTGTGGGGACAAAGTGGAGGTTTTAAAAACGGATAACTCGGATATTGTGATTCTGGCAGACGGGATGGGAAGCGGTGTGAAGGCAAATATTCTTGCGACGCTGACCTCAAGGATTTTGGGGACGATGTTTCAGGAAGGGGCTAGAATTGACTCCTGTGTGGAGACTATTGCAAGAACTCTTCCTATTTGCAGGGAGAGAAAAGTAGCCTATGCGACCTTCAGTATTTTGCAGGTGTTCCATAACGGGGAAGCATATCTGGTAGAATACGATAATCCGAAATGCATTTTTATCCGGAATAAAGAGATTGTTGATTATCCCTATGAAGAACGCTTGATTGAGGGAAAGCGGATTCGGGAATATCGTTTTCAGGTTAAATTGAATGACTGTTTTGTGCTGATGAGCGACGGCGCTATCTGGGCAGGGGCGGAGGAAACGATGAATTATAACTGGGAATGGGACGATATGGCCCAGTATGCGCTTCGGTGTACCAAAGAAACGCTGTCATCAGCCAGACTGGCTGCTATGCTGAGTCAGGTTTGTTTTGACCTTTATGGAGAGAAACCAGGGGACGATACTACAGTGGCAGTTACCCGGATTATCAGAAGGCGTACCATTAATATTTTTACCGGCCCGCCGTCAAGGAAGGAAGACGATGAGCGGCTGATGCGTGACTTTATGAAGCAGGAAGGCAAAAAGATTGTGTGCGGCGGTACCAGCGCTAATATTGCGGCCAGGGTTCTTAAGAAAGATATCGTGACTTTGGTGGAACACGCGGACCCGAAGGTCCCGCCCATGGCAGTGATTGAAGGGCTTGACCTGGTGACAGAAGGAGTTCTGACTATAGGAAAGGCGCTGGAACTTTTAAGACGTTATGAGAATGATGATTTTGACGAGGTATTTTTTGATGAATTGGACGCAAATAACGGCGCGGCCAAACTGGCGAAAATTATTATTGAAGAATGTACGGATTTAAAGTTGTTTGTCGGCAGGGCGATGAACGTGGCGCATCAGAATTCCAATCTGCCGTTTGATTTGAGCGTTCGGATGAATCTGGTGGATCAGATAAAAGAATGTGCAGAACATCTTGGAAAACATGTTCAAGTGAAATATTACTAAAACATGAACTGAAAATATAGCATGCTAAGCAAAATCTCTAAAAATATCAGCAAGAAACAGGTAGACGCCTCAGAAGAAAAACCGTATTCTTAAAATAGAAAAATTTTAGGAATATACGATAACGTAAAGAAGGAGCAAAAAAGCATGGGAGAGCAGAAAACAGGAAGGGTTACAATCCCGACAGATATGGACGTGGTACCGGAGACCCTGGAACTTTTGAAACGCTGGGGAGCAGATGCAATCCGGGATTGTGACGGAACAGATTATCCCAAGGAGCTTCGCCATGTGGGGGCTAAGGTGTATTCTACCTATTACACTACCAGAAAGGATAATGCCTGGGCGAAGGAAAATCCAGACGAGATTCAGCAGATGTATATTATGACTTCTTTTCATACGGCGACAGGGGAGTCGCTTAGAATACATCTGATGGATCATTTATATCCAGATATGTTGGCAGTTAATGCGAACGACGATATCAAACGCTGGTGGGAAGTTATGGACCGGACGCTGGGAGAGCCGGTTCCGGTTTCGCAGTGGGACTATGATGAAACCAGCGGAGATGTGGTACTCCGAAGTGCAAAAGAATTTCACGAGTATACGGTCAGCTTCCTTGCTTATATTATGTGGGACCCGGTTCATATGTATAATGCAGTGACCAATGACTGGAAGGATGTGGAGAAGCAGATTACCTTCGATGTGCGTCAACCGAAAACCAAAGCCTATTCTATGGAGCGCTTGAGAAAATACATTCAGGATAATCCGCATGTGGATGTGATTCGATTCACCACCTTTTTTCATCAGTTTACATTGATTTTTGATGAATTGGCCAGAGAGAAGTATGTGGACTGGTATGGATATTCTGCGTCGGTGAGTCCTTATATTCTGGAACAGTTCGAGAGAGAAGTAGGTTATCCTTTCCGGCCGGAATATATTATTGATCAGGGTTATATGAATAATGGATACCGAATTCCGACAAAGGAATACCAGGATTTTATGGACTTCCAGAGACGAGAGGTTGCCCGCCTTGCAAAGCAGATGGTCGATATTACTCACGAATGCGGCAAGGAAGCAATGATGTTTTTGGGAGATCACTGGATTGGCATGGAGCCTTTTATGGATGAGTTTAAGGAGATTGGGCTGGATGCTGTGGTGGGAAGCGTGGGAAATGGCGCTACCCTTAGACTGATTAGTGATATTGAGGGTGTGAAGTATACGGAAGGACGTTTTCTGCCGTATTTCTTCCCGGATACGTTTCATGAAGGCGGCGATCCGGTGAAAGAGGCCAAGGTTAACTGGGTAACTGCCAGAAGAGCGATATTAAGAAAACCTATTGACAGGATTGGATATGGCGGGTACTTAAAGCTTGCTATGCAGTTTCCAGAGTTTATTGACTATGTGGAAAGCGTCTGTGGAGAATTCCGTACGCTTTATGAGAATATAAAGGGAACGACGCCGTACTGCATTAAGAAGATAGGGGTATTAAACTGCTGGGGCAGAATGCGGTCGTGGGGCAATCATATGGTGCATCACGCAATCTATCATAAGCAGAATTATTCCTATTCTGGTATTATAGAGGCGTTGAGCGGAGCTCCTTTTGACGTTAGATTTATCAGTTTCGACGATATCAGGGATAATTCAGAAGTTTTGAGCGATATGGATGTAATTCTGAATGTAGGCGACGCATACACAGCTTACACTGGCGGTGCAGAGTGGAAGGACGAGAGGATTGTGACAGCTATCCGGCGGTTTATCAGTCAGGGCGGCGGTTTTATCGGAGTAGGAGAGCCTTCTGCGTATCAGTGGCAGGGAAGATATTTTCAGTTATCGGGAGCTCTGGGGGTAGAAGAAGAGACCGGCTACACTCTGAATGTAGATAAATATAATTGGAAAGAGCACGAGCATTTTATTATAGAAGACTGTAAGGGAAAAATTAATTTTGGGGAAGGTAAGAAAAATATCTATGCTCTGGAAGATACTACAGTCATCCGTCAGATAGACGAGGGCGTGCAGCTTGCCGTTAATATCTACGGCGACGGTAAATGCGTCTATATCAGCGGCCTGCCCTACAGTTTTGAAAATAGCAGACTCTTATACCGGGCAATTCTCTGGTCTGCAGGCGCTGAAGAAGAATTATGCCGGTGGTTCAGCACGAATTATAACGTAGAAGTGCACGCTTATGTAGAAAATAATAAGTATTGTGTGGTAAACAACACCTATGAGCCGCAGGAAACTGTTGTATATAAAGGAAATGGAGAAAGTTTTAACATATCCTTAGATGCTAATGAAATCCGCTGGTACGAAATAAACTAAGAATGGGAGTTCGGCTGTACTCGTTAACTGGAGGAAGGAAATGAAATTTAAAGGGGTTGATGCAGAATTTTGCATCAACCTTTTTATCTCAATCTATTTTTGCTAGTGTGAGATATACTAGCCAACATATGAACTGTACTCTTTCCGGTATTGTGCAGGCGTAACGTTCAGCTCTTTGCGAAACACCTGTGAAAAATAGGACTGGGATGAAAATCCTGCCGCCTGTGCAATTTTTGCAATTGGATAATCCGTAGTCTCCAGCAAATGCCTTGCTTCGTTCAGTCTGCGGCTAATCAGATAATTAATTGGAGACATGCCTTTGTATTTTTTAAAAGCATGAACCATATAATATTTATTCATATAAGTCAGCCCGCTTAACATTTCAAGGGTTATATTTTCAGTAAAGTGTTCGTCCATATACTGTTCAATAAAACGACATTCCCTGGATGCTTTATCAATGGAAGCAGAGTCCAGCGTAGACTTTGTATCCCGCATAAGAAGGAGGAGCAGGATTTCAAGGAGGTCCTGACAGATTTCTGTATAATTATCCTTCTTCTGCTGCAGTTCCTGAAGGATTGCCTTTAAGTAGAATAATATTTCTGTGCGGTGATTTGGAAGATTATAGATACGGTAATCGTTTTGTACCTGTTCGTTGTGCAGGAATAAAAGTCCGTCTAGTCCAAGGATAATATATTCCAATGCTTCTTTTCCATGGTTAAATTCTGTATGCATAATGTTGGGGTTGATAATAATCAGATCATCCTTTCCCACAAAAAATGTCTTGTCTTCTACCTGGAACTTACCAGTCCCGTTTACCACAAAGAAAACTTCTGTAAAGGGATGGGCGTGCATAACACTCTGCCATTTTTTATCATAACAGGAGTGGGTAATGTATAATAACTGTGTGTTCAGGGAACGCGTCAGCCTAGAATCCGGTTTCGGAAAATTCGGTTTATATCTCTGGTAAGGCATGTTTTCTCCAATCTTTTTCTAAATATTGAGATGGTTGTGTATAAAATATACGAAAGAAACAAGTCTATTATACTGGAAACTGATAATTGTTACAATGATTTTGCTGAAAATTGTTGATTTGTACAAACAAAAAAGCAATATCTATAAAAAAGTGGACAACATACGTATAGGAATTAAGAAGAATATAGGTTATGATAAAATCAATCAGTTACTTGAGATTCAAAGAAATATAGGAGGAAAACAATGAAAAAGGAAAAGTTAAAAAGATGGCTTGCAGCCGGACTTGTAGCTGCTATGACGATGACCTGCCTGGCAGGATGCGGAGGCGGTAGCAGTACCGATGGAGATAACGGAGACAGTGGAGAAGGCGGAGCCGATGGGGACGGACAGGTCCTGAAAGTTGCAGCGTTGGAGAGTGCATATGGCGCAGACATGTGGACAGAAGTTGCGGCAGCTTTTGAGGAGACTCACGAGGGAGTTAAAGTTGAAGTTACCACAGATAAGAAGATTGAGGATAAGATTACTCCTGCAATGAAGAGCGGGGATTATCCAGATGTGGTACACTGTGCGACTGGACGCGACGCAGCTCTTACCGAGACCCTGACGAAAGAAAAAGGACTGGCATGCCTGGACGAAGTTCTGGATATGACTATTCCGGGCGAGGATGTAACAGTTAAGGATAAGATTCTTCCAGGTTTCCTTGATACCCTTGGAACCATGCCTTACAATGACGGCAAGACCTATTATGCGCCGATGTTTTACAGTCCTTGCGGATTATTCTACAATGCCGGACTGCTGAAGGAAAAGAAGTGGGAAGTTCCTACTACATGGGAAGAGATGTGGGAGCTTGGCGATAAGGCAAAGGAAGAAGGAATCGCGCTCTTTACATATCCGACTACCGGTTATTTTGACGCGTTTACCTATGCATTATTAGAGTCATCAGGCGGAGCAGACTTCTATAACAAGTGTATGACCTATGAGGACGGAATCTGGGAGTCTGACGAGGCGACAGCAGTATTTGAGCTGATTGGCAAGCTTGCTGAGTATGTAGAGCCTACAACAGTTGGCAATGCCAATGATGAAGGCTTCACCAAGAACCAGCAGTTAATCCTTGACAACAAAGCAATCTTCTGCCCGAACGGAACATGGCTGCCGGGCGAAATGGCAGACGCGCCGAGAGCAGAGGGATTTGAATGGGGCTTTACAGCAGTTCCGGCAGTTGCAGCAGGCGAGAAGCCGTCATCCTTTACATTCTTTGAGCAGCTTTGGGTACCGGCAGAGGCGAAAAACCAGGAGCTTGCAATGGAGTGGGTTGCATTTATGTATTCTGATAAGGCAGCAGAAATTTTTGCAAATGCAGGAGCAGTTCAGCCGATTAACGGAATTTCCGAGAAGTTGAGCGATGAGAACAAATTGTACTATCAAATCTATGATAATGACGCTGCTGTTGCAGTTATGGGCGGCTTTGCAGCTACAGAGCCGGTAGAGGGCGTGTCTATGGCAGATTCTCTGTTCAAGGCTGTTGACAGTATCGTAAGCGGAGACAAGACTGTTGAAGAGTGGCAGACTGGAGTAGAAGAGACAAGTGACAAGTTAAGAGACGCAATGTAGTAACAGGTAGAATCAGGGTGGGGGGACATGTAATTGTCCCCCTGTCTTATTGCTTTCTGATATAGCGAGGCTGTAGGTTTGCAAAGAGCTGTATCAGAATTTTGAGAGGAGGGCGGAGAATGAAGAGTAAACGAGGTAAAAATGGCTTTATTGCAGTGTGTATACTGCCTTCGGTCATTTTGTTTATTATATTTATGCTCATTCCCACGGTCAACGTATTTAAAATGTCCATGTATAAATGGGGCGGGTTCTCGAACAATAAAACATTTGTCGGTATGAATAATTTCAAGATTCTGTTTCAAGATGATAAATTCTACCGGTCGTTCCAGAACTCCATTCTGCTGATTGTGCTGGTGACCATTGTTACGATGGCGTTTGCACTAATCTTTGCGGCAATCCTGTCCAGAGAAAAGATTAAGGGACAGAATTTTTTCCGGATTATATTTTATATACCGAATATCCTGTCCGTAGTTGTAATATCGGCAATATTTTCGGCAATCTATGATCCGAACCAAGGACTGCTTAATAGTATTCTGTCAGTGTTTCGGGCAAAGGATGCGGCGCCTATTCTGTGGCTTGGCAATCAGCGGCTGGTAGTATATAGTCTGGTAATTGCTATGGTATGGCAGGCAATCGGGTATTATATGGTCATGTATATGGCAAGTATGGCCGGGGTGCCGGAGAGCTTATACGAGTCGGCGAATCTGGAAGGCGCGGGAAAGATATATCAGTTTTTCCATATTACGCTGCCGCTGATTTGGACAAATGTGCGTACCACATTAACATTTTTCATTATCAGTACTATAAATTTAAGTTTCCTGTTTGTCCAGGCAATGACCAGCGGTAAGCCGGACGGAGCCAGCGAGGTGTTCCTAAGTTATATGTACGGACAGGCGTATACCAATTCCTCTTACGGATATGGTATGGCAATCGGAGTTGTCGTATTCCTGTTCTCCTTCGGGCTTGCAGGGTTGGTGAATCTTGTGACTAAGCGGGAACCGCTGGAATTTTAGGAGGGGGAGATTATGGATAAGACGAGCAGACGGTTATACAAATTGTTTATCTATGTGGCGCTGCTGGCTCTGGCAGTCAGCATTATTGTGCCGGTTGGCTGGGTATTTCTCGCTTCTATCAAGGAAAATTCCGAGTTTTACGGCAATCCATGGGCAATGCCAAAGGGTGTGTACATTCAGAATTTTATTGACGCATTCGCAGAAGCGCGGATGGGCGACTACTTTATGAATTCTGTCATTGTGACTGCGTTAGCGCTTCTCCTTCTTTTAGTGCTGGCCCTGCCTGCCGCATATGTACTGGCGCGCTATCGCTTTCCTGGGAGTAAACTGTGCAATATTATGTTTATGGGTGGACTGTTTATCAATGTGAATTATATTGTGGTTCCAATTTTCCTGATGTTTGTGGATGGGGACAGATGGTTGAATCAGGTAATCGGGAAAGGATTTTTCCTGAACAATCTGTTCATTGTGGCTCTGGTATACGCATCGACGGCGCTGCCGTTTACCATTTATCTGCTGTCAGGTTTTTTCATAACTATACCAAAGGATTATGAGGAAGCGGCGTTTGTAGATGGCTGCGGATACTGGAGAACCATGATACAGGTGATGATGCCTATGGCAAGGCCCAGTATTATTACGGTAATTTTATTTAACTTCCTTTCCTTCTGGAATGAGTATATCATATCCATGACACTGCTCACCGGAGAAGAGCAGACCCTTCCGGTAGGTCTGATGCGTCTGATGCAGGCACAGCAGGCGGCGGCAAATTACGGCAGGCTATATGCGGGTCTGGTTATTGTAATGCTTCCAGTACTAATTCTGTATATCTGCGTGCAGAAAAAGCTGACGGAAGGCATGAGCCTGGGCGGACTAAAAGGATAATAAGGGTAAATGTATCTTTTGAAACGGCCGAATGGCCATAATGGAATGCCTTTTGGGTATATTAGGAGGAAACAAGTTATGAATAAATGGTTGATAAGACTAATTGCATTAATTGCTTTTGTAATATGCATTGCCCTGATTGTTACCGGACAGAGAACAGTGGGAGTTTCCCATCTGATGAAGATGATGGCAGGACTTCTGGGGCTTTTGGCGTTGTTGTTTGCGTATAATAAGACGCATCAATAAAAGGATATATCTATGTGGATGCTCAGGGTAAACTGGGCATCTTTTTTTCGTTCAATTTCATAAGGTACGCCTAAGGGCGCCCCATTATGGCCATACGGCCGTTTCACAAGGTATACCCAAGGGCATCCCATTATAGCCATTCGGCCGTTTTATATGGTTTTCCTATCGTTTTGTTTCTGATATATGCTTCGTTAAAAAATTGTATTTTTCTCCAATTTACTGTGAGTTATTCAAGATGGATTACGCAATGATAATACTGCTATGTTGTAAATGTTTATTTGGTACATAGCGACATTCTTTTTTAGAGGAATTGCTTAACAATAAATAAGTGCCTGTTATATAATCAATTAGAGATTTTGTCAGAAGGAGATAAAGGAGGAAAATATAGATGGAAAAATATGGTTACATACGTGTATCGACAAAAGAACAGAATCCTGAGAGACAAATTACCGCGTTGCAAACATGTGAAATTCCAAAAGAGAATATATATTTTGATCAAATTTCGGGGAAAAATTTTTTTCGTCCACAATATCAGAAGCTTTTGGCGGAATTGAGGCGGGGAGACGTATTGATTATTAAGAGCATCGACAGACTTGGGCGGAATTATGGGGAAATATTAGAACAATGGAGAAATATTACGAAGGATATCGGCGCTAATATTCAGGTTATTGATATGCCTTTGCTAAATACGAATTTTTCTCATGAAGATTTGACGGGGGTTTTTATATCGGATCTGGTTCTGCAGATTTTAGCCTATGTGGCAGAAACAGAGCGCTCATTTATCAGACAGCGGCAGGCAGAAGGGATCGCAATTGCAAAGGCAAAGGGAGTGAAGTTTGGTATTCGGAAATTAAAAGTACCGGATGCTTTCGACGAGTATTTTGATATGTGGAGGCGGGGAGAAATATCAACGCGTAAGGCGGCTTGTGTGTTAAATATGAGTCATTCGACATTTTATCGCAGATGTTGTGAACAATTAAAAGAAAAAGGTCAAAAACGTTAACGGACGTGAATAGAATCAGAAGAGTATTTCTAAGCAGGCGGAATAAGATTCCGGGAACTATCGACTAACAGATTGGCAATAGAAAAAATTGTAACAAATAGTAGACAAAGAGAAACAAAAAAATAATGTAAATTTGGAACTGATAATTACCATTTTTTTACATATAAAGGTATTATACGACATCTGTTTCATAAAGTCTACTTTGTGAAACAGTCGAATGGTCATAATGGGATGCCCTTGGGTATACCTTATGAAAGGGCCGAATGGTTGTAGGGTGTGTTTTGAGGGCTGATTTATGAAATAATTTATTCTGTGAAATACTATATAAATGTAGGAAGGATTTTGTTAATGTTTGTCTGAGAATAATGACGAAAAATACCGTTATATGTAGAACTGGTTGTCAGATAATGAAATGCTGTTTAAAATACAAGGTGTACCTTCCAGGTATCCCATTATGGCCATTTGGCCATTTCATAAGGTATACCCAAGGGCATCCCATTATGGCCATTCGGTTGTTTCACAAGGTATAAATTTTGCTAAATTGGCAGGTAAGTTTGCTGAAACTGAAGCCGGTATTGCAAAAGTCTGCGGAAAATGATAAAATACGAAGATATGTAAGATTCTTTGCAAATATATTTTGTAATATAAAGAAAGGTTTTGGTATTAATGAGTCAGAGAGACGTGAAAAAAAGGGTTCCGCACAGAGGAAGAAGGGGGAAGCATGCTCCAAAAAGAGAAAGAGAGTATGACAGACCAGATAGAAGGAATAGCGGCGGCAATAATCATCTGAGCCGTAAAATTGGTCTGATATTGGCGGGAATCGAAGCAGTTATTAGTGTCGTATTCCTTGTGGCTTTGTTTCAGTTAAATATGTTTCCTGCATTATTTATGGCTATTATTGCAATAATATTAGTAGTCTGTTTTGGGCTTATTCTTGCAAGCCAGTTTTTCTCCAAGAAAAATGCGATTGGCGGAAAAGTACTGAGTGTAATCATATCTCTATTATTATTGCTCGCTTCTTACTATCTGTTCCGGGTGAACAGTGCGATTGGGCAGATTTCCGGAGGAGAGTATAAGCTGGATAGCATGGTTGTTGCCGTTATGGCAGACGACCCTGCCGAGAAGATTCAGGATGCCGAAACATATCAGTTCGGTGTGCAGTATCAGATGAAAGGCGAGCAGATTCGCGAGACGGTAGACGCTATCAACGAAGAGCTGGGAACAGAGATTCATGTAGTTGAGTTTGAAAGCCTTGCACAGCAGGCGGAAGCGCTGCATAACGGCCAGGTGGATGCGATTATCTATAATGAAGGTTATTCAGGAATTTTGGAAGAGGCCTTTGAGGGATACAGTACAAATACAAAGATTATATATTCGCACAGCATCAAGAATGAGCTGGAAAATAAAGCGGCGGATGTGGAAGTGAAGGATGAAACCTTTACGGTATATATCAGCGGTATTGACGTGTATGGCGCAATTGAGACGAACAGCAGAAGCGACGTGAATATTATCGCTACGGTGAATCCTACGACTCACCAGGTATTATTGGTGACGACTCCGCGGGATTACTATGTAGAAATCCCTGGAATTTCCGGCGGGCAGAAGGATAAGCTGACCCATGCGGGAGTTTACGGCGTGGATGCATCCATGGCGACTTTAGAACAATTATACGATACAGAGATTGATTTCTATGCAAGAGTGAATTTCACATCTCTGATTGAAATGGTAGACGCGCTGGGAGGCGTAGATGTGGAATCCGAATATGCATTTACCACAAGCGCAGATTCCGGCATGGTCATGAATGTGGTACAGGGAATCAACCATTTTAACGGGAAGCAGGCGCTTGCCTTCTCTAGAGAACGTATGAATGTGCCGGGCGGAGACAATCAGCGGGGAAAAGACCAGCAAGCGGTTATTACAGCCATGATTAAGAAGATGGTGTCTCCTGCGATTCTGACCGGAGCGAATGGAATTATCAGCAGTGTCAGCGGCAATGTGGATACCAATATGTCAGAAGAGCAGATTCAGAATCTGATTAAGAAGCAGCTTGCAGAAGGCGCATCCTGGAATATTAAATCTGTTGCCGCAGAAGGCACTGGAGATAACCAGCTTTGTTATTCTTATTCAGGAATGCCGCTTTATGTGATGCAACCAGATCAGGCTGTGGTAGATATGATTAAATCAGAAATCAACGCAGTGGAAAATGGCGAAACGCTGGAGGGCTCAGTTGGAACAGAGTAAAAGCTGTGTTCGGGACGGAGGAAGTAATGAAAAAGTGGATTCAAAAATGGGATTTGTCCTTTGTATATAAGATATTTCTAGTGACTTTGGATGTGATATTTATTAATGTCAGTTCCTTTATGGCATTATGGCTCAGATTTAATTTGACTTTTCAGGAGATACCTCCGGAATATGCGGAATCCATTCGGGAACTTGTGTTGGTAAATACGGTTGTAACAGTAGTAATTTTTGCATGCTTTCGGCTATATAACAGTCTGTGGCGCTACGCCAGCGTTAAGGAACTGGTATATGTGATGGGGGCCTGTCTGTTAAGCGTGCTCTTTAATATGATGGCATTTTATCTGACTTACAGACCCATATACAGGAGTTACTTTATTCTTTATCCGGCAACACTGTTTTTGCTGACTTGTTTGAGCCGGTTTTCTTACCGTTTGCTTAGACTTTTATATCGGGGAAATATGCATGGGCGACATATGCGCTACACCATGATAGTTGGCGCCGGAGAAGCCTGTAATGTGGTAATGAAAGAATTGGAATTGAGCTTGGAACTTGATGCTAAGATTTGCTGCATTATTGATGATAATCCGCGTAAGCATGGGACTTATATTCATGGCGTAAAGGTGGTAGGCGGCAGGGATTCGATTGTGGTTAATGCGAAGAGATACGGAATTACTGAGATTATCGTGGCTATTCCGAGTATCAGTAAGAAAGAACAGCAGGAGATTCTTGAAATCTGTCAGCAGGTTCCAAATTGTGAATTGAAGGTTATGCCTGGTATTTATCAGTTTGTAAATGGAGAAGCGGCAGTATCAAGGCTTCGCCATGTAGAGATTGAAGATTTGCTTGGACGGGAACCGATTGAGATTATTACAGAAAAGATTGGCCGTTATGTATCTGATAAGGTAGTCCTTGTCACTGGAGGAGGCGGAAGCATCGGAAGTGAGCTTTGCCGTCAGATTGCGGCAAACGGCGTGCGCCAGTTGATTATTTTTGATATCTATGAGAATAATGCGTATGATGTACAGCAGGAGTTGAAGAGTAAATATCCAAACCTGAATCTGGTTGTGCTGATTGGCTCTGTGAGAAACGGTCGGAAGGTGAATCATGTATTTGCCAAATATCGTCCGGATATTGTCTATCATGCAGCAGCACATAAGCATGTGCCGCTGATGGAGGACAGCCCCAATGAGGCGATTAAGAATAACGTATTTGGAACTTATAAGACGGCGTTGGCTGCAGACAGGTATGGAGTAAAGAAATTTGTACTGATTTCTACTGATAAAGCTGTGAATCCTACAAATATTATGGGTGCGTCAAAGCGGATTTGCGAGATGGTAATTCAGACATTTGCGAATCATTCTAAGACAGAGTATGTGGCGGTTCGTTTTGGAAATGTGCTCGGAAGTAACGGAAGTGTAATTCCTTTATTTCGGAAACAGATTGAGGCCGGGGGGCCGGTTCTGGTTACCCATCCAGATATCATACGTTACTTTATGACCATACCGGAAGCAGTGTCATTAGTACTTCAGGCAGGCGCAAGTGCGAGAGGCGGAGAAATCTTTGTTCTGGACATGGGACAGCCTGTGAAGATACTGGATTTGGCAAAAAATTTAATCGAGCGTTCTGGGTTTGTGCCTGGCAGGGATATTGAGATAAAATATACCGGATTGCGTCCGGGCGAAAAGCTGTATGAAGAACTTTTGATGGATGAAGAAGGGCTTCAGAGTACGGAACATGAGATGATTCATATTGGAAAGCCGATTGCATTTGATGAGGACGAGTTCTTGAAGGAGCTGGAGAATCTGTATAGAGCAGCATATGCTGAGACAGAAGATATGAAGAAAATTGTAAATAAGATTGTGCCGACATATAATCTTCGGGAAATGGAAATCGAGAGAGACCGGAAAATAAGAGAGAGCTGGTGCGATGATTTTCCTGATACAAGATCAGAACTGCCGAGTGCGTTTCTTGAGCAGAGCATTGCTGACGCAGAGACAGGAAACGGCGCGTCATTTTCCTGATTCTTAATATACCAGGCGTTTGATATTTTTGTCTGTGCAAGGCGGCAAAAAAAGATATAGTGGTATTTTATTGCAAAATTATTCAGAATAGATTGGAAAAGAGGATATATACATGAAGATTGCATTTTCTCCACCGGATATTACGGAAGAAGAGATACAGGAAGTAGCGGAAACTCTTCGCAGCGGATGGATTACGACTGGTCCCCGCACAAAGGAGTTTGAGCGCAGGATTGCAGAACGCTGTCGCACGAGACATGCGGTTTGTCTTAATTCTGCGACTGCATGTATGGAGATGACGCTCCGAGTAATGGGAATTGGTTCCGGCGATGAAGTGATTACGACAGCGTACACCTATACGGCTACTTGTAGCGTTATTTGCCATGTGGGCGCTACCCCGGTTTTGGTGGATACCATGCCTGGAAGTTTTGAGATGGATCCAGAAAAGGTTGCCGAGGCTGTTACGGAGCGGACTAAGGCTGTCATATGTCTGGACCTTGCGGGAATGATATATTCAAAATATGCTCGAATTTATCAGATTGCAGAAGAAAAGAAAAGTCTATTTCATCCGTCAAATGAACGACAGGCGGCGTTGGGGAGGATTCTAATTCTTGCAGACAGCGCCCATGCATTTGGCGCTGCAAGAGATGGAAAGATGTGTGGGGAAATTGCGGATTTTACCTCATTCTCTTTTCATGCAGTTAAGAATCTGACCACTGCAGAAGGCGGGGCGGTGACCTGGTCGGATGCAGTGACCCGGGCAGGGATAGACGGAGAAGAGTTATATAAGGAATTTATGTTATTGTCTCTGCATGGACAGTCAAAGGATGCATTAGCAAAAGTGCAGGCCGGGGCCTGGGAGTACGATATTATAGCGCCTTTATATAAATGTAATATGACGGATATCCAGGCGGCTCTAGGATTGGTTCAGCTAAAAAGATATGATGATATTTTAAATAGAAGAAAGCAGATGATTGAAAGATATGACGCTGCCTGGAAGGGTCTGCCTATACAGCCGCTGAATCATTATGGAGATGGTTCGGTTTCCGGCGGACATCTGTATTTGGTTCGTCTTCCTGGGAGAACCAGAGAAGAGTGTAATGATATTATTACACAGATGGCGGAAAAAGGTATTTCAACGAATGTACACTATAAGCCGTTACCGCTGTTATCAGCTTATCGAAATTTGGGATTTGAGATTGCGGATTTTCCGAATGCATACGCGCAATTCGAGAATGAAATTACTTTGCCGCTTCATACTTGTCTGACGGACGAACAGCAGGGATATGTAATTGAGAAATTTATAGACTGTGTGAATGGCGTATCACATAGTTAAGTAGTGAGTAAATCCCATTTACGAAGCGAATTTTGTATGGATTTTTGAAGATATGCATTTAAAAATACAGGCGTTGGATTTTGGCGGGGATATTGGAATGCTGCTATGTGGAAGCGAAACAGAAAGGAAGAATATATGTTGAAAAAGTGGGAGGAATTGCCAGAGAATATGAAACATGACGCGATAAGGCCATACTACGATATTTTAGAGGGGAAGAAGAAAGCTCTTGCAGGAAAACGTTTGATGGATATACTCTTTTCTTTTATTCTGACGGTACTTTTGTCCCCGGTGATGCTTGGGATTGCTTATGCAATTTGGGCGGAGGATAAAGGGCCGGTTTTTTATCGTCAGGAAAGGATTACGACTTACGGCAAGAAGTTTCGCATATTCAAGTTCCGAACAATGGTTGTGGATGCGGATAAAAAAGGGGCGCTGATTACGGGAAAGAACGATAACCGTATTACGAGAGTCGGACGGAAACTGCGCAAATGCAGGTTAGACGAGCTTCCCCAGTTATTTAATATTCTGTCCGGGGAGATGTCGTTTGTGGGCGCCAGACCGGAAGTGGAAAAATATGTAAATTATTATACGGAAGCCATGCTGGCAACCCTTCTTCTGCCGGCGGGGGTAACCTCTGAGGCGAGCATTGCCTTTAAAGATGAAGATGAACTTCTGGCTCATTACGCCAAGAAGGGAGAAACAGCAGACGAGGCCTATGTAAAGCATATTCTTCCGAGAAAGATGCGTTATAATCTGACATATTTGAAAAAGGCAGGAATACTTGGTGATTTGATAATCATGATAAAGACCGTTCTGGAGGTAATAAAGTGAAAAAGATTGCAATTCTGACGATGGGAGTTCGGTTAAAAGATGAAAAAGGATATACAAGATTCGGATATCTTGCTGAATTTTTGACAGGAATGGGATATCAGGTGGATTTGATTACCACGACATTTCAACATTGGGAAAAGGCGCAGCGGGATTTGAAAAAGATTAAGAAGGACGTAAAAGCTGGGACTTATCCCTATAAGCTTCGGTTTATTTATGAACCTGGTTACAGGAAAAATATTGATCCGTTGCGCGTAATCAGCCACAGGATGGCGGCGAAAAATTTGAAGAAAATGTTGGAAAAGGGGCCTTCCGACGGAAAGGATTATGACTTAATCTATGCGGAAATTCCACCCAATGATGTCGCCCTTGCAGCGGCTGAATATGCGAAAAAGAAAGGGATTCCTTTTGTGGCTGATGTGAATGACTTGTGGCCGGAGGCAATGCGGATGGTGTTGGATATTCCGGTGGTCAGCGACGTGCTGTTCTATCCGTTGAAACGGGACGCAGAGAAAGTATATGCTCTGGTGTCGGGAGTAGTCGGAACCTCCGATGAATACCGGGACAGACCCGGTGAGAATCAAAATCGCAATATTCCAAAGGCGACCGTATATGTGGGAAATGAAATCAAAGAATTTGACAGAGGCGCCGAGGAACATATGGAGAAGACTGCAAAGCCAGAGGGAGAGTTCTGGGTATCCTATGCGGGTACTATCGGAACTAGTTACGATATTCGCACCATGGTTCTTGCAGGAGAAGAAATTGCGAGAAGGGGACATCCTGAGATTCGGATTAAGATTCTTGGCGACGGCCCCATGAAAGAAGAATTGGAAAATCTAACTAAGGACAGGAAGATTCGGAATGTAGAGTTTGTCGGATATGCACCTTATGAGGAAATGGCGGCTTATCTGAAACAGTCCGATATACTGGTAAATTCTTTTGTAAAAAAGGCGCCCCAAAGTATCGTTACAAAGATAGGGGACTATTTAGCGGCAGGAAAACCTATGATTAACACCTGTATGAGTAAGGAATTTCGTACGAAGGTTAAGAAGGATGGTTTTGGAATCAATATCATGCCGGAGGATGTGAATATTCTGGCGGATGCTATTTTGAAGCTCTATCAAAATGAAGAGCAGAGATTTAAGATGGGACAGAAGGCGAGAGAAATTGCTGAGTCTGAGTTTGACCGGCCGGAGGCATATAAGAAAATAGAGAGGTTGATTGCGGAACTGACGGAGTAAGGATTCGAGAGTACAGTTCCAGATTAAAGGAGAGTATGGCAGGATGGGGAGTGTAAAAGAGGCGGAGCCTTATTTTAGTATTGTAATGCCAACATTTGGTGTGGAAAATTATATTGCGAAGGCAATAAAGAGCATTCAAAAACAGGATTATCCGGATTGGGAGATTATAGTGGTAGATGACTGCAGTCCGGATAAAAGTGCGAGGATTGCAGAACGTGCAGCGGAAACTGATGAACGGATTCGGATAGTGCATCATAAAGAGAATCAGGGATTAAGTGCTGCTAGAAATACCGGAATTGAAGAGGCAAAAGGAAAATATGTCTGGTTTATGGACCCGGATGATTATGTAGATTCGGATATACTTAGACAGGTAAAAGCTTCTCTTGAGGAGAATCAGGCAGAAGTCGTTATGTTTGGCTTGAATGAAGAGTACTATGATAAAAAAGGGAGTTTGCAGTATACGCATTCTATTTGCCCATCGGAGAGTTTGTATGTTAATCAGGAAGAATTAAGAAAAGCTGTGATTCATTTAGAGCGACAGACACTGTATGGTTATGCCTGGAATAAAATCTATAATTTAGAGTATATAAAAAAGAATCGGTTGAAATATAAGAATGTAAAACTGATTGAGGATATTGTATTCAATATACAATTTTTTATGGATATTAAAAGGTTGAATATCCTTGGAATAGCGCCGTATCATTATGCAAAACGTCTGGATGCTAATTTGACAAATAAGTTTGTACCAGAGTATTTTGCAGTACACAGAAAGCGGATTGAATTGTTGTATCATCAGCATCTTTACTGGGGAATGTGTACAGAGGAAGTAAGAGAAATTCTGGGCAGTTTATATGGCAGATATATTTTTTCAGCCCTGGAACGTAACTGTGATGAACGTTCAGGAATGAGAATGGTTCAAAGAATGCATTGGTGTAGGAGATTGTTTAAGCAGGAATTGTTTTGTGAATTAATTCCTGCTGCAAAAGCAGAAGATAGCAGGATACTGGCGATGGCGCTTATATTTCTTCAAAGGAAAAGGGCATGTCTGTGTCTTTTGATGGGAAGAGGAATTTACATTGTAAGAAAATATTTACCGATGATATATTCAAAAATAAAATCGGGGAGATAGGAGAATGAATGGATTGAAATTACATTTGGAAAAAACACTGGAACTTTTATTCAAAATCAGTTACTTAGTTTTGGCTTTATGTACATTTAATACCTTTATATACAAATCAGAAGTACAGCCTGTGTTTGTAAAACTTACTCTTGGAGTTGGAATGGTTCTTATTCTGACTCGTTTAATAAAATTCAGAAAATACATAAAGATGCCATGTATTTTATTGATGATATTGTTCTGTATAAGCTTTGGCATCTCTACGATTATGAATCATGAATATGGAATTGTAGAAAATGGGAAGTGGATCATATGGACCGGATTACAGTTCTTTGCATTATATGTATGTGATGTAGAAAGAGAAATGAAGAGTTATAATAAGGAATTTGAGATTTTATCACATATTCTGGTTGGATATAGTGCAATAGCTGCATTTATCAGTTTAGGAATGCTTATAGTTTCTTATTCTAAATTTTTCGAGACGGCGGAAGGAGAATTCTTAATCTCAGGATTTACCTGGGGAAGATTATGGGGAGTCTACACTGATCCAAATTATGGCGCTGTTTTTGCAGTGATATCTATTCTATTATCTATTGTATTCATTTTAAAAAAAGGGATATTATTAAAGATAGTTTATTTAATATGTATTATCCTGAACTATTTATATCTGGTTTTTTCGGATTCAAGAACCGGTGAAATTTCATTAGCCGGAGGGCTTGCGGTTTTCTTATTTTTTACTTTGAATAAAGTATGGAAAGATAAGAAAGGACTTGTGAAATATGCTATGATTATTGGTGTTATCTTATTTGTAACAGGGAGTTCCTTGTTGGGGATTCGTATTGTAAAAGTAGAATATAACAAAGTTCTGGCCCCCAATTTTGCGAAGATGTTTGTCGAAAAAGAAGAAGCTAAAAAATTGAAGAAGCAGGAACAGACGAAAAAGCCAGCACAAACAGATAAAACAGAGGAGATAAAAAAGCAAGAAGAAGTAAAAAAACAAGAAGAGATGAAAAGAAAACTGGGAAGGAAACAGGATTTAGAAAAGGATGTAAGTAACGGACGATTTGAATTGTGGATGAGTGCTGTGGAAGTGTGGAAGACAAGTCCTGTATATGGCGTTGGTTACGTTACGTTTGTTCCCTATGCCAAAGAACATACGCCGAATACCTACGCAGTGAATAACGATGTTGGAGAATATACCAATATGCATAATGCTTTTATTAATACACTGGCATACCAGGGGGTGTTAGGATTCATTATATTGTTAATGCTTACCGGGTATATGGTCTGGTATGTCATAGGGCCTATATTTCGAGAAACAGACGGCATAAATTTGTATTTGAGTGTTATGTTGAGCTGTGTTGCCGCAGTTGTTTTGTCGATGATGTTTTTGCTAGAAGGGTTTTATACTCTATCGCCAGGAAGTTTTGTATTATGGGGGTTTTCTGGTTATATGGTAAAATATGCCTACAATATTAAGAAAGGGTAAAGTTTTGAATGAAGAAGGTATTAATCGGTTTTTTCATGGATGGCAAGGCGGGGGGGATTGATAAATATTTATTAAATTTTTTGGAAGTTGTCTCTGAAAAAAATGTGCAAATGGATTTTTTGACAAACGAGATTGATGGAGAATTGAAGGATAAACTTCAAAGTTATCATTCCAGATTGTTTGCAGTGGCGAATTTGAAACATCCATTGAAGCAATATGCGCAGGTACGCAGAATCTTGCGCAAAGGAAAGTACGATGCTATCTATCTTAATATCTCTACGGCAATAGATTGTATTGCGGCCATTGCTTCAAAACACGAGAAAGTACCGAAGAGAATAATTCACAGCCATTCAAGTGGAAATGATTGTGAAAACGCAGTAAAAAGACTTGTGTTTGATTTGATTCATTCTGTATGTCGCTTGTTTTTGTGGAGAAATGGTACGCATTTTTACGGTTGTTCCGAGAAGGCGGGCGAATGGCTATTTCCAAAGAGAATTGTGTGTTCTGAAAAATTTAGAGTGATTTATAATGCTGTAGACCGTAAGATATTTCAATATGACGAGGCTGTCAGAAAAGAAGTGAGAGAAGAACTTGGCATAGAAGACAAATTCGTTATCGGTCATGTGGGGAATTTCTGTTATCAGAAAAACCATGAATTTATTATAGACGTATTTGAAGAAGTTTTGAAAAGAAATCCGAAAGCGGAACTGCTGCTTGTAGGAAAAGGGGTTCGTTTCGCAGATATTCAGGAGAAAGTAAAGCAAAAGGGGATGGAGCATTCCGTACAGTTCCTCGGCTGGATACAGGATGTGGACAGAGTTTTTCAGGCAATGGATCTTTTTTTGCTACCCTCTAATTTTGAGGGATTGGGGATTGTCGGTATAGAGGCGCAATGCCTTGGACTTCCCTGTGTTATGAGTAGCACAATTCCGAAGGAAGCAAAAATCACGAAAAAATGTTATTTTCTTCCACTAAAAAGCGGAGCAGAAAAATGGGCAGAATTTATTACTAAGAGGCAATGGAAACGGGAAAGAGCACGCTGCCTTGCTGTTGCAGAGGAATACGATTTGGAGAATCAGAAAGAGCAGCTTAAGAATTTGCTTTGAGTTAAAGGAGAATAGAATGGCTTTGGTAAGCATTATTGTTCCTATTTATAATGTGGAACAGTATCTTGATGAATGTGTGGAAAGTATTCGCAATCAGAGTTATGAAAGACTCGAGATAATACTAGTAGACGATGGTTCGCCGGATGGGTGCGGACAAATGTGTGAGGAATATGCGAAGAAGGACGAGCGTATTGTTGTCATTCATAAGGAGAATGGAGGCCTGGGCGATGCGAGAAATGCAGGAATCAAACAGGCTCATGGGGACTATCTTCTGTTTGTAGACAGTGATGATTACTTGCATCCTAAAGCAGTAGAAAAAATACTGTATACTGCGGAAAAAGAAAGAGCAGATATCGTAATATTTGATTATGCTACGGTAGAGCCAGAGAACAGCAGAAGCGACAGGTTCACGACAAGTATTCGGGAAAAGCGGGTATTTTCGCCAAAAAGGGAGAAACGCGTAATTACATGTTCCTGTTCAGCAGTAAATAAGTTATATCGAAGAGGATTCTGGAAAGCGTCAGGACTGGAATTTCCGACTGGAAGATATTATGAAGATTTAGGTACTATACCGAAGCTACTGGCGATCTCTGAGAGAATTGTTTACAGAAAAGAAGTATTGTATTATTATCGTATGCGTGAAGGCTCAATTATGCATACTTCAAATTTTAAGAAAAACTATGAAGACAGGACGAGAATGATTGATGGTGTTTTAAAATTTTATAAAGAGCAGGGATTGTTTGAAGCGTATCACGATGAACTGGAATATCTTGTTTTTGAAAATGGATATTTTACGCCCTCCAGAGAGATTATACTTAACAGAGGAAGTAAAAAGTATTTAAAAAAATTCAGGGAATATGCATATCACAGATTTGTAAATATCGATCAGAATAAATATGTTCTGGAGTTAACAGGGAAAGAAAAAATTCTCTGGATGCTTTTAAAGAAAAAGATGTATGGAGCAATGCTTCTATTATCATACGCAAGACGGGCAAAAGACTTTGTTGTAACGAAGTTTGGAGGAAAATAAGATGGAACTGGTTAGTATTGTTGTTCCGATATATGGCGTTGAAAAATATTTAGATAAATGTGTAAGAAGTCTCATAAATCAGACCTATCAAAACTTGGAGATTATACTTGTAGATGACGGTTCGCCGGATGGATGCGGCCGGTTGTGCGACAAATTCGCAAAAGAGGATAAAAGAATCGAAGTAATCCACAAAGTAAACGGCGGGCTTAGTGATGCCAGGAACACAGGGGCAAAGCGGGCTTCCGGGAAATATCTTATTTTTATTGATAGTGATGATTATGTGGATAACAAACTTGTAGAGAAAACTATTTCTTCTGCAGAAGAAAATCAGGCGGATATGGTGATTTTTGATTTTACTGCTGTGGAAGAAGGAGAATTTAAACTTCGTACAAATAACATTCCGACGAATAAGATATTGCGATTAGAAGAAGAGAAGAAACTGCTTCTTATGCCGCCGGCTGCGTGGAGCAGACTGTTCAATCGCGAATTTTACATGAGGGCAAATCATCCTTTTCCGGTTGGAAAATATTATGAAGATTTGGGAACAACGCCGAAGTTTTTACTGGAAGCAAATCGAATTGTGTATTTGAAGGAGAGTTTGTACTTTTATACGATTCGCAGTAATTCTATTATGAAAAGCTATAATTTTGAGCGTAATTATAAGGATATGGTTTGGATTCTGAATGATATTCTGCATTTTTTTAAAGAAAGAAATCAATTTCAAAAATATAAGGAGGAATTGGAGTATCTTGCATTTGCAAGCGGTTATTTTGAGCCTTCTAGAGAAATTGTATTAAAGGACAGGAAAAATCCATATTTAAAGAAATTCCGAGCATATATGTATGATAAGTTTCCGGAATTTCATCAAAATTCTTATGTAAAGCAGTTGGAGAGAAAGAATAAGTTCCATTTGTTTATATTGGATATCAGACAGTATTGGATTATGGCGCTGCTGTCTGAGTGTAGGCAGTTCGTAGAAAGAAGAAAATAAGTCGGGGGCAGTTATGGAGAAGATTTTAACAATCACAGTACCGTCATACAATGTAGAAAAATTCTTGAATCAAACGCTTAATTCATTTATTCATGATGAAATCCTAGATGATATTGAGGTTTTGATTGTGGACGACGGTTCCAAGGATCATACGGCAGAGATAGGAAAAGAATATGAAGAAAAATATCCGCAAAGTTTTCGTGTGATTTCAAAAGAAAACGGCGGGCATGGTTCTACGATTAACCGGGGAATTGCGGAAGCGAAAGGCAGATATTTTAAAGTTGTAGACGGCGACGACTGGGTTAACACAGAGGACTTTGTGAGATTAATTCAGAAATTGAAGGGTTGTAGTGCAGATTATGTATTTACCAACTACTATGAAGTGAATGATGTGACTAAAGAAAAAAATCCGGTAACGTTCCCTGGAATCAGATTGAATGAAGAAATGTCGTTTCATACAATTGCAAAAGAAACTAAAATTTCTATGCATGCGGTTGTTATCAAAACCAGGATATTAAAAGAACATAATATAAGACTGGACGAGCATTGTTTCTATGTGGATGTTGAATATATTTTATATCCGATTCCTTATGTGGAGAAGGTGGTTTATTTTGATATATATGTGTATATGTACCGGTTGGCACAGGTGGGACAGAGTGTGAGTATGCAGGGATATCAGAAGCATATGCAGAATCATATTGACGTTATTATGCATGTGCTGGATTATATCGAGAATTATAAAAAGACCGGAAAAGCAGAGGAAGATAAAGTTCGGTATATGGAAAGAAGAATCGGAGAGATGGCACATGGACAGGTTGATATTTTTACAAGTTTTCCAGTGAACGATAAAGAAATACAGAAAAAATTCCAGGATTTTGATGAAGCGCTAAAGAAAAAAAGTCTGACAGTGTACCATGAGACCGGAGAATACAGTGGAATGCTGCGTATGCTTAGGAAAGTCAAGTTTCGGGGCTATGAAGCGATTGTGAATTTAAGCAAAGTGAGAAACAGATAGATTTGCAAATTTGAGCAGGATGGAGAACGGATAGCGTTATGAATTTGTGTGACATGAGAAACAGACAGAATGAGAGAGTTTTAGAGAGAAGACAATTATGAAGATACACTCTGTTAAATTTAATTTTATCATGAATATGATTTTGACGGCTTCTTCTATTATATTTCCATTGATTACATTTCCCTATGTTACCAGAGTTTTGCTGGCTGTGGGAACAGGGAAAATAGCTTTTGCCAGTTCTACGGCTACGTATTTTACCATGTTTGCGTCGCTGGGAATTCCTACCTATGGGATACGTGCCTGTGCCAAAATTAGGGATGACAAAGAAAAGCTGTCAAAAACAGTACAGGAACTGCTGATTATTAATTCAGTAACGATGCTTCTTAGCTGTACGGTATTTGTGATATCAATTTTTGCGGTTCCCCAGTTTGCTGCAGAGAAGGAATTATTCTTTATTAATGGGATTGGCATTGTGCTCAACGTATATTCTATGTCATGGCTGTATAATGCACTGGAGCAGTACTCTTACATTACAGTCTGCAATCTTACAGTAAAGATTGTATCGCTTGTGCTGATGTTCCTGATAGTTAAGGAACCGTCTGACTATATTAAATATGGGGCAATCACGATGTTTGCAAGCTGTGCCTCTTATATATTTAATTTTATATATGCACAGAGATTTATATCATTAAAGAAACAGTCTGGGTATGAGTTTAAAAAGCATATTCCTCCTATTCTTATGTTTTTTGCGATGTCAGCGGCAACGAGTATCTACACGAATCTTGATGTGGTGATGCTTCGATTTATGAAGGACGATGCAGAAGTGGGAATCTATGATGCGGCAATTAAGGTGAAAACAATTTTAATCACAATGATTACCTCTCTTGGGACGGTATTACTCCCGAGATTATCCTACTATGTTCAGAAGAACGACAAAGAAGCCTTTTACAGAATGGTGTCAAAAGCCTTCAACTTTGTATTTATTGCAGCCACCGGCGTCATGGTGTATTTTATGATGTTTACAAGTGAAACAATTTTGTTTCTGGCTGGAAAGGATTTTTTGCAGTCTGTATTACCGATGCGTATTTTGATGCCGACAGTTTTGCTTATTGGACTTTCGAATATCACAGGTATTCAGGTGCTTATTCCTCAGGGAAAAGAGAATAAAGTGGTATTCTCGGTGACGGCAGGAGCAATTCTGGATTTTTTACTTAATTTAGTACTGATTCCCAGATATGGAGCGGCGGGAGCCGCTATGGCTACACTGCTGGCGGAATTGCTGGTGCTGATTGTACAGTGCATTTATCTCAGAGAAGAGCTCCCCAACATGTTGAAATCAGTACAGTATTGGAAAATATGTGTTGGGCTGGGAGTTAGTATTATAGTAGGAAGAACTGTAACAATGATAGATAATATAAAATTATTTTGGATATTATGTATATCGGCAGCGCTTTTTTTTGGAACGTATGGCATTGTATTGGTAGTGTTGAAGGAAAAATTTGTGATAGAGATTCTCCAGTCGGGAATTGACAGATATATACAGAAAAAATAGCTGAATATTTTATTTTGATAAAACATTGGATCAGGCGGCGTATAGTGGTGGCCCAATTCTGTATGAAGAGTTTTGCAGGGGATGAGGTCGGCATTTGTAAAGGAGGGGATTGTTATGAAAATGAATATAAATATAAAGAAAAATCCTATCATCAGAAAAATTCAATCCTCAAATTTACTGACGGCGTTTTTGATTAACATTTTTTTCCTTTGTCTGGTTCTCCTTTTTTGTGATATGAAGTATGAGGTGTCTGATGATTTTGTGATGGCCGCTATTCTGTCAGGGGCATACGGCAATGGACCGAATCCGCAGATGATTTTTGTAAATGTTATAATCGGATATCTGTTGCTGCCGTTTTATAAACTGGTTCTTGGGGTTAGCTGGTATTTTATATTACAGATTTTCCTCATATTTGCGTCTTCCTGTATGGTAACGTTCTTTCTGCTGGAAAGAGTGGGAAAGCCAAAAGCGATTATGCTGTCGGTTATGTTTATCTTATTTTTTTCAAATGATGCATATATTCTCGTTCAATTTACAAAAACAGCCATGATTACGATTATGGCAGGGAGTTTGCTATTTATATGGGCTTTGTTTGATAAGAAAAGTATATGGTATGTGCTGACCGGAGCTCTGCTTTGTCTGATGGGCACAATGCTGCGGTTTGCTGATATTTATCTGGCGGGAGGATTTCTTCTGTTTATACTGGGATATGAATTTGTTCAGATATGTATACCCAAGGGCGCCCCTAATGGCCATTCGGCCGTATTAAAAGGTATAAAAAAAGGATTAAAAGGATTGCTTACAAAGCGGGTTGCGGTTATAATATTTGCTGGCTGTATGCTGATAGGAAGCGCGTACGGACTTAGGAATTTAAATAGCTATATTTGCAACAGTGAGGAGAACTACAGGCAATATTATGCGTATAATGGGGTGAGAGCCGGTGTTGTGGATTCGCCGGAATGCGGTTATTGGGAAATGGCTGACGAGTTGTCTGAAATAGGAGTATCTGAAAATGACTATTATATGATGCGAAGCTGGAATTTTGCAGACAATGATTTTTTTACTTATGAAAGAATGCGAAAGACGGCGGAGACTATCGCGAGGCATCACAGCGTGCAGGAGGTGGGAAAAGAGGAGATTTTTGAAAGGCTGCAGGAGCGGGAGTATTTGAAGTATCCGGTATTTCTGGCGTGTATCCTCCTTCTGGGTTTGGGAATTTTTTTGAATTATTCAAAATGGTGGACGATGCTGGTTAGTATGGGAATCGGGGAAGGATATCTGATCTACTTTTGTTACCGCGAAAGATATGTATATCGTGTAGAGTATTCCGTTTTTCTTGGAATGTTTCTGTGCGGCGTCTATTTTTGGACTCGATGCTGTTCTTATGGAGCGAATGAAACAGAATATATACAAAAGAAAAAAGGTTTAATGAAAATATGCGCGGTTATTACGTCACTGTATTTGATGGTTCATCTGGTTCTGTATGTTCCGGACCAGTCGTATCAGGATGTAACGCAAGAAGGCAGGATGGATTATATCACGAATACCTTCTTTGAATCTTGGAATTACGGGGCGCAGAAATACAGAAAAGTAGTAAATAAAGGCAAACCCTCCAGTGGTCTGCTGGATGAAATATCTGCCAATAAGGATAATTTTTATTTTTTGGATTTTCAGACAACGATACAGATTTTGTATTATGAATGGGCTCCATGGGAGAGTATGAACGCGGAGGAATGGGATAACTTTTCCTATCTGGCGGGGATTACATCCAATTATCCAGATTTGGTGAAACTGCTGGAGAATAAAGGGGTAGAGAATCCTCTGAAGTCGCTGGTGGATGATAATGTTTATCTGGTTGATAACCGTTATCTGGAAATAAAGCTGAATTATTTGAGGGAGCATTATTATCCGGATGCAAGGGTGGAATTGTATAAAGAGGTTGACGGGTATCAGATTTGGAAGTTTTATAAGGAATAAAATGCGGTATTTTTTTACAAAATATACATTGTGCTGGACAAAATATTAAGAATATAGTAAAGTTTAAGAAGCATATGTTACAGTTTTGCAGTTTGTGAACCTAAAAGGATTTGATAAATACAATTAGGTATTAGATATAAAATAATAAGGAATGGGACGCGAAAGATGATAAGTTTTAATGTACCTCCGTTTGTAGGAAATGAATTAAAGTATATAGAAGAAGCAGTTCGGATGCGAAAGATATGCGGTGACGGATCATTTACAAAAAAATGTTCAAGGTGGCTGGAGAAGCAGACAGGGAGCGCTAAGGTACTTTTGACAACATCCTGTACACATGCAACGGAGATGGCGGCGATACTTTCTGATATTGAACCAGATGACGAAGTGATTATGCCTTCATATACGTTTGTATCAACAGCAAACGCTTTTACTTTGCGCGGAGCTCGAATTGTGTTTGTGGATATCCGGCCAGATACAATGAATATTGATGAAAAGCTGATAGAGAGTGCGATTACAGAGAAAACAAAAGCAATTGTTGTGGTGCATTATGCAGGTGTATCCTGTGAGATGGATACTATTATGGATATCGCTAAGAGACATAATATTTGCGTGATTGAGGATGCAGCGCAGGGAATGATGTCAACGTATAAAGGGAAACCTCTTGGAACAATCGGGGACTATGGTTGCTATAGCTTTCATGAAACAAAGAATTATAGTATGGGAGAAGGAGGGGCGCTGCTTGTAAAGAATAAGAAAAATATTCAGCAGGCAGAGATTATACGGGAAAAGGGAACGAACAGAAGCCAGTATTTCCGGGGAGAGATTGATAAATATACCTGGATGTCGACAGGTTCTTCATATTTGCCCAGTGAGTTAAATGCAGCATATCTTTGGGCTCAGTTAGAGGCAGCACAGAAAATATATGATGACAGGATGAATTCTTGGAATAAATATCATGATTTATTGTCAGAACTTGAGAAAAGTGGGAATATTGAGCTCCCAGGAGTACCGGAGGAATGTAAACATAATGCGCATATGTTTTACATAAAAACAAATAATTTAGAAGAAAGAACAAGATTGATTAAGTATTTGAAAAAAGAAAATATATATGCAGTGTTTCATTATATACCGCTGCATAGTTCTCCTGCAGGTAAGGAGCTGGGGCAGTTCCATGGAGAAGATAAGTATACTACAAAAGAAAGTGAGCGTTTGCTGAGGCTTCCGCTTTACTATGGATTAGGTGAAGATGATATAGAGCATATTGTGTCTAAAATAAAGGATTTTTGGAAATAGACGGAAGGGAGTTAGGCTGTTGTATGAATGTTTTAGTAACTGGCTCTAATGGATTTATAGGCAGACATGTATGTGAATATTTAAAAAAACAGGGACATTATATTATAGGACTTGGACGTAGGAAGAATAACATTTGTCAGGCGAACGAATATATTTGCTGCGATATGGATACGGATAAGGTAGATAGTATTTATGATATGATGCGGGCGGATAAGATTGATGGAGTTGTCCATTTGGCTGCTGATATGAGAAAAGAGCCTTATGGAATAGAAATCGTATCGCATAACTGTGTTGGAACACAAAGAATACTTGAATTGTGTGAAAAGAAGGAAGTTGGTGTATTTGTACAGCTTTCCAGCCTGCCGGTAATAGGGAAACCAATAGAGCATCCTATTACGGAGAGGCATCCTTTGATGCCGCCTACCGTTTACCACGCTACCAAAATTATGGAAGAGCTGCTGGCAAATTACGCCGATTATACGCATGGTTTGCGTACGGTAAGCTTTCGCATATCTGCGCCGGTGGGAATTGGGATGAATCCTTCTACGATATTCCCGACATTTGTGGGTAAAGCTATAAAAGGAGAGGATTTGCTTCTTTCAGGAAATGGAAGCAGAGAACAGACCTATGTTCATGTGGAAGATATTGCACAGGCTGTTTCACTGGCGCTACAGAATGAAAACGGGCATGGTGTGTATAATTTATCCAGCTATAATCGTCTGTCCAATAAAGAGTTGGCAGAAAGGTGTATAGAAACCCTTCATTCAAATTCGAAAATCGTATTTTCAGGACAGAAAGATAAGATGGATGACTATGTGTGGGATGTATCCTTAGAAAAAATACAACAGGAATTAGGATATGAACCGCAGATTGGAATTGAACAGGCAATACGGGAATATGCGTCGAACCTTTGTCTGGAGGATGGAGAGTAAGAGATGGATTTGCAAAAAACAGGAGATAAAAAGTTGTCATTTGTAATTCCTTGTTACTATTCAGAGAAGACAATTGAAGCAGTTATAACAAGGATTATTGATACGGTTATCAAGGATAACAGGTATGATTATGAGATTGTTTGTGTAAATGATGGCTCTACAGACGGCACATATGCAGTATTAAGAGAGTTAGCGGTAAATACAAAGATTAAAGTAATAGATTTGTCTAGAAATTTTGGGCAGCATTCAGCGCTTATGGCCGGTTTTCACTACGTGGAGGGGGATATTATCGTATGTCTGGATGATGATGGGCAGAATCCTCCGGAAGAGATGTTCAGGCTTATTGATAAATTAGAAGAGGGATATGACCTGGTATCTGCAAAATATCCGAAAGATGAAAGAGGATTTATCCGTCGTTTTGGTTCAAAGATAAGTTTTGCAATGTCCCGTTATCTGATTGACATGCCGAGAGATATCGAACTGAATAGTTATTATGTTATGAAACGCTTTGTGGTGGATGAGATTGTGAAATACCGGAATGCGTATCCATTTGTTCATGGACTTGCCCTTCGTGTTACACGTAAGATTGCAAATGTAGAAGTGAGTCATGATAATCGAATGGTTGGAAACTCTGGGTATAATCTTAACAGATTGATTAATCTTTGGTTGAATGGATTCACATCGTTTTCTGAAAAGCCTCTTCGCATTGCTTCTATTGTGGGGATGATTAGTGCAGGAGCGGGAATGGTTTATGCCATTTTTATTATTATAAGGAGACTGATGGGAGATATCGTGGCTACCGGGTATTCCTCTATGATGGCGGCTTTGTTGATTTTCTGTGGAATGATTATGCTTTTTCTCGGGCTTTTAGGAGAATATGTGGGACGTATTTATATTTGTATCAATAATGCGCCTCAGTATGCAGTCCGAGAGATGAAGAATGTAGAGATAATAGGAAAAATAAAATCAGAGGATGAAATAAATGAAGAAGATACTAATACTTAACGGCAGCTTTTGTGAAAAGCCAATTATAGAGAAAGCGAAAGAAATGGGATATTATGTGGTAACTACAGGTAATGCTCCGGGATTAATCGGACATCAGTCAGCAGATGAATATATTCCTTGTGATTATTCTGATAAAGAAGCGATTCTGGAATTGGTTAAGGATAACGAAATAGAAGGTATCGTCAGTTGTGCAAATGATTTTGGTGTTCTTACGGCCTCTTATGTGGCTGAGCAGATGGGATGGAAGGGACATGATACGTATGAACATGCGCTAATGATGCATCATAAGGATAAGTTTAAACAATATTGCTTTGAGCACGATATTCCATCTCCGCATTCTCATATCTTTACAGATGTAGAGAGTGCATTAGAGTATAGCGAAGTATGCGAATATCCAATTATAGTGAAAGCAAATGATTTGACTGGCGGAAAGGGTATTAAAATGGCTGATACTTCTGAAGAAGCGGAGGAAGCAGTCAGAAATGCATTTGATTGGTCACGTGACAAACATATACTGATTGAGCCATATATATCAGGAACGCAACATTCAATTTGTGTTTTCCTTATAAATAAAAAGGTTGCAGTAAGTTCAAGTTGTAAATGCTATTCTTTTACAAATCCGTATTTGATACAGGCGGAGACATTCCCATCCTGTGAGATGACAGATGAGATTCGGGGAGAACTGGAAAATATTATAGAGAAGATGGCTCTTGATTTGGATTTGGCAGATGGTATATTGAACCTTCAATTTATCTTAAAAGATCAGAAGCCGTATATTATAGAAATGATGAGACGTTGCTTTGGCAACGAAGCGCTCCTCCCTTATACGATGGTAACCGGTTTCGACTGGTCTGAAGCTTACATTAAAGCAGCGTTAGGTCTGGATTGTTCTTCGGTTAAAAGAGCAAAGCCATTTAAAAACTACTGTGGTCATTTTGGCCTGATGCCTTACAAAAATGGTATATTGGAATCTTATCATATTCCTTCACATATCGACTCTCACATTTTTAAAAAGACTGTTATGCTGCAGCCGGGAGACACAATTAAAAATTGTTTCAATGAAAGAATCGTCTATTTGTACTACGAATACGCTTCCTCGGAGGAAATGAACCGTCAGGTTTCCAGATTTTCCGACAGTATTCTCGTAGAAATAGAATAAAGAAAACCAGGAGGGATGAACTATGAATCTGACAGAGCATAAGATGCTGGAAACTTTAAAATATTTAAAAGAAGTGCATAATATTATTGCCATCAAAGCTGAATTTGAAGCAGAAGGCAGCCGTACTGACGAACTCGTTATGCTCAATGAAATTATATTTCGGGCAGATATGAAGTTATATATCAAAATCGGCGGCTGTGAAGCCGTAAGGGATCTGGATCAGTGCCGCTTACTGGGCGCTTCCGGTATTATGGCTCCTATGATTGAATCGACCTTTGCCATGCAGAAATATATCTGCGCAGCAAAAAAAGTTTATGAACATGACTGGAAGGATATCGAGTGGATTATTAATGCGGAAACCATTACTTGCTATGAGAATCTTGACTCGATTCTTGCGAAAGGGACGGATTTCCTCTCTACTGTATCAATCGGCCGGGTAGATCTGTCTGCTTCTATGGGGTTAGACCGGAAAGATATTAATAGTGATAAGGTCTTTAACGTTACCAGTGATATTGCAAAACGAAGTCATCAATATGGTTATCAAGTGAATTTCGGAGGCGGTATTTCCTTTGATGCCGTTCCTTTTATCGGTAAAATGTGTGCTGTAAGTGACCGTTTTGAAACCCGTAAGGTGGTATTTCATGCTACTGATGATGAAAAAAAGCTAAAAGACGGAATTATGAAAGCAATGGAATTTGAAACGTTATATTTAAAGAACAAATGCGAATATTACGGGCGTATGGCTACCGAAGACCAGGCAAGGCTCAAAATGATGGCGGAACGCCTGGAGATTGCTGGCTCTGATATCGTGGTCTAGCTGTTTGGGTACCCCGATGTATAAATTAGTTATTTTTGATTTTGACGGTACTCTGGCCGATACGGTAAAGGATGTTGCAATCTGTTTTAATGAATCGCTCAAGCAGTGTGATTTTCCTCAGCATTCATTGCAGGAAATTTGTGATTTGGTTGGCGGAAATTTGGAAGTGATTGTTTCCAAATTATTACCCAGGGAACAGGCATCTCCTGAAAACATTGACAGAGTGAAAAAATTATATAGAAAAATATATTCTACATGTTCTAAGAAAAATACCTTCCTTTATCCCGGAATCATGGATCTTCTTTTACAATTGAAGGAAATGAAGATTCGTCTTGCTGTTAACTCTAATAAGGGACAGGAACTTTTGGAACAGATGGTGGAGGAAATGTTTCCAAAGGGATTTTTTGATGCTGTAATTGGATATTCGGAAAATTATCCGCCTAAACCAGATCCGTACGGTGTTGAGATGATATTAACTAAGTGTTCGTGTTCAGCGGCAGATGCTGTTTACGTCGGTGATGGGCTCAGTGATATCAAAACAGCTCAGAATGCTGGTTTAACCTGCATCTTCGTACCCTGGGGACAAGGCAGACTCGATACACAGTTTTCGGAGTCTGTCTGGGTCGCTCAAAATGTTTCAGTATTGCAAGATTTCTTGCTTTTTTAACTGCGGTGAATGACGGTTGGATATTTTATAATCGATGAACAGGTTATCAAATACTTTAAGTCTGAAAAATACAGATAGCAAAAAGGATTACGTTATTATGAAGAAAGCTTTAGCAATATTATACTCTCCTAAAACTCTGGTAGACTTTATCTGGTATTACCACACTTTTGGAATCGAGTATTCTTGGGATGTTATTTGCGTTCCCTGTGGTGGAAAAGTGATAATTGATAAATATTGTGTCAATTCAGAAATATTTAGTAATGTATATTTATCTGATCCGCTCTATAAGACTATGTCATTAAAAGAAATGGCAATTTTATTTGGGAAAATGTCCTTCGCTTGGATTACAAGGAAAAAAAAAAGATTTGTACAAAGATATTTTGAAAAGTATATTGAAAAATTAGATTATGACCTGCATCTTGTTCCTAGTGAATATTCTGTTTTGTGCGGACTGTTAATTTCTTTATCTTCAGAAGTGGACACAGTTATTTTGGAAGATGGTTTGGGTGATTATGCAGATAAAAGCAAAAATTTTTCACTAGAATATGGTATAAATATTGAAAATATTTCATCATTTTTTCTCTCGTTTATGGGATATGGTTCAGGTGTTGGTGATGCACATTATAGAAATAAACCAAGCTGTTTGTGTATAAAATATGTAGTGCATCCAGAATGGATGTTATATAGAAATTATAAGGAAATAAGAGTGTTAAGAGAATTGACTAATACGAATGTTGATGCGTGGAAAAAATGTTTACGAAAGACATTTTGTGTTAATGGGGATCAGAAATTTGTGGGAGATGTAATTTTATTTACAACTCCTTTAGAGAGTTTTTCAGGCCTATCGGTTCAAGAGTTAGTTGATGATGTTATACAATATATAATATATAAATATAATCCACAAAAAATATATATTAAAAAACATCATAGGGATAATATGAAATATATTTTTCCGTCTGCAATAGAAGTGAATGAAATAGAAAAAAATATACCAGGAGAATTGATATTGGATTTAATTCAATGCAAAAAACATATATATATGTATCCTTCTAATATGTTAGTTAGTTATAAAGACTATACCAAATGTGATATTTTAAAATTTAAAAAATTAATTAAACAGAGCAATACATATAAAGAGATATTTGAAAAAACAATTTTACAAGTAAAATTACCACATGAAAGTTTGAGTGAATTGTAAATGAAAAGAAATTCAATAAAAAGTTATATATGATAGGTTGTGTCTATAGGTGAGGTAAAACTTTTGAATCTCTGATTCCATTGAACAAACTATGGCTAAGCCAATTTTTATTTCATAAAAGTCAAGGGGGTACGTGATGATAAATATCGTAATTGTTGGAGTAGGAGGAGTTGGAAAAAAACATTTGAGTTCCATAATGAACTCGAAAATTAAAAAAAATATTTATTGCATAGACATTAATGAAAATGCATTAGATGATATGCCTGAGTGTGAGAAAAATAAAGTATCTCTAGTAAAAACAATTACTGATTTGCCAAAGATTGAATTTGATTTTGCTCTCTTTTCAATGACGTCAAAGGGACGAAGAGAAATGTATGATGAACTGGTAAATCACATAAAAGTTAATAATATCCTATTTGAAAAAGTGTTATTTCAGAGGACTGAAGATTATGAGCATGTTTTGCAAGATCTTAAAAAGAAGGAAATAAAAGCATGGGTTAATTGTGCACGTAGACAGATGGAATTTTATCAAAATCTTCGGGAAAGATTAGAAAGTTTCAGATACATGGAAATCCATATTTCGGGCGGCGAATGGGGAATGGCGTGTAATGCGATTCACATGTTAGATTTAATTGCTTTCATCTCAGGAGACAAAAGTATCAAAATTAATGAAGTAAATTTCCTGCCGTTAATCAAAGAAAGTAAAAGGCCTGGGTACAAGGAAGTATATGGAATGATATTTGGAAGCGGAGATTTTCTTAAGGGCTTTTCGATATCATGTATACCAAATTGTGGTCTTCCAATGAAAATTGAAATTACGACAGAAAATGGGCGTTTTATTGTGAGGGAAGATTTGAAAAAACTATATTATATGAATGAAGAAAGTCAGTATCAGGAGCAAAATGAGGCTTTTGAGTTCCCTTATTTGAGCCAAATGACGCAATTTATTATGGAAGATATTCTCAGGAAGGGGACATGCAGATTGACACCTTTCGATGAGTCAGCAAGTTTGCATTTGATGATGCTTAAGCCTTTAATGAATTTTTTTGAAGAAAATGGAATGGAGAAGGGGATATGTCCAATAACATAAAAAATATACTGCTTGTTGGTGTGGGTAATATTGCGAAGGAATATTGCAGAGTTCTAAAAGACATGGGATTTTCGCCTGATGTTGTATGTAGAAACGAACAGAAAGCAGAGTCCTTTCGAAAGGAAGAAGATGTCCGGGTATTTTCGGGTGGAATAGATGACTTTTTAAAAGTAACTCCTATTGCTTATGATTACGCAATTGTAGCTGTTGATGTGGAATCATTAAGTATTGTTTCCTGCCGGATTATAGAATCTGGAATCAAAAATATTTTGGTTGAGAAGCCTGCAGGAATGAATAGAATAGAGATAGAAAAAATGGTTGAACTTGCTGAGGCGAACAGTGCAAATGTGTACGTTGCTTATAATCGAAGATTTTATGCTGCAACGGAAAAGGCAATGGAAATTATAGAGGAAGACGGAGGAGTACAATCATTTAATTTTGAATTTACAGAATGGTCCCATGTGATTGAACCTTTGCCATATTCAAAAAAAGTTAAGGAAAATTGGTTTTTTGAAAATTCTACACATGTAGTAGATTTGGCCTTTTTTCTTGGGGGAGTGCCGAAAGAAATTAATTGCTATACGTCAGGTTCTCTAAATTGGCATGCTAATGCGTCTGTATATGCTGGCGCTGGTATTTCTGATAGGGGGGCTTTGTTTACATATGGTGCAAATTGGGCTGCGCCAGGAAGGTGGGCAGTGGAGATTTTGACCTCGAAGCACAGACTTTATTTTAAACCGATGGAAAAACTGTCGATTCAGAAATCTGCTTCTGTTAAAGTTGATTCTGTTAATATAGAAGATGAACTGGATCTTAGGTTTAAACCAGGCTTTTATAAACAGACGGAGTCGTTTATATATGAAATTGACGACGGTAAGAAAAAAACTATTCAAGATCAGCTGAGAGATTGGGATTACTATGAAAAAATTGATAATTAAGAAATGTGATGGTATGTGAAAGTATATTATAAACAGCAGATACTGATATATCTGGTATGAGGAGGGGAGAAATAATTATGTTTAATTTAGAACAATTTATTTCAACACATGTTACAAAACGTTCGGAATCTATGTTTATGTCTGATATTGAGAAAAATAAAGAGGCATTATCAAACAGAATCAAAGGCAAGACTGTTTGTGTGATTGGCGGAGCGGGTTCTATAGGCTCTTCCTTTATCAAAGCCATTCTTCCGTTTAGACCAGCGTCCCTTGTTGTGGTGGATACGAATGAGAATGCCTTAGCTGAACTGACTCGGGATTTAAGATCAACGAAAGGGATGTTCGTTCCTGACGACTATGTTACCTACCCGTTAGACTTTGCATCTCCTGTATTTGAGAAAATGTTTGTAAAACGCGGCGGTTTCAATATTGTAGGAAATTTCTCTGCGCATAAGCATGTCAGATCGGAAAAGGATATCTATTCTGTGGAGGCTCTTCTTCAGAATAATGTACTGCATGCTAAGCGTCTTCTGGATTTTCTTGTCAAGTTTCCGCCGGAAGAATACTTTTGCGTGTCGACGGATAAAGCTGCTAATCCTGTGAACATCATGGGCGCATCTAAGCGAATTATGGAGGATGTTATTTTTAGTTATTCGGACAAGTTTCCGGTAAAAACGGCACGTTTTGCCAATGTAGCTTTTTCAAATGGTTCGCTTCCGGCAGGTTTTTTGGATCGTATTCAGAAACTCCAGCCACTGTCAGGACCGTCTGATGTTAAAAGATATTTTGTTTCGCCGGAGGAAAGCGGGCAGATTTGTATGCTGGCATGTATGCTTGGCGAGAATCGGGCTATTTTCTTTCCGAAGCTTGAAGAGGCTCAAATGATGACTTTTGACGCTATCGGAACAGAACTGCTTAAGGCTCATGGTTATGAAACAATTGAGTGTAACTCTGACGAAGAAGCTATTGATAAAGCTGTAGAATTGAAGGATGGTGGGACGCGGTATCCAGTTCATTATTCTATTTCCGATACCTCCGGAGAGAAAGCTTATGAAGAATTTGTGACGGAGACGGAGACCGCTGATATGGAGCGTTTTTCCTCATTGGGAGTAATTACAGGGAAGGCTATTCCTGATAAAGAAGGAATCAGGAAATTATTTATGCAATTGACAGCAGCCTTTGAGCGTACGGAAACTACAAAAGAAGAAGTGATAAAAATAATGAAAGAGTATTTACCAAATTTTGAGCATATCGAAACGGGAAGGTCCTTGGATAGTAAGATGTAATATTTCATTTGGTGGGTATTTATAGGGATAATAGGAAGCGGTGACCATATGAATAAGTTTATACCATTATCGATTCCCAACTTTGAGGGTAATGAAAAAAAATATGTAAATGATGCGCTCGATCAGGGCTGGGTTTCTACTGGAGGAGCGTATATAACAAAATTGGAGCAGGAAATGGCTAAGTTTCTATGTACCGGGAATGTTGCGGCCTGTCAGAGTGGGACTTCTGCGCTTCATTTATCACTGATAGAAGCAGACGTAATACCTGGAGATGTTGTCCTCGTTCCGCCGTTGACTTTTATAGCAGCAGTAAATCCTGTTAAATATCAATTTGCAACACCTGTGTTTATTGATTGTGATGACAGTTTCTGCATGGATCCGGTAAAACTGCGTTCTTTCTGTGAAACACAATGTGAATTTGATGGAGCTCATCTGAAATATCAGGGGAAAATTGTTCGTGCACTTATTGTTGTTCATGTTTTTGGCAATATGGCAGATATGGATGCCATAATGAGTGTTGCCGAAGAATTTAACTTGAAGGTAATTGAAGATGCAACAGAGGCTCTTGGAACGTATTATACAGAAGGACATTATGTTGGAAAATATGCTGGGACGATTGGAGATTTTGGAGCCTTTAGCTTTAACGGCAATAAAATCATTACTACTGGCGGCGGTGGAGCAGTTACAGCAAATAATTCTAAAACCGTCGACCATTTGCGTTACCTTTCAACACAGGCAAAAAATGATCCGCACTATTATATTCACGATGAGATTGGTTATAACTTCAGAATGACGAATCTCCAGGCGGCGTTGGGGGTGGCGCAGATGGAGGAGCTTCCGGAGTTTATAAGAAGAAAGCAGAGTAATTACGATTTGTACAAAGAGCAATTTGCTGACTTCGAACTTGCAGAACTTGTATCGTTTCGGGAGGGGACTTCTTCCAATAAATGGTTCTATTCACTGGAATTAGATAAAAATAGAATTTCTGCAACAATGCGGGAAATTATTACATCCCTTGAAAAGAGGGGAATCCAGACCAGAGCTATCTGGGGGTTAATAAACGAGCAGAAGCCCTATAAAGGCGAGGTAACATACAATCTTGAAAAGGCACCTTATTATGCCTCAAGGATTTTAAACATTCCTTCCAGTACGCAAATTACAGAGGAAGAAATTATCTATGTGGCGGATGAGGTGAAGCAATTGCTTAGGTGTTTAGCAGATGAATGATATTCAAAAATTCATAGGACAAGGTACTTGTACTGTCTCAGAAGCTATGCGGCAAATTGATAACAATCAAAGAGGTATTTTATTTGTTACGGATGAGAGTAATAAGTTGATAGGATGTATTACAGATGGTGATATTCGCCGTTTTCTGCTTGCAGGTGGAAAAATGGATGAAGCTGCTATTGAGGCTGCCAATCGTTCGCCTAAATTTGCCAAAACTGTTGGTGAAGCAAAATTATTATATGATAAAAGGAATTATATTGTCATTCCTATTTTAGGTGATGACGGAACTGTTGTAGGTTTGTACGATGAAGAAGGGCATAAGCTTAAACGCCGAAATCCTCTGAATATTCCAGTTGTAATTAATGCTGGCGGAAAGGGAACAAGACTCGATCCTTTTACCCGGGTTCTTCCGAAACCATTGATACCTGTTGGCGATATGCCCATTATTGAGCATATTATGCAGGAATATCAAGCTTATAGTTGTAATGAATTTCATATTATTGTGAATTATAAAAGAGAGTTAATGAAGGCCTATTTTACAGATAACGAGAACAACTATGATATTAGATGGTATATTGAAGAGCAGCCATTGGGAACAGGCGGCGGGCTTAGTCTTCTCAAAGGGAAGTTTTCAGATACATTTTTTTTCGCAAACTGTGACGCACTTTTGACAGCTAATTATGAGAGTATGATTAAATTTCACAAAGAGAATGGAAATATCATTACTATGATATGTGCATATAAAAATATGAATATACCTTATGGTGTTGTGGAGATGGGAGTTAATGGAATAATTGAAAGCATGCAGGAGAAGCCGCTTATGTCATTTTTGACAAATACGGGTATATATATTGTTGAACCGGAAGTAATTGATGATATTGAGGATGGAGTATCAATCGGATTCCCGGACATTATTGAGAAAGAGCGACAAAAGGGAAAGAAGGTTGCAGTGTTTCCGGTAAGTGAAAATGATTGGATGGATATGGGGCAGTTGCCGGAGCTTGAGAAGATGAGAATAAAATTATATGGAGAATAATCCGGAGGCAGTATTGTGGGAAAAAGATTGCTTTTAATTGGCGGAGGCGGACATTGTCATTCTGTTCTTGATAGTATACTGGCGATGAAGAGCTATGAAGAAATCGGTATAATTGATAATGTTGATCATTCATATTCAGGAATACCGGTTATTGGCACAGATGATGATGTTCCCAAGCTATATCATTGCGGATGGACAGACGCTGTCATTACAGTAGGAAGTGTTGGAAATACAGCAGTAAGAAGACGGCTTTATCAGATGGCGAAGAAGATAGGATTATTTATCCCAACGATAATTGATCCCTCAGCAATTATTGCCAGAGGAACAGAGATTGGCGAAGGAACATTTATAGGAAAAAGAGCAGTTGTGAACGCAGGTACAATTATAAATAAGTGTTCTATTATTAATACAGGTGCAATAGTTGAACACGATTGTGTACTGGGTTCTTTTTCACATATCAGTCCGGGAACAGTACTTTGCGGTCAAGTTCAGATTGGAGCTGATTCTCACATAGGAGCAGGGGCTGTTGTAAAGCAGCAAATATCAATTGGGGAAAATGTCTTAATCGGAGCAGGCAGTGTTGTTGTAAAGGACATTCCTGAAAATGTAAAGGCATTTGGTAATCCATGCAGGGTGGTAGAGAAATGAGTGTTTATATTATAGCCGAAGCCGGCGTAAATCATAATGGAAGTGTGGAACTTGCCTGCAAAATGGTCGATGCCGCAAAGACAGCAGGGGCCGATTGTATAAAATTCCAGACATTTAAATCTAAAAATATCGTATCGAGTTGGGCTGGGAAAGCAGAGTATCAAAAAGTAGAGACTGGCGATAGTTCGCAGCAGGATATGTTGAAAAAATTGGAGCTTACGTATGATGAATTTTTAAAACTAAAAAAATATTGTGATAGCGTAGGTATTTGCTTTTTGTCTACGCCATTTGATTTTGATAGTATTGAATTTTTAAATTCAATAGATATGCCATTCTGGAAAATTCCATCGGGTGAAGTAACGAACCTTCCTTATTTAATTGCGCTTGCAAAGACTGGAAAACCGGTGATTATGTCGACTGGAATGTGTTCGTTGGATGAAATCGGAGCAGCAATTAAAGCGCTGAAGGAAAACGGAACAAAAGAAATTAAACTTCTTCATTGTAATACGGAATATCCCACCCCGTTTGAAGATGTTAACCTGAAGGCCATGAACACATTAAAAGACGTGTTTGGTGTTGGAGTTGGTTATTCCGATCATACGAAGGGGATAGAAGTGTCTGTTGCAGCAGCGGCATTAGGAGCCACAATTATTGAAAAGCATTTTACATTAGATCGAACTATGGAGGGGCCAGATCATAAGGCAAGTTTGGAGCCGGATGAGCTGGCTATGATGGTATCTGGTATCCGCCATATAGAAAAAGCGCTAGGTTCCAGAGATAAGATGCCTTCTTCATCTGAAAAAAAGAATATTGGTATAGCAAGAAAAAGTGTTGTTGCAAAAACCGGAATAAAAAAAGGTGAAAAGTTAACAGAAAATAATCTAACTGTTAAACGTCCTGGAACAGGGATAAGCCCTATGAAGTGGTTCGAAGTACTTGGGACGTATGCAGTTCGTGATTTTGAAGAGGATGAGCTGATTGAGATATGAATAAGATTGCTGTAATTACATCAACAAGAGCTGAATTTGGGCTGCTTTCGCCGGTTGTTATAGAACTGCGGAAATATGAGAATGAAAGTTTCAGGGTTGATTTAGTTGTGACGGGAACTCATTTAAGTGAAGAATATGGAATGACAGTGTCTGAAATTGAGTCGATGGGTGCTAGGATTGATCATAAAATTCAGATACCAGTTTATTCGGATTCCGGACGGGATATTGCTGAAAATCAGGCAACGACGCTGATAAGATTTACAGAGTTGTTCTTGGAACAAAATTATGATGCATTAATATTATTGGGTGATCGATATGAAATGTTAGCAATAGCGATTGCGGCAGGAAATACCCAGACACCTATTTTTCATCTTTGCGGTGGTGATACAACGGAAGGAGCTTTGGATGAATGGATTAGACATTCTATAACAAAGATTAGTTATCTTCACTTTGTTACAAATGAGGAAAGTAGAAATCGGGTTATTCAGCTTGGTGAATCTCCGGAAAGAGTGTTTAATTATGGTTCAACTAGCATTGATAATATATTAACCATTGCCGATTTGAGCGTTCAGGAGGCATTAGAAAGTATAGGGATAACAGAATGTAAGTATGCAGTTTGTACTTATCACCCAGTTATAATGGACAGGGTTGATGTAAAAAAACAAGTCCAAGAGTTTTTGAGTGCTATTTCTTTGTTTCCAGAGCTTACATTTATTATTACCAAATCGAACTCCGACCAGGGCGGAGCAAGAATAAATGCACTTCTTGATGAAGCGGAAAGGAAAATGCAGAATATCCATGTATTTGCTTCTTTGGGGGTAAGAAGATATTTATCGCTAATGAGACATAGTGAATTTGTCTTGGGAAATTCATCCAGTGGGATTATTGAAACTCCTGCATTTCATATTCCTACAGTGAATATTGGTGATCGTCAGCGTGGAAGACTGCAGTCTGAAAGTATAATTAATTGTGCTTCAGACAAAGAATCCATTGTTAAGGCTATAAGATGCGCGATATCTAAGGAGCATCGGGAGTTGTGTAAAAAGGTAGTCAGTCCTTATGGCAGCGGTCATGCAGCAGTAAAGATTGCAAGAAAGTCAGTAGAAACTGTTTTGAACAATAGAATTAATTTAAAAAAGAAATTTTACAATATAGATATTATGCGGAGGCAGAAATGAAAATAGTTGTAATTGGTCTGGGTTCTATGGGAAAACGTAGAATTAGATTACTTCAGGAGTTATATCCGGATTATGTTATTCTAGGTGTTGATGGAAGAACTGACAGGCGGGAAGAAGTGGAGGAACGACTGCATATCGCCTGCTATGATGATATCTCAAATTTGAATGAGTCAGTTGATTGTGCTTTTATTTGTACGTCGCCGCTTTCACATGCTTCGATTATTACAAAATGCCTGTCGAAAGGATGGCATGTTTTTACTGAATTGAATCTTGTGGATGATGCCTATGAAAGTAACATGAAACTTGCAATGGAAAAAGGGTGTAAGTTGTTTCTTTCTTCTACATTTTTCTATAGAGAAGAGATTAAGTATATTCGTACGAAGATTACACAGGATGTGAAGTGGAATTATATTTATCATATTGGACAGTATCTTCCAGACTGGCATCCCTGGGAAAATTATAAGGATTTTTTTATTGGAGAACAAAGAACAAATGGATGTCGTGAAATCATGGCGATAGAACTTCCCTGGCTGATAGAGACGTTTGGCGAAGTCAGGAAAACACATGTCGTATCCGATAAAATGACGGATTTGAATATTGGGTATCATGATAATTTCATGATACAAATATCTCATGAAAATGGTAATAAAGGTATCCTTGTGGTGGATGTTGTATCGCCCTATGCTGTGAGAAAGCTGGAGGCATATGCTGAAGAACGGTATTTGTGCTGGGATGGAACGCCAGAAAGTCTTCGGGTGTTAAATCATTCCTCCGGTCTGTTAGAAAAGGTTTCTTTGAATGAGGAAACAGAGCATAGAGAAGGGTACAAGGAATTTATTGTGGAGAATGCATATAAAAACGAAATTCAGGAATTTTTTAAAGTCGTTTTGGAGAATAAATCTCCGCTGTATGGATTTGAGAAAGATCAAAAGATTTTGAAGTTGATTGATTCATTAGGAGCATAATAATGCATAGTATACAAGTTTGTTTTGTTGGGGTGGGTTCTATTGCAAAACGTCATATTAGAAATTTGAGAAATATTTGTAAACTAAGGAATATTGATTTGACCATTGATGCATTTCGTCGGGGAGTTTCTGAGGACAGTGTTGAGGGGATTGAACATATTTTTTATGATATAGAGGATGTTCCGGCTAATTATGATGCTATATTTATTACGAATCCTACGGAATATCATTTAGAGGCTTTAAGTAATTTCCAAAGTAAAAGTCGGAATTTTTTTATTGAGAAGCCGGTTGTGTCACTCAAACAAATCGAGGAGGCAAAAAAGCATGAGTTGAAAAGAAACGGGATATACTATGTCGCTTGTCCGCTGAGATATAATGCTGTAATTCAGCATATCAAAAAACACATTGATATGCTGGATGTAATATCAATAAGGTGTATATCATCCAGTTATCTTCCTGTATGGCGGCCTGGAAAAGATTATAGAGAGACCTATAGCGCTCATAGGGAGCTTGGAGGAGGAGTTAGTATTGATTTGATTCATGAATGGGATTACATTACCTATTTGTTTGGAGCGCCTAATCAAATATATCATTTGATTGGGAAAAAATCTTCTTTAGAAATAGATAGTGATGATTTTGCAATTTATATTGCTGAAATTGCTGGAATGACTGTGGAATTACATCTTGATTATTTCGGGAGAAAGACAATTCGTGAGATTCAGCTTTTTACGAAAGACGATACGATTGTTGGTGATATTGCAAATAACAAGATTACCTATTTGGTTTCAGGTAAAGTTGTTGATTTTCAGGAAGAACGGGATGATTATCAAAGCAGGGAACTGAATCATTTCTTGGATATGGTGTTAGGCTTATCACCGATTGAAGATGGATACAGACAAGGACTCAAAGTACTAGACTTAGCTCAGGGGAAACTATAATTTGATAATAAAAAGTTGAGAAGAAATGTAATTAAATATTGAAGTAAGAAATTATGGAGTGAAGAATGAATATACTATTTACAATCTGTGGCAGAGCAGGATCGAAAGGATTAAAAAATAAGAATATAAAGGAAATGAATGGGATTCCTCTGGTTTATTATACGCTGGCTGCAATTTATGGATATACAATATCTCACCCACAACATGAAGTGACTATTGCTGTCAACACAGATAGTGAACTGTTAAAAGAGCTTTTGCAGAAGCAGAAAAGATTGCCTATAAGGTTTATAGACAGAAAAGAAGAACTTTCAGGAGATGTTGTTCCTAAAGTAGCAGTTATACAGGACACATATCTTCAAATGATTGAAACAGAGCCAGATGTAGTAATTGACTTAGATATTACATCACCGTATCGACGGGTGTGTGATTTTGATAATATTATACAGGAATTTTCATCTGGGAATTTTGATATTGTATTTAGTGTTGTGGAAGCAAGGCGGAGTCCATATTTTAATATGGTAGAAAAAAAGCCGGATGGTTTTTACAGGAAAATTTGTCAATCTCTTTATACAGCCAGACAACAGGCGCCGCATTCATATGAGTTGAACGCAAGTATATATGCCTATAAACCTGCATTTTTGGAGGGGACCATTGAACGGACGATATTGGATTACCAGTGTGGCATTTCTATTATGCCGGATTATTTGGTTCTTGATATTGATTCTGAAGAAGATTTTGAAATGATGCAGTATTTGCATAGTTTTTATTGTAAGAAAGACTCTGGTTTGAAAGAGGTATATGTTATTGCACAACAAATGTATCGCGAATAGTCTCAGAATTTTATAATTCAAAAAATATTTTATAAACTATTTGCATTCTTGAAAAATGAAAAAGGAATTATAAAAATATGAAATTAATTATAAATGAAAATGAAATAGTACAATTGATACACCATCAAATAGAAAATTTTTGGGGTGAAATAGGAAAAAGGCAGTTAAATGGGGATTTAAGAATTGAAATTTCTAAAACATTACAGCGTGTCGAAAAATGTTTTAGTAAAGTGCATACTAAAGGGATATGGGAAAATGGAGAGAGTGTTTTTTCACCTTTTCATACAACATCTTGGACAATTTTTTTGTATTATCTATCGAATGAATTATTGAAACGAGACAAAAACGCTGCGGATATGATTTATTATCTAAATAAAGTGTTACATTCTGTTGACTGGTATCATGAAATTATGCTTCCAGATTATTTTTTTGCAGAACATCCGCTTTGTTCTGTATTAGGAAGAGCTAAATATAGTAATTATTTGTTAATATATCAGGGTACAACTATAGGTGGTTCGTCGAAAAATGGAACTATATTTTATCCGGTTCTTGGAGAAAATGTTATTCTTTATGCTGGGAGTTCCATACTTGGCAATTGTCATATTGGAAGTAATGTTATATTATCAGCTAATACATGTGTTAAAAATGAAGATATACCATCAGACAGCATAGTTTATGGGGAATCTCCTAATTTGATTATTAAGAGAAATAAAGATGCAATTAATAAATTGAACCAAATATGGAAATGAGCCTATAAAACATTCATTTGCAATAAAATACTTGATAATATAAGTTATGTCTATGCATCTCAAATAGATACAAAATCCAATGGAGGAGAATCATTATGGCGATTACAGATATTTTAATGGATTTTGCATACAAACTAAAAAAAAGCAAGATATTGAAGGTGGGTTCCCTCAGCCTATTATGTACTGTCTTGGTAAGGGCGGTGAATTTAATTAGTATTCCTGTTTTTTCCAGACTTTTAACAACAAGTGAATATGGAAAAGTAGATGTGTTTATGACATATGTAAATATATTTATGATTATTTTGGGATTGGATTTTGCTGGTACAGTAGGAAAAGGACGATTGGATTTTAAGGAGGAAGCAAATGAATATATAACATCAAGTTTGCTGTTTACGACATTATTTTCTGTAGGGATTATTCTGTGTATTAATATTTTTTTCCCAATAATTCAGAGGATATTTGATATGGATCGGCTTACAGTTAATATTATGTTGCTATATAGTTATGCTATGTTTATTATTTCATATCGTTCCGCAGAATATAATTTTTTTTACGAATATAAAAAAAATATGGCAATGAGTCTAGGTGTTGTAATAGGAAATTTTGTATTGTCTATTGCATTGATAGAAACAATATTTAATGGTCAAAGATTTTGGGGTAGAATTATTGGAGCTGCTATTTCTGCGTTTATTGTGGCGTTTTTTGTCTATTTACATTTGTCATGTCGGGGCCATTGGACAATGAAAAAAAGGTATATTAAATATTCCTTAGAATTTGGGGTTCCTTTAATACCGCATAATTTGTCTCATATGGTGTTATCTGGCGCAGATAAGGTTATGATTAATAGTATGATAAGCGCTTCGGCTAGTGGTATTTATAGTTTAGTTTATACGTTGGGGATGTTGTCTCAAGTGATATTTGAGGCCATGAATAATGTATTTGGGCCATGGCTTTTTCGCCAATTGGATAGGGGGGCTGAGAACAGTGTTCGATATGTGCAAAAGTATTATTTATTACTGTATTGTATAGTGACAGTTGGCGTACTGGTTATTTCTCCAGAGATAATAAAGGTTATAGGTCCAAGGGATTATTGGGAAGGAATTTCTATGGTAATGTGGGTAGTATATGCAGCATTTATTAATTTTACATATACATTGTATGTAAATGTAGAATTCTTTTATAGGAAAACGATATTGATTTCTATTGGAACTATAATGGCGGCAGTAGTAAATGTACTCTTGAATATGTTCTTCCTTGAAAGATTTGGATATCAGTTTGGTGCAGTTTCAACCCTTATATCTTATTTAGCATTACTGGTTTTTCATATGATTATTGTAAACTTTATTTTAAAAAAGAATGTAACAGACAATGTGTTTGTGATTTCTGTGGTCTTTCTGATGCTAGGAATTACGTTTTGCTTACAACACAGTCTGAATTCATTAATGCAAAGAGTTATAGTTGGCATTGGTTCAGAGTTTCTTATTATAGGAATAGTATATTTTCTTTATAAAAAATATGGCAAACCAGATCTGAGTTTGGGAATAGGAGAAAATGTATAGGAGATGATAAATTGTAAAGTTTTTGATAATTGTTGGAATCATTATAAGTGGATTTTAAAAGCAATTGGATTGAATGTAATTATTTTGCTTACACTGCTGTTTCTATTTGAGCCAACGCCTAAAAGTGACGACTATGATCAGGTTATGATATTAAATGGAGCTTTTACTGGAAAATATTCGTCGTATCTTCCATATTGTCATTATTTTTTTAGTAAGCTTAATCAAATGTTGTATTTATTTTTGCCGAATATTCCATGGTATTATGTTTTGCAGTATTTTTTTATCTTTATGTCGTTTACGGTAATATTAATGGTATTTGAAAGGAAGGACATAAGTAATAAGAGGTATCATAAGGTTGTTGTGTTTATTATTCTGCTACTTTGTGGATATGAATTGTATATTCGATTTACATTTACGAAAGTAGCCGGAATTACAATAATCAGTGGATTTATGGCATTGCTTGATTTAATATTAGAAGAGCAAAAAAAGGCTATAAAATATATTTTGCCTTGTTTGATGATAATAACTGGAATGACAATAAGAAGTAATATGTATCTTTTGGTTGCTGGAGTCTTTGCGTCATCTTTCTTTATATTTTTAATGGAAACAAAAAAGATTAATAGGTGTAAGGCGAAACAAATAGGTAAATTTATTTTTCTTGTTCTATTTCTTTATATGTGTAGTATAGGATTATCGAAAATTAATGTGCATATGATATGCCAAGATACAGCATGGAAAAATTGGTATGAGGCTAATTCAGCAAGAGTGCGATTACAAGATTATGATATGGCCAATTTTGAAGAATATAAAAAAGAGTATTTGGCAATCGGAGTATCCTATAATGATTATTGTATGTGGAAAAAACACGCAGTTTACATGGATAAAGAGTTTTTTACACCTGAACTTTTAAAAGAAATCGCAAATATTAAACCTATACAAGGGGAAAAGAATACTCTAGACATTTTTATAACTGCATTTCGCAGTAGTTTAACTTATTATTTGAAGGATACTGGTATATATATTTTTTTGATTGCGGCAATGATGCTATTTTTAATTGGGGGTAAAAAATCTTTAAAATATATTTGTATTGTTTTTTCATGTTGTTTTTTAGCATACTTATATATGAATTATCAAGGGCGTTTGCAACATCATGTAGATGTTTGCGTGTTAATAGCCGGAGCTTTTTTGCTATTATATTATAGTTTTAGATTTGAAGAGACAATATTACAGTCAGATATTAAAAGTAATATGCTTATTTATGGTTTAGTTATATTATTTATTTTGATATTTTATAAGGAAATTTCAATGAGTAGTTACTATGGAGATCAATTTGGATATATAACCTCAAAAAAAGAGGTACAAAAGAAAAATAAAGAAACGATGGATCTGTTGTCAAAAGATAAGGAACACTACTATTTATTTTCAACATGGGATACGAATTATATTTATGATGATGTATGGGGAATGTTTCAAAATGTCGAACTGGAATATTATGGTAATCTAGGAATAAGTAATCGATACTATTTTCCAAATATAGAAAAGACATTAGAAAATTATGGAATAAATAATATTATAGCAGAGTCAGTAAATAGTGATGTTATTTATTTTGCAGCTACTGTTTATAATCCGGAATATATTAATACCGTTACAACCTACATACGTGAACATTATGACGAGAGAGCAGAGAGTGTTTTGGTTAAGCAGGTAGGGGAGGTGAATATATATTCCGTTGTAACAGCAGAAAATTAAGTTGAGAAAATAGAATTAGAGAAAAATGGATTAGGAGGAAAAGGGCAATGAATAATAAGAACGTATCTATTGTAATGTATCATTATACGAGGGATTTGAGACATAGCAGATATCCCGAAATAAAAGGATACGATATTAAGTTATTCCGAAAGCAGATGGAATTTTTCAAAACGAACTGTAATGTTGTCCAAATGGAGGAGATAATGGAGGCTATAAATTGCGGTGAAAATCTTCCAGAGAACGCAGTATTACTTACATTTGATGATGGTTATATTGATAATTTCACATTTGCTTTTCCTATTTTGGAGGAGTTTGGATTTCAAGGCTCTTTCTTTATACCAGGAAAAACGTTTACAACCCATCAGCTTTTGGATGTAAACAAAATCCATTATATTTTAGCAAGCGCAGACATTAAGAAACTTGTTGTAGATATTAAGAAAAAGATGGATTTTTATCGAGGCTCAGAATTTGATTACCCATCAACGGCGGAATTGTGGAATCAATATGCAGTAGATGGAAGATTTGATGATAAGAATACTATTTTTGTAAAAAGAATTCTTCAGACTGTTTTACCTGAGAAGTTAAGAAACCAGATTTCCAGCGATTTGTTTGAGAAGTATGTAGGTGTAACCGAGGAACAACTCGCGTACGAGTTATATATGACTCCGGAACAGATTCGAACGTTGAAGAAACATGGTATGTATATAGGTATCCATGGATATGACCACTATTGGTTAGGTAATCTAAGCAAGGAGAAGATGCAGGAAGATATAACGAAGGCACTTGATGTTATGGATGAATTTATTGACCGTAAGGAGTGGGTTATGAATTATCCTTATGGAAATTTTAATTCTGATGTACTGGAATTCATTGAGAAAGAAGGTGCGTGTATAGGATTGACAACAGAGGTTCGGATTGCTGAAATAAGAAAAGATCCAGTACTTCAGTTGCCAAGGCTTGATTGTAATGATTTTCCGCCGAAAAGTGAAAACTATAAAAAGTGGAGGAAATAATTAAGTTTATATAGGAATGTGGAGGAAACATCTATGATAAGATTTGCGAAAGCAGACGATATACCTGATATAATGTGTTTTATTGAAAAATACTGGCGAAAAAATCATATAATGAGTCGTGATAGGAGACTATTTGAATTCCAGCATAAATGGGGTGAGGAAGTTTCTTTTGTAATATCGGAAAAGGATGGGGACATTACTGGCTTGTTAGGATATATTCCGTATAGTGGTAAGAACAGAGATATTACCCTTGCTATTTGGAAAACAACAAAAACTGAAGAAACAATGCAAGGAATAAACATGCTGACTTTTTTGCAGAAAAACGGTGATGTACGTACAATTGCTGCACCTGGCATCAATCCAAAAACCAGATCTATATATAAGTTTCTTGGTTTGAATACTGGGAAAATGAAACAATGGTATAGATTACGGAAAATAGATGAATATAAGATTGCAAAAGTGAATAACGCGACTATTCCTGAGGATGCAGGGAAAGGGGGATTAATACAGTATGAAATTACTTCATACAATCATGCAGTAAATGAATTTGGAATCGAAGATTGTCTTGTGAGAGAAAGACAGCTATACAAAAATAAGAAATTTATTAAACGGCGGTATTTTGAACATCCGTCATTCTCGTATATTAAATATGGCCTGTTCTGCGAAGATAAAAAAGCATTTATTGTTCTTCGTGTACAGAGATGTAATAATTCAGCACTGCTCAGAGTGATTGATTGTATTGGAGATCATGAATTATTGAAATATTTTACTCCTGAAATCGATAGACTTTTAATAAAATATGATTGTGAATATGCTGATTGTTATGAAGTGGGTGTGGATAATGAGGTATTTGAGCAGGGGGGCTGGAAGACTGTTTGTGATTCCGGCAATATTATGCCAGATTATTTTGCACCATTTGAACAACGTAATATTGATATATTTTATATGTCAGAAACTGAAGGCGTAGTATTGTTTAAGGGCGATGGCGATATGGATCGGCCAAATTGATAAGGTGGTATCATTGATGAAAGAACTTGAATATCCGTTTGATGCAAGCTGGATTCTTTCAAACAGAAGAAAAATTCGAAGGAGTCTTTTAGCTGGAAATAGAAATTATATAGAAAAAAAGGTAGCGGTGCTTGGAGGTTCAACCACAGCAAATATTATACAAATACTAGATTTGTTTCTGATGAATCAAGGGATAAAAGCAACATTTTACGAGTCTGAATATGGAATGTATTATGAGGATGCTGTTTTTGGGAATCAAGAACTTTCGGCATTTCATCCGGATATTATATATATTCATACTACGAACCGTAATGTGCCAGAGGTTCCGGCAGTTTCGGATTCGATAGAAACAATAGATGTTTTATTAGAATCATACATGAAACGTTTTAGAACAATCTGGGAAAAACTTTCTGAAAATTATGCATGTCCTATAATACAGAATAATTTTGAAATGCCGCTATTTAGGCTTCTTGGAAATAGAGATGCTTGGGATAAACATGGCACCGTAAACTTTTTATCAAGGATGAATCAGCAGTTTTATGAATATGCAGAAATCCATAAAGATTTCTTTATCTGTGATATAAACTACATATCAGCAGATTATGGTCTGAAAGAATGGAGTGACACGTTCTATTGGAACATGTATAAATACGCGCTTAATGTAAATGCAATACCATATCTTTCTTTTAATATAGCAAACATAATAAAATCTATATTTGGAAAAAATAAAAAAGGATTGGTATTAGATCTTGATAATACGCTTTGGGGAGGTGTTGTTGGAGATGATGGCGTTGAGAACATTAAGATTGGTCCAGAAACACCGCCAGGGCAGGTTTATCTTGAGTTTCAAGAGTATGTAAAACAATTAAAGCAGATAGGTGTAATCCTCAATATAAATTCCAAAAATGATTCGTCTAATGCGTTAGCAGGGTTAAGGCATCCAAATAGTGCATTGGCACCAGAAGATTTTATTGAAATAAGAGCCAATTGGGAATCAAAGGATAGAAACATGTATTCGATAGCAGACGCGATTCACCTATTACCGGAGAGTCTTGTATTTGTAGATGATAATCCCGCCGAACGTCATATTGTGAGGGAACAAATTCCAAATATTTGTGCACCGGAGATAGGAGAATCGCATGAGTATATTCAGAATATTGATAGGAATGGTTTTTTTGAGGTTACATACTTATCTGATGATGATTTAAAGAGAAACGAGATGTATAAAGAAAATGCCGAAAGAATTAAACTTCTGGGAAGTTTTTCTGATTATGGGGAGTATCTTTGCTCTTTAAATATGCGGGCTATTATCAAACCTTTTGAGCCAGTTTATTTGGCACGTATTGCACAGCTTACCAACAAGAGCAATCAATTTAATCTTACTACTAAACGTTACACGCAGGCAGAAATTGAAGAGGTATCTAATAATGTCAACTTTATAACTCTTTATGGAAAATTAGAAGATAGATTTGGTGATAATGGTGTTGTTTCTGTATGCATTGGCAGGATTGATGGCGATGTATGTCATATGGATTTATGGCTGATGAGTTGTCGTGTATTGAAAAGAGACATGGAATATGCCATGATGGATTCCTTGGTCTCCAAGTGTATAGTTGCTGGGGTTGTGAAGATTAGAGGATATTATTATCCTACATCGAAAAATGGTATGGTGAAACAATTTTATGAAACTATGGGATTTTCGCTTGTTTCTGAATCACCTGAGGGAACGGTATGGTCTTTTGATATTGAGAAATCATATACAAAACAAAATAAATATATTCAAGTGGAGGTAGAAGTATGAGTAGAGAAGAAGTTTTTGAAAAGTTAAATGTAATTTTCCGCAATAATTTTGATGATGATGGCATTACTCTCTGTGATGTTACTTCATCTGAGGACATTGAGGATTGGGACAGCTTGGAACAGATCAATCTTGTTGTGGCAATTCAGGATGAATTCAAAGTTAAATTTAACATTGATGAGGTAAACGCGATGAAAAACGTCGGAGAAATGGTGGATTTTATCCTTGAAAAGATGGGTGTATAGTAAATGAGAGCGTATGGAATAAAAGATATTACTGTTGGAATGAGTGAAAGCTTCCAGGTTAATATTACTGAAGATATGATGCAAAAGTTTTTTGATATAACAGGAGATGAGAATCCGCTTCATATGAGTGGAGACTTTGCGAAATCCAGAGGATTTGAAGATCGTGTGGTATATGGAATGCTGACTGCATCGCTGATTTCAACATTAGGGGGATGTTATCTTCCGGGTAAATTCTGCCTGATTCAGGGGATTGAGGTAAAATTTGCGAAACCTGTATTTATTGGAGATGAATTGGTAGTTACAGGTAAGATTAGTAGAGTGGATTATGATTTGAAATATCTTGAAATTAAGATTATGATTAAAAATCAAAAGAATGAAAAAGTCCTGAGAGGACTATTGAAAGCAGGTGTGATGGATGAGTAATGAAAAAGTTCTTCTTGTTACAGGTGCATCATCAGATGTAGGAGCTGAATTAATTAAAAATGTCGGAAAAAATTATGAAAAGATATGGGCACATTATCGAAGTTCAGCCACTATTATTGATGAATTGCGTAAACAAGTCGGAAAACAGATTATTCCGATTCAGGCAGATTTTAGAGATTTAAAAAGTACTGAGGATTTTATCGAGAATATATATGTTTCGGGAGATATTCCAGACCATATAGTTCATTTGTCTGCTCAGAAGGCACATAGCTTGCAATTTCATAAACATACTTGGGAAAGCTATCAAAAAGAAATAGATACTTCTCTTAGATCAATTACAATGATTTTACAATCTTTTGTACCTAAAATGGCAAAAAAAAAGTACGGAAAGATAATATTTATGCTTTCTGCATATTTATTGGGAGTACCCCCTAAATTTCAAAGCCCGTATATTACAGTAAAATATGCGTTACTTGGGTTAATGAAAAATCTTGCTGCAGAATATGCAGCAAAAGGAATCAGGGTTAACGCAGTTTCTCCAGATATGATAGAAACAAAGTTCCTTTCGGAACTGCCGGATCTAATTAAAGAGCAAAGTGCAAAAAATAATCCATTAGGAAGAAATATTTATATTCATGAGGTTGTTCCAACAATAGAATATCTGTTGTCTAATGGAAGCGATATGGTAACCGGACAGAATATAGGTGTTACGGGAGGATAATTAAAAAAATAAATGGCTCTGCTATAGATAATAAATAAAAAACTTGGAGAGAAACATATGCATGGTTATAAAGCAGATTCTTTTTATATTATCTGATAGGCCAAAAAGAATATAAGAAAATCTTAGCACCAGCTATTCTGAGCATTCCGGTGTGTTCTTCGTTCCAAAATTGTACTGATGGCTGTGTAGAAAAAATAAATTCACAGATTGCAGATGCATTTGACACTGCTTATGCTACTGTCAGTACATGGAGGAACCGTTTTTATAATAGTACGTCAGGGTATTGCGCAGTTTGTTTCTCCTTACAGTGTGCGGAAATTTCTTATGTTTGCAGGAATTGCGCCATAGAAAAACCGTTATTAGCTCAATTCCACGGAAAAACACGAAGATCCAGAAACCTTAAAAAATTGAATCGATCTGCGCCCTTTACATGGAATCCCCCACAGCCGGCAGAAGCAGACATGGAAGTGTATTCCACAGATGAAATGACAGGGGTTCAGGCACTGGAACGAAAATATACGGATAAACCAATAACAGATATCATTCCGGATATATTCAGAGTCGACTTTCTGGGTATCCCCTGAACACACAGGTAGTGGTGCCCGAACCTCTCCAGTAGCTGGTAGGGTTTTTCATCCATGCATACCATGGGAACTGCTGGATTATAGGACATTTCATAAATATCAAGGACATCATCTAATTTTGAAATTTAACTTTATGAAATTGGTTTTATATAGCTACACATTATCTACCATTACTTCGTAATTATGAATAGACCATCATCATAGATATTAGAGCGTATATTTTCGCGCTTGAGTATATTTTTTACTTATATTTTCAATAATGTGGTAAACACACACACTCGCTATAACTGAAATAACTACAACTATTATTGGTCTTGTCCATACATATATCACATTATTCTGCCAACCTGCCATTTGAGCAAAAAATCCTAATACATGACCTATTAATATATGCAGGACATAAACATATACTGAATATGATTCGCCTAGTCTTTCAATATTTTTATTGATAGATACAGATGGATTATTAGCAGCCATCAGAAATATAGATACTGCACAAATTATGGTTCCGATTTCTGATAAATTTATTGTGTTGCTAAATACTGTAAATAATATAGCAGTTAGTGCTCCTAACATCGAAGCGGAAATAAGAATACCGTTTTCTAATTTACGACAATCTTCTAATCTATTAGCAATATAATTTCCAAGAAAAAAATACGGAAGTGCTCCTACCAGAAAATTTCCTAACAGATGCCATGTTAAATTCAGTGATGTTACGACAATTGAAATTATAATCCGAAATGAAAATAATATTGGAATCATTTTATAAATATATTTGTAATCTTTCTTCCGGATTATGAAAATATATACCAAATATGCATAAATAAGGGAGGGTAAAAACCAAAGATGGCCAGCTAATATAATATCCAAATCACTAATAAACAATATTTTAACCCATTGTTTCCAATCGAAAAACTGTAATAGCCATTCATCAATACTAAATTCTTTAATTCTGAAACATAAGGTAATAGTAGTATAAAGAAATATAGAATACCATGTAATCTTCAGTATCCGTTTTATTCTTCTGATATTTTTTTCAACTCCATCTCCAATTTTACTATGAGCAAAGAAACCAGATGTCATAAAAAAAACCGGTACTGCATATTCAGAAATTTTCGATACAATTATTCCTGTTATGCCAGGAAAACAGACGTGTATAAATACAACACTTATACATCCAATACCTTTAAAAAAATTGAGCAAACTATTCCGGTTGGTTGGTTGGTTGGTTGGTTGGTTGGTTGGTTGGTTGGTTGGTTGGTTAAGGATATTCCTATTTTTTTCTCTTGTCAATTTAAAATTTCCTCTGTTTTTATAGTTTTTTATTTTTTTGTCAATCACCAATTACTGAATATATTCTATATTATGATGTTGGGGCCAAAACCATAAAAGTTAGCCCTATTCCTATTGTACCTTGCTATAAGTTTTATATCTTCGTAGCAAAGTGCTGCTGCCCATTTGTCGAGCAACACATATTATTTAAATCTTTTAGAATACTTATTACATCAAACTACATTTTATCATCGAACCACTCTTCCAGAGCCGCCATTTTGAATCAAGTTTTCTACCTCCATAACTGTAACCCTGTTAAAATCGCCTTCTATCGTATGTTTCAAGCAACTTGCCGCAGTAGCAAAATTTATGATGTCTTGATTTTCCTTTCCAGTAATAAATCCGTAAATAATACCTGCTGAAAAACTGTCTCCTCCTCCAATTCGGTCAACAATATGTATATCATATTTAGGGGGGAAAAGGATCTGTCTTGTTTATAATCATACAGAAGCGCACTCCATCCATTAAAACCCGCTGAATAACTTTCGCGTAATGTAAATGCAACATTTTTACAACCATATTTTTTACAAATTTCTCTAGCAACTTCTTTATAATTTGACGTATTTAGCATACCTGATTCTACATCATTATCTGTTGGAACAATCCCCAAACACTTGTCAGCATCCTCTTCGTTTGCAATACATATATCAACGTAAGGCATAAGAGTTTTCATAATTTGCTGAGCTTTTTTGCTATCCCATAATTTCTTCCGGTAATTAAGGTCACAAGATATAGAAAGACCTCTTTTTTTGGCTTCACTGCATGCCGCAAGACAAGCAGCATAAATGTTATCCGATAATGCAGGATTGATTCCAGTCCAATGAAACCAATCTGCATCATCAAAAATATTATCCCATTTAAATTCATTCTTATCCGCTAATGAAAATGCAGAATACTTCCGATCATATACCACTTGAGAAGGCCTTTGGGATGCTCCTTTTTCAAGATAATATATTCCAAGCCTGTCGCCGCCATATATAATTTCCGATACATCAATACCAAAATTTTGAAGTTCTCTTACTGCACTTTTTCCGATAGGATTGTCTGGCACTTTTGTAATATACTTCACTTCAAGCCCATAATTTGCAAGTGATACTGCCGTATTCGCTTCTCCGCCGCCAAACGTTGCTAGCATTTGATCATTTTGAAAAAAACGATAATTTCCATTTGGCGTCAAACGTAACATGATTTCTCCAAATGTCACAATTTTTTCCATATCTTCCATCTCCTATTTTATCTTTTATATTGTATAAAGTGTTGGTGTAATAAATTCCAAGGATATATATTTATTAATATCTTTTAATTCCTCAGAAATCAATTCATTTTTTAATTCAGCAGCCAAAAAATAATCTTCTGCAATTTCACGCTCAGAATAATTTCCGCTTTCATGCTTTTCATATCCGTCCATTCCAGCAATTACAACGTCCTTCACTCCAATTGAGGCCAAAACTCTCAAAACCATCAGGCCGGCATTATCAATTATTTCTTCATGATGAGATAAATAGCTGGCGTAGTTTACAACATATTCTGCATTACTTGTATCAGATATATTTGATGTTACAATAACTTTATCTTTTACCAATGACGGAATTCTCACATATTTCCTCATGTTACTGCAAAATATATATTCTGGATTAAATTTTTTATCGTAATAATTTACCATAATAACTATTATTTCTTTATCTTGCATTTTTTGTTTTATTACATCATAATAATTGTTAATACTCTTTCCGGGTGCAATTAATAATATCTTTTTTCCCTGAAACTTATTATTTAAATCTGAAATTGTATTATTATCATCAATATAATCCTCAAAATATTCCAAATAATATTTTTCAGCTTTAGTCTTATTAAAAATTAATTTATCTTCCGGTGATATGCTACCCAGTAATTCGTTAAACGCCTTTACAGCTAGCGTACCTTTTTCTGCTAAATAGATAGCATAATTTGGGTGACAGCCATGTGTAGCAGATAAATAAAGCGGTAGAGAATAACCCCAAAATTTTCTATTATAAAACTTAACCAAATACTCATCCATAATTTCCAACATAGGTGAGACACGATAATTAGTACCATAATTATCGTTCATATACTCGGCAAACAACTCTAAATTAAGGTTTCCTGCTCCACGACCCATACCAAATATACATGCGTCAATACAAACATTTCGTCTTAAATTCATTTCTACTAATGTTTCTGCATTTCCAAATGCCTGCTGAAGATTATTATGCGCATGATAACACAACATTGTATCTCTATTCAAGTTATTATCTGCTAATGCGACAAGACGTAGAAAATGCCGTCTCTTAATCATTCCAAATGTATCAACAATTGTTAGGCCATCCGGTTGTATTGTATTAAATTTTTCTATACTCTCTATAAATTCTTTGTCTGAATAAGCATCGGTGCTAACGAAATTAACAAATACCGCATAACCAAGTTCTTTAATTCTTTGACAATATTTATACGCCTCATCTAATTTTTCCTTTTTAAAAATAACTCTAATTCCATCAATTGAATCATCTTTATTGGGAATAAGTCTTTCTATTGGCACAGGATTGCTCATATCCAGCATTCCAACATAAAGAATGTTCTTATCCTTTACTCCTAATACATGACGGAAAGATTCTACATCAGGAAATAATGAATAATCTGGATTATATGTATCCCCTTTTATAAACCCCACTTCAATCATTTCAATTCCCGTTTGTGCTAATTTCCAGACAATTTTTTTAATTGCTTCTTCTCCAAAATTCCAGTCATTAATATATCCTCCATCTCTTAGAGTACAGTCTAACAAACTAATTTTCATAATATTATTTTCCCTTCTTCAAAAATGTTAAAATAACCTTATTTTCAATAATTATCCTGTTTTCTACAATAGTTTCAAAAGAATTTTTGTTTTATTTTTTCTAAAATAGATATTCTGCCATACTTTTGTATCGCTCTGCTAAATGATATTTCATCTAGTTTTTGAAGAAACTCTTCCGATTGTGAATTAATCTTAACGGATGAATCAAAGCAAACATTACCTTGAAAGATCTCCTGAAAATCTCTTTTTATAACATGTAACTGTTTCTCTGCTAATAAAAAAAGCTTACTGCCTTTTACACTATTAACCAACACCATTGATGTTCCTTTGTCATCGTCCAATTGCGGTTCTATTCCCCAAAAATCAGCCAAAGTTATATCTCCATATCTTGGAATTCCTTTAAAATCACAATTACCGCAACTTGGACGTATATATAAATTGGGTCCTAGATAACCTGTCATAAATAGATTTTTGTTTCCCTTCAATATAATAGAATTTCCATTTTCAAAATCTACTTTCGTACAACGAGGCGATTTCTTCCAGCCATTCACTTTATATTTAAACCAAACATTTAAAACTTTTGAACTATTCTGGTTTTCCAGTTCCCTTAGCCAGGATTCGTATGCTTTGGGTGAATTCATACCACGGCAAATAAAATCAAAGGTAATTAAATTATCATAATCTTTATCTAGAAATGCATATAAGCCTGCTACCTGACATGGCGCGCCGCAAAACCCTACTAATTTATTCTCAGCTAATAATTTCTTTACTTCCTGATATATAAATCCAATCTCACTTTGCAAATATTTTGATTGACGAATACGCGAAAGTCCTTCTTCATTGTTTACCAAGATATGCTCAACCAGGTTCTTATCATTATATGCAGCACCTGCAATATAACCCCCCTGCTTTAGTATAATTCTCGCTAATTCAGAAAAAGCTCCTCCTGATGTACTCTTAAAACGTGTGTCTTTATCTTCAGACCAAACAGCATAAGTATATGGTTCAGTTATACGCGATGTTTTAATTTTGAGCCTTTTTTCACATACTTTCACACATAAATTGCAGTCAACACATGCTTCTGAAATATTAGGATAGACAAACCCGCAATCATCTTTTTTTAATTCTATTGCATTTTTCGGGCAAATATTTGCACAACTGGCACATCCGGTGCATTCTTCTTTTCTTAGCCAAAATTCCTTCATACTATACATTCCATTCTACTTTGTCTTTTATTACTTTCGCGGGAACTCCTCCCACCAGCGAATTTTCAGGCACATCTTTTGTAACTACAGAACCTGCTGCTATAACAGAGCTGTTTCCAATTTTTACTCCGCTTAAAATAGTTACCCTTGTACCAATCCAAACGTGATTCCCAATCCGTATTGGCGCCGTATTGGAACTTCCATTTAATTTATGAGCATCTGAATCCATAATTGTAACATCATGGGAGATAACACAATTATCTCCTATCTCTATTTCCTTATGGCATCTAATTTTACAATCACTATTAATAAAGCCTTTTCCTAATACCAACTTTGCACCTTTAAATAAAATAATGTCTGCACCATAAAAAAAGCTGAATCCTCCATTTACAATCAACTGGCTATCTTCATCCATACGTAATATACTGCTTCGTCCATTACTTCCCATACGATTTCCACTCAATGTTAAAGATTCGTTCAAAACAATTTCTGAATTTCTTTTTAGTTTAATATAGTCGTGGTTAGTTAACTTAATATAACCTTTCCCGCTAAAATGTTTTTTATGCATAATCATATAAATGATTCCATGCAAAATATGAAAAATATCTCTTATAGTAATATTTGTCATTATCTTAAACTATCTCCTTCATCACATGGGATTGTAGCTCCTGTAATACATTTACTATAATCGCTTAATAAAAAACATATAACATTTGCAATTTCTATTGGAAGTAATATTCTCTTTCCTTTTGCTGAACCCGTATACATATCCCCCTGTTCACTGATATGATTTATCTCAGAAGCTGTCATTCCCGGAGCAACTGAATTAATCCGGATACCTGTTCCCACAAGCTCTCTCGCCATTCCTTCTACGTAATGAATTAACCCTTTTTTTGAAACGCCATATGGCCCATAATCTCCAAATAATCCACGATTTGATGATGTCATTACAATATTTCCTTCCATATGTTTACTTTTACAATATTTTACAAAAGCGATAGTTAAAAATATTGGCGCCCGCAAATTGGTATTCAGCGTAATATTAAAATCATTTTCTGTAAATTCCAACGGATTTTTAGATATATATATACCCGCATTGTTTACAAGCGTATTAACTGGGATAGAATGTATTTCCTCCAAATGTTCAAATAAATCAACAGAGCCATCAGCATTTGTAACATCATAAACATAATAACCACACTGTTTATTTCCCAATTCATCAACAGTAGCTTTCAGCTTGTCCTCCCGACGTCCAAGAATGATTACCTTACCTCCACAAGCAATAACATTCTTTGCTACCGCCTTGCCGATGCCGCTTCCTCCCCCTGTAATAGCAACCACCTTCGTACTTAAGGCTGTATTAGGAGCCATGGTATGAACTGAACAATAAACGGGATTACCGATTACTCGTCTTAAATATGAAGATATGCCCATAATTTCCTCCTTCATTTTTTAATAAAAGTCTTTAAAATTAGTCTCGTATATTTCATATGGAATATGAATGTTTTTTTGCGTAGGCGTAAGAATAAGCAGTCGATCTTCTTTCGCCGGAACACCGATAATAGTTCCATCTTGCTTAATTACCCCTCCAGCAAATTTAGGCTTCACTTTATTGTCAATATGATATAGTTTTGTACTAACATCTGTAACTGGATTATATTCCCATACAAAATCCCCATTCCCCGGAATGCTGTATATACGTCCATTAACCCCTAATTTCGTGCCGTATGCTCCATAGAAAATACTTCTATGAAGCATTCGGCACGAATTCTGTGCCGTATCAATTTTCATGATCCCCGGCTCATAAGCGCTAAATCCATAAATATTTCCATCTGTAGCTACTACTGCATCAAATGTCATAGTACTAATGTTTTCTCCAATATACATCCATTTATTTGTTCTCATATCGAGCTTTATTACCCGTCCATTTCGTTCCGGGAAAAAATAAATACAGCCATTCGGATGAATAATACTGCCGCAATATCGCAACTTAAGTCTAAGCCAGGACGGCGCTAAACAGATCTTATAACTTTCCATTGTATTCAAGTCTGTCACAAGAATATGATCTGTATTTCTTGGAGGCTGATATACCATTCCTTCCTTTGTACATATTCCGCCATAATGATGTTCTGAGTTATAAATGAATTGTAATGGTATCTCTTCTGTTTTATTGTTTTCTATAGAAACTCTAATAAAGGAGTTTCTCGTTCGCGGAAATCCATATACAAAATCTTTCCACTGGCATCCGCCTGTCCATTTGAAATTGTCATGTCCCAGTTCACCAAAATATTCTAATGGAACATTATCTGAAATTTGTATAAACCTGCTTTCTCCATTAGGAATAACATATACGATATCATTATATAGAACTGCACCTACCCATTTACATCTCTTCGAACTTACTTGTTTATTCAGAGGCAGAAAAGAAACTGTATAATCTACGCTCTGATATTTATCTGTGTATTGTTTATAATGCTGGAACATAAAGTCTGTTTCTGTCAAATTTATTTTTCCCAGCATTTCATAATCTCTACTATGATAATATTGAGAATTTATATACTGTTTTGCTCTGTTTACACAACGAGATATAGATATCATTTTTTTATACTCCCAATAAAATTCTTTAATAGATTAAATGCCTGCCAAAATTCTTTCTTCCAGCAAAATACTACTATAAAAATTATATTTGGTATAAAGGCACATACGATAGCCTTATATATCAATTCATAAATACCGCCTACATTGATAAACGAACATATGAAATAAGCCAATGGAGCTGCAATTAAAATACCTGTCAGCAAAACCACTTGATTGCCTAAATATGCCCAAAGCCATTTATAATTATGAAAATAGTATTTGAATAAAACATACGCATAGCCCAATGTATAAATAATTAAACTTAAGATTGTAGAAAGTAGTATTCCGGCCAGTCCAACGATTTGAACTAATATAATATTAATCACAACATTAACAACCGCCGCACTAAAAGGTATAAATCGATTTTCCCACCATAATCCTGCAGCCTCCTGATACACATAAAGCATATCCGACCATTTATTCATAAAAATATATATGGTAAAAAGAACCAATAAATAATCCGGCAATAAATATTCTGTCCCCAGCCATATAGATACAAATGGTTGAGCTAAACAAAGAAACGCAATACTTACAAACGTAGTCAGCCATACATATAAAAAATTAAGAAGCTTAAAAACAGCATAGTTATTCTCAACGTCCTCTGTAATCATAGAATTTCCCACACTGGCTTTCATCCCATTCATAATGACGGTAAATATTTCATATAATCCAAGAATAATATAATAATAGTTATTATATATTCCCAGTATCCTTACGCCTACAAAAACTGAAATAACAATATTATCCGCACCTGTCAGTACCACACCGCCTATTTTCTGGAGCAGCATTCCCTTTATCATCTTTATTATTTCATTAATCTCGCTCTTTGAAATCTTTCCTTTGGGATGATACTGCTTATATCGTTTTATACTAATTTGACCACAAATGAGGTTAAAAATAATTGTCCCAACAGGTAATAAGATTGTATAAATATAATAGTTTCTAAAATAAACAATTACAAAAATCTGGAATATATATTGCACAATTGAAATAGCCGATAAAACATTGCTTTCTATTGCCGTTTCCTGATGTGCAATTAAAATAGATCTTCGATATGACAAAAATAGATAACTTGATATCGTATTTATCAAATACATCAAATACAAAATTGTCAAATTAATATTTGCAACACTCTGACCATCTCTGATTAAATATGGCAATGCGGGAATCAATAAGACTCCTACTATGCCTATAAATATTCCGATTAAATAATAGCATTTTCGATACAAACATAATAATGCATTAATTTGTGAAGCATCATTTTCAGCAACTGGTTTATACATGCTATAAACAATCGCATTTCCAAATCCTAATTCTGCCACATTTAACATCTTTAAAACAGAAGTAAAAAGGCTGCTCAAACCAGCATATTCAATTCCCATATAAAAAATAAGCACTGAGCGAATCACAAATGATAAAATTAAAATTAAGCTTTTATTAAATATTCCCCAGATAACATTCCGCTTTACATGTTGCTGTCGACTCATTTCCATAACAGAATTTTACCTTTCTACTCAAATATATAAATTATCCATTGTTGATATTAGTTTCTACCAAAAGTTTAGTTCGATAGAAAGTTCCTTTCGATTCTATAATCAAATATAAACTATCGTCCTCATCATAATATTCTGGTAATTCAACCTCTGCATTAAGATTAGAAAAATATCCTTCGGAAACATATTCACCTTTACTATCTTCTGACTGTTTTATACTACATACAGTTTTTTCATCAGATTCTTTATCTTCTATCAGCAAATAAGTATTCTGAGCAAATCCACTTTCTTTATTAATGTGCATATTTCCGGATAATGTCAAATAACAATTGCTTTCTTCTGAATCTTCGTTTTCTAACACCGCTTTTACATTACCCTTCAGTTTATTTGACTCATCAATAGTATTTTCAAAATTATATAGTTCTTCTAACGGTTTTGAAAACGCCCGATATACCTTTTTATCAAGATAATCTTTTACTAATATTAGCTCTACTTTTTCACCTGTATGCTCTTCTATATATTTTTTCATTGCTTCCTGCATGGTCGAATCTTTATCAAATACTAAATAGATTAAGTCATTATTTAACGCATCTAGATACGGATTTGTAATATTGTACGCTTTCCATAAATCTTTAATCTTTGGCGTAGGTTGTGTACATCCATAAATATTCCGAAAGAAACCTATCGGGACACAATCCCATGCATTAAAAACTGAAAATTTTGCATACGTATTATTTCTATCAGAAACAATTGTATAATAATGCTCTGTATCATTACTAGTCTCCGAAAAAAAATATTTATTTTTAGTTTGCTGTTCTTCTGTTACAGGATGAATATCATCACTATAATTTTTATATGGAACAACTAACAATAAACATGTTATAGCTCCAGCAAATTTTACTTCTTTATTTTTAATATAAAAATCCATTTCTTCATTCATCCAATAAATTACGGTAAGGCAGACTACAAACGCTAATCCTATATCTACCCTATGAACAAGATATCTTCCTTTAATAAATAAATAGTAATTCAATAACATATATATTAATATGGAAGAAACGCCTCCCCCTAATACATTTATGAAATTTTTTTTCTGTGTAGCAAACATACAAAATAGCAATATCAATAAATATGCATAAAAAGAATCAATATACAGAAATGATTTAGGAAAAATTTTAAAAAAATCAAATATGTTTGAAAAATTAAATATATTTAATACCAATTCATTTGTAGAATCATAAGATAACTGAACTATTTCCTGCATTATATCCACTTTCATAATATTGGGATCATTATTCCAAGATCTCCATATTAATAAATCATTTTCGCTAACCCCCATTTCCTCATATTCATTAATAAATTCAGCATAATCTGGAACCTGATAATCCTGAATTAATGCTCTATAAAATGTCCAATTCTTATATTGCCTCCATTCATCTGATTCATTGGATTCATTTTTTATAAAGTTATTTATCAATAAAATAGATAAACATATGCTTCCAAATAATCCTAATATAATCAAATTCTCATAAATCAAATTACGATTCTTTTTTAAAAATGCAATCATAACATGCAAAATCAGAATACAACCCCATGCACCTAATGCCATTTCCGCAGCAGAAACCCGAATTAACGCTCCTAACGAAAATAACAAAACTCCTAAGAAAATTCTAAGAAATCTTTTTTTTGAACATAACACAGAAAATATACCTATAGCTGAAAGAATAGCAGCTGTCTTTGTGAACTGTGGACAAGCATATCCTTCATATGAAAAAAATACCAGTAAAACTATATTTACCATTGTTCCAAATAAATTATTAAATTTTTCAAAAATGAGATATGTCATTAAGGAAAAAGCAAAAAAAATCCATAGATTTTCCAAAATTGTATACCAAGGCAAACCGGGAAAACAATTCAAAAAGAATACAACAATTTTAGCATATAAAAAAGAGGTATAATTTGCATGATAATCATAAGTCTCTCCATAAGCACCATATATTGTATTCGAAATTACAGCATTATCCACAGTCCATACAGGTTTAAATAGTAATCCCATTACAATGAAAAACAGAATATTTATCCCAATAGCTTTTAACAGTATCCCCAAATTACTAAAGGTCTTTTTTTCTTTTAACTTGATTTTTCTTTCTAAGAAGTAGTTTCTTAACATTGCCATATTTTGTCCTCTATATATCCGAAGTATCAACTTTATACAGGATAATCACTACTATTTTCACGACGATAAACAAACTCTGCAAAATCAAAATCAATAGGATTATCAATATCCGTAGCTTCTACTTCATCAATTAAATATATATATGGCTGATTACCAACTACATTTTTGCAATCAATCATTTTACTTTTTGAAATTATATTTATAGCAAAATTTAGTGCGGCAATATCTGGCAAATCCTGACTTCTTGGCTGGCGTCGTAAATCATAATTGATAGGCATATTTTCTTTAAATAAAAACTCCTTAATTAAATGCGCCGAATTTAATGAATCATATTTTTCAGATATTTTAAAATATTTATTGATTGCCTCAGAAATTGTCTCGTCATGAAGCAGTGGATTAGTTACATTAATATAAGCAATATCATTACACTCGCATTCTTCAGCCATATTGCGATATACATCACTCATAGAAACAGAATTGCTGGCATAATATTCATCCCTTTTCACGGTTTCACATCCTAAACTTTTAGCAATAGACAACATTGTATCATCATTTGAATTCACAATAATTCCATCCAATAATGAAATTCTTTTTAATTGATTTAACTTAACTTCCAATAATGTACTTCCCGCAAAGGGTTTAATATTTTTATTCTTAACTCTCTGTGAACCTGAACGAACAGCTACTAATGCTTTTAAACTCATATAATTTTCCTCCTATAAGATATTTATGTACATATCTGCATTTCTTCTTTCTTTTTCCAATATATGATTTATTTCATTAATTTCTTTATCTGTGATGCACTCTACTTTTCTCTCATTTAAATTAAGCATAGACATATATACCTCATGGATCGACATGACCGCATGATTCTCCAAGTGGAAATTGGCCAACAATTCTTCAATTCTCGAGTAAATATTATTATACGGGCCCTGCCGTTGCAAAACATAAAATTGTTTGTAATATAAAATAGAAAACACACATGCATGAAAGGAATCTGTAATCACAAGCCTAGCATTTGTTATAAGTTGCAGAAAATCAATGACGTCTGCTGTAAATTCTTTTGGATAACGTCTGTCATTTAAACGAATAATTTTCGCATTCAACATTCTTCCTATTTCTTGCAGTTCTTCTTCTTCTGAGTTGCTAATCTTACCTAATATATATGTCACAATATATCTTTTATTAGCATAAGCAAAACTCTTGGAATTAATCAACTTATCCCATACACGACGTTCTATTATCATTGTAGGGTCTAGCAAAACCGTAGCTTTTTTATTTGTTAATTCGTTAATCAACTTTTGTGCAGCTCGCTCTCTCACAGAGATATACTTCATATCGTTAATATACTTAATCCACTGTTCCTTTCTCTTTTTCGGTATTTCAACAAGACCTACACTTGCTGAAAATGAAATTCTCTTTTCCTTTGGAACATTTTGTAAAAAAAAGAAATCTGTAGCAGCTCCCATGCAAGGATTCCATATTTGATCACTTCCTGCAATTAAATAATCATATTGATTTAATTGTCTTTTATGTGGAAATCCCTCTCGTACTACATATTTTGTTTCTTTAATGTATTTATTTGTAAAATTAATATTTTTAGTTTTTCTCTGCTTTTTCAAATTGTCATCAAAAATATTACATATAAAAGACTTCTGCCTTGGCATTATCAATCCATAACAATACTTAATGATTGACTTTATCCAATGAATTAATATTTTTTTAGAATATTCTTCCGTATACTTATAATCTTCGTACTTTTCATTTAAAATTGTTTCTGTTTCAAATCCATGCATTCTCAAATATTCCTGTAAAGCATAATTTTGAAGACGATTTCCATAATTACTATAATCAATAAAAGTTACAATACCTACCTTCATTTATGATTCCTTTTCATCCTTTTTAAACTTTGGCTTATCCACGCATATAGCTCTATAATCCAAAACATGTTAAGAAAAAAACAAAAATATTCAATTTTTTCTTTTAAAACAAGATTTTTTACGTCTTTATGATAAATATTTTTGATACTATATTTATAAAATTCATGACATTTTTTTCTTTTTAACGGTTCTTTTTCAATTGGCTTGTACCATATAATTTCACCTATTGTAACTATTATATAACGAGCATACGCTTCTCTATATCTTTTATCTTTTTTGCTTTTTATAATTTCCTTTAATATTTTAAATACCTTATTATAATTATCAATCAGCTGAAATGCATCTTTTTTATTCATTGTATTTGTAACAGAATTATCATTTGTACAATAATTATATAAAGGAGAATTAATATATATTGCATTTTTAATCTTATCTATACATCTTAAATTGAATATACGATCTTCATTCATGTATATCCCAACTGGAAAGTATATGTTATTATTGCAAATGAATTTTTGTGAATACGCTCTGCTCCAAGGAACTGCAATAGTATGAACCGATTTCTTATCCCAATCCTGATAGAACCCCAAAACTGATAACATCAAATAGTCTATATCGTACCTTAAATCTGATTGAAAATTTATATATTCCTGCTGAAAAAAATGACGATGTACATGTTTGCCATTCTTATGTACTTCCTGATAATCAAATAATAAAAGCTCTATGGATTCATCCCAGTGCTCAACAATGGTCTGACACATTTCTTTGTTAATCCAATCATCGGCATCAACAAATATAAGAATATCTCCTTTCGCATTTTCAATTCCTAAATTTCGTGCAACAGATACTCCTTGATTTTGCTGTTCAAAATATCTTATGCGTTCATCTTTCTCTGCATACTTTTGGCATATTTCGTTACAGCGGTCTGGTGAACCGTCATTTACAAGCAACAATTCCCATCTTGAATAAGTCTGTGCAAGAACCGAATTTATACACTTGGATACATACTGTTCTGCCTTGTATATCGGAATTATAATCGAAATAAGCTGTTCATACATGAATTATAATGTATCTCCTCTCTCTAAGTAATTATTATATCCAAATGATATTTTTTCTATGGATATTCAACATTTGGATACAATTAATATATAACGATCTGTATTCACTATATATAGCATTAACTTGTTCTAAATAAAGAACCTTAATATTACACTGCTTTTCATCCACAGAAAATAATATCGAAGACGGCCATGTAAAAACAGCAGATTTAACTTTGAAATATGAAAAAAATATTTCGGCTGGTACTGTCTGTTCTATTTCAATTACTTTTATAGAAGAATCAAAATGATAATCTGCTTTATCTCGTGGATGCTTTTTTAACAAAATAATGGAATCTCTATAATTCTCATTAACATATGTCTCAATTTTACTCGTCACGAAAGAATCATCTGTTACAAAATCCGTATAGGGAAATGTGCATAAAACCACATCAATCGTATTAATATCTTTCGGTAATGGATATATTCTTTTTAATATTTCTTTGTACAAACCTTTGTCACATACATCCATGTCCCCAAGTTTATTCAAACTTTTATAATTTCGATATTTCATAAGCTCAGGTTTTGAGGCATACTTTTCGCAAAATTTTGTTTTATTAAACGCGTATCGAGATTGAACTGTACTTGCGTATCCCATCTTTGAAAGCAAGTAACCTAATAAGTTCCATAAATTTGCAACATCACGTATTTGCAATCTCGATTTCTTTTCTGTATAATCTAAAGTCCCATCTTCCAGAATAACGGTTTTTTTCTCACTGCTTACCCCAATAAACATTCCTGGTATCACTTCCTCTTCTGTAGATACGACAGCTATATCATATTCATCATAAGGGATAAAATAATTAATAAATTTTTTGCAAAATTTTAGTTGTTGTCCAGTTATTGCATGTAAAAACATTTCAACGGATAACTGTATTTTTCTTAATATGCTCAATTTACTAAACCTGATACTTGTTCTAATTATGTTCGAAAAAATACCACTCTTTTCACAATACTCTCCTATATATTCGCCTTTATAATCATTAGGCAAACATATAGCTGTCCAATCATAATTCTTACCATATGCGCAATAATACCATATGAATCTATATAAACTCTGAGGATTAAAAACAACTACTATACCTTTTTTTCTTTTCATAACGTAATCCTTTTTGCTATCTGTATTTTTCAGACTTAAAGTATTTGATAACCTGTTCATCGATTATAAAATATCCAACCGTCATTCACCGCAGTTAAAAAAGC
>CAJSZQ010000015.1 GCA_910574185.1 Lachnospiraceae bacterium
GCTTTTTGTGGGGAATCTTTTTTTCTTGCCATAAAATAAACCTCCAAACTGAGTAATTTTATCTTACATCAGTTTGGAGGTTTACACAATCTTTAGGATACTCCCTGCAATTCCAACACAGGTTCTAACTGTGCGGTTAACCGCTCTGTCTTTTCTATCTTTTCCAGCTTGCGCTCCGCTGCATCCGACCCTAGTTTCATCTCCGATTTGCATACCTGCTTATCGCCTTCCTGTCTGACGCGTACCTGCTCCGTTGTCTGTACCTTATCCAAAGTCACTGCCAGTTCTGTCAGTCTCGCGGCGGTTTCATCCGCCGATTCTGCCGCCGTTTTATTTTGCGGCTTCTGGTACGTATGATTTTCTTCCGGCTCATTTTCCGCTTGCTTTGCCATCTCTGCAGCAATCTGATTATCCAGCTCCTCCAACTGTTTCTCATATTCCTCTAATTGCTCCTGCAAACCGGAAGACACCGTTCCACTCTCTTCATCCAGAGACTTTTTAATCAGTGACTCCTTATTCATCTGCAGCATTTCCTTCTGGCTCATCAGATTTGCCAGCACATTCGCCGACTTTCCCTGCTGAGAAATAACCGCCTTGTCGCTCCGCATCATTCCTCCGGCATTTTGCATACTTACTCCCTGTTTCTGATTCATGGACGGATTCAGCCCTCTTGCCTGAAAAAGTTCTGTTGTCTGTCCTGCATAGATTCGCATGATTCATTCCTCCTTGTCATCCCAGTTTCTTATTTCACCATCGGACAAACGGCCGCCATTCTTTATATATCTGTTGCAAACGGTCACTTTTCTGCCGCAGAAGGCAGAGGAAGCATCACGCTCAACACAAAACAAGAATCGCTTTTCATGTCCAGTACTCCTCCATACCGCCCGACAACTGCCCGGATATTCTGCAGACCAATCCCATGACCACTCGTATGCTTTTCAGATATCACTCTCCCCTCCTGCACCGAAACCGGGGAAAAGACAGAATTCTTAACCTCCAATACCCAGTAATCCCCATGCATTCCGGCCCTTACCTTTATCCACCCGGAAGACTTTCTGGCGTCGCCGCCCCGTTTGCAGGCTTCCATTGCATTATCCAGTGCATTTGCCAGAATACAGCAAAGATCGACGGGCGCCATCTGCTCTTCTCCAGGCGCACGCATAGAAATATCCATATCAATTCCCCATTCCTTTGCCTGTTGGCATTTGGGATTTAGTAATGCATCCGCAAAAACTGACCCTGTCTGTACCGCAGGCTTTCCAGTTTCCATGCGAATATTCAATTCTTCCAGATACTTAACCGCCTCCTTTGTCTTTTCCTCTGACAAAAGCTGCGCAAGACACAGCCCATGATTTTTGATATCATGCCGAATTTTCATCATCTGTTCGTATTGTCCCGCCAAGGCTTCCATATGTCGCCCCATCATCTGATACTGCTGGCTCTCCAGCCGCTTAGCCAGACTCGCGTCTAATCTGACAATACAGTATACATGCAGTACCGCGCCGCCAAACGCAACCAGAATGCATGGAACAGCCATTGCAAGTACCGTCTTCGACGTCCAGTCGCCAACGCCTCCAAACATTGCCGTCATCATAGAAACTGCCGCATAGATAAACAAAATAACCGGCATCAGATACAGGGCGTCCTGGTTTTCAAAATCCTGCTTGAGTATACAAAGCTTACGCTGCAATACCTCCATCATTGTGAACTGCACGATACTGGCTATAATGCCGGCAACGCTTATAGCCATATCGGAGCAGCCGGCCTCTCCCTGCCGAATCGCCAGACCATCAAATAGAATGAGGAACATATCACATACCAGCTCTGCCCCGCAGTACATCCACAGCGTGAAAAAGACCTTCTTAATCACACTTCCATAAAACAACAGTACATTAAGCAAAAATGCGCATCCACACAGATAAATGAGGTTTCCCCACAGCGTAACAGCCAGAGAAAGCCTCACATTGATTTGCCCATATAAAACATTTCCTATATAAAACCATAGATATGTATATTGGATTTTTGAACCAAGCATTTTATCCAGGAAACGGTATCTGAGGTAAGTATCCAAAAACCCCCATAGAATTGTACCGACAACCGTAAAACTCAAAACACATCCCCGCTTTCCTTCAAATACTGCATAAATGCCAGCCCAAACAGCCGATGTCTCCGCTTTGACAGTGGAATACTTTCCGCATAATCTAGCCGGACATTCTGGTTATCGTAGCTTACCACATGACTTAGATTCACGATATAGCTCCTGTGGCATTTAAAAAACAGATTTGGGAGAGTCTTCTCCAATTCTTCTAATTTTCCGTAATATGAAATAGTCTCTCCTGCTGTATGCAGATAAATCTTCCGATTCATAACTTCCAGATACAGTACCTCCCGAAACGGAATCCGCCGTACTGCCGCCCCCTGCCTGACCACAATTGTGTGCTCCATCTCTCTTTTCAGATTGAAACAACACCTTAAAAGTACCTCTTCCAGCTTCTTTGTCTCAACTGGTTTCACCAGATAATGGAACGCCTGAACATCGTATGCCTCAACCGCATAACGCTCATACGATGTGATAAAGATAATTTTCCCTTCATCCCCTCGCCCGCGCAGCCGTTTCGCCAATTCCATTCCACTGCATGGCCCCATGACAATATCAAGCAGCAGGATATCAAACGCCTCCCTCGCCAGCAGCGCAGTCCCATTCACAAAAGTCTCTATCTGATAAGTAATCGGATATTTATCCAATATTCCATGAATCATACCAGTTAACCGCTCCAGAAATACTGGCTCATCTTCGCACACCGCAATCCGAATCAACGTTATATCCCGCCTTCCTCTCACAATTCTCTGCCACCTAAAATACAGGCTTTTCTACAAATCCACTCTCCTGAGCCACGCTTCTATATTCCGGAACATCTCTTCTTCCTCCGGAACATCCGAGTGCAGCATCCCGATTCTGTCTCCCATTCCCTGATTATTATACCGGATACCCTTAAGCTCCCTTGGAAGCTTTTGAATCACTTCCGGTCTCAGAGAATCCGAATAAACCGCCGCGTCCACAATCTGTCCGCTGTCCACCTGAAACTGGATGTCTACCTGCCCCCATTCAAACCGCTCGGACACTTCATACTGAAATTCAAATTCCTTTCCGTATACCCATTCCCAGGAAGCGTATTTTTCATATAACTCCTGAACGGCCTGCTTATCCAGCTCCTCTTCTTTGATTATGCGGCTTGGATATCCATACACCTCCTCAAAAGTTTCCCTTAACGCTTTCTTCAACTGGTTTATCGTAAGTTCCGGATTATAGCTAATCAGATTCGTCACTCTGGAACGAACAGATTTGATACCCTTGGATTCTAATTTTTTCTTAGATACATTCAGATACTTATTCAATTCTCCGAGCTTCACATCCACCATAATCGTTCCATGGTGGTAGCACCGTCCCTTATGCTCATGAAATGCGTTACCGGAGAATTTCTGCCCCTCCACCAGAATATCATTCCTTCCAGAAGCTTCTGCATGAATGCCAAGCTTTTGTACAGCCCTCAGTATAACTTCAAGCTGCCTCTTAAGATTATAATTCTCCTTACTGACCAGAAAAGTGAAATTTAAATTCCCCAAATCATGGAATACCGCGCCGCCGCCGGAAATACGCCTTGCAATCACCGCGCCGTCTTCTTCAATCCTGCTAATCCGGCACTCCCTCCATGCATTCTGGTTCTTGCCGATTACAATCGTGTTCTCATTCTGCCACAGATACAGAATTGCTTCATCTTCCCCACATTTGGAAAACAAATATTCCTCCACAGCCAGATTCCTATGTGGATTCACACCTGCGCTCTCGATGTACGCTGTCTTCTTAATCATGTCAATCTCCTCTCTCCTGTATCCTCTCCAATATTTTTACCAATCCTACGAAAATTTACCCCATCCAGTCACTAATCAGATTCATAAGCTGTATGCATCGCATGTCATCGCCAGACAAAATATCCTGCGGCCCGCTTCCCTGACAGAGCTTGTCTTCTGTGATATTATTCTGACTGATAACTATCCATACGCTCGCTCACAGACGCCTCGCAGCTTCGCATTGCCAGTATAGTCTTCTCAAACAATTCGTTTAATTCCCATCCCAGACGTTCTGCTCCTTCTGAAATCACTTCTCTGGAGCACCCGGCGGCAAACCGCTTGTCCTTAAATTTCTTCTTCAGACTCTTAACTTCCATATCCATCACACTTTTTGACGGCCGCATAAGCGCCGCAGACCAGATAAGTCCGGTCAGTTCGTCTGCTGCGAACAGTACCTTCTCCATCTCATGCTTTGGCTCCAAATCACTGCAGATACCATATCCATGAGAACATATACTATAAATCATATCTTCTCCGACATTGCTTTCTCTTAGAAGTTCTGGCGCCTTCTTACAATGCTCCTCCGGATACAATTCAAAATCAATATCATGAAGAAGACCGGTAATCCCCCAGTACTCTTCTTCGTCACTATACCCCAAGTCTTTTGCATACCAACGCATCACGCCCTCCACCGTCAAGGCATGTTGAATATGAAAAGGTTCCTTATTGTATTTTTTAAGAAGAGCATATGCTTCTTCCCTGGTTAATCTGCTTGTCATCATTTTAAAATCTCCTCCTTATTATCACGAATATTAACATTCCTGATTTACATTTATCCTGTCAATCATCACATTCAGAATCTCGGTATCTGTCGAGCGCATCCCTACGCGTCCGATATAACCCATGCTCTTAATGGTCTCCTCAATATCGCCCTTGATAATCCCTTCCCCGGGCAGGAAACTTCTATTTTGAATACTTAAGTGAAATGCCATCAGCGCCGCGTCTACTGAGGAGGCAATCTTCGCCGCACAGGACGGCTTAGCCCCGTCGCATACGATACCGCCCACATTTCCAAGGGTATTAATTATCGTAAGAGACACCTGCTCATAACTGCCGCCGTACATATAAGTAATCCCTGCTCCTGCTCCGCACGCGGCGCTTACTGCGCCGCAGTATGCCGACAGACTTCCTATGTAGTGTTTCTGATGAATAGCAATCAGATTACTCACCACCAACGCACGATACATCTTCTCTCTGGAAACCTCCCACTCCTCTGCATAGACAATGACAGGCAGCGAAACCGTCATTCCCTGATTTCCGCTTCCAGAATTGATTACCACCGGAAGCGAACATCCTCCCATTCGCGCGTCGCTCCCCGCCGCAGCCCTGGCACATGCTCTGGTAGTAGCAGATTTCCCCCAGACATGCATCAGCGTTTTGCCAATCTGAGCGCCATAATTATTGTCCAGCCCTTCCTGTGCAATCGCCGAATTGAGCTCCACCTGCCGGGTAATAATCTCATCAATATCCTCCATCCTGACCTGATTCGCAAAGTCCAGAATATCCTTCACCGTTAGCTTTGACTTATCTGCGCCGGCTTCCTCTGACTCTGCCTCCACCGGACGCTCAAGAATTATCTCTCCATCCTTCACAATCTTAATTACATTGGTATGGTGACTTACAATCGTGACCTCTGCAAAATGTCCGGCCTTTATAACTCTTGCGGTAATAAAAAGATTCTCCACTCCATCCACCAGATTACAAGTACAGATTTTCTTAGCAGCAAGTTCTCTCGTCCGCTCAATATGCTCTGGCGTAATCCCTTCCAATACTTCCAGTTCCCTGTCCGAATCGCCGCCTACCGCGCCCAGAATCGCAGCGGCGTCAATCCCCTTCATTCCACCGGAATTAGGAACCGTAACTCCTTTTACATTCTTAATAATATTTCCACTGCAATCCATCTCAATCCTCTCAGGAAATTCTCCTAACACCTGCACTGCTTTTGCGGAGGCAAATGCAATGGCAATCGGCTCCGTACATCCTAAAGCCGGAACCAGCTCATGTGTCAGAATATTCACATAATTATCATATAAGTTCTTATCCATCTTCTTTACCACCTTTCTCCTCTTATGTATATCTTTTCAAAATCAGACTTCTTTCGACTGGACTGATATTTCATATATATCGAAAATACCTGTTTTCAAAACAATCCTAATATTTTCTCATGGAATCCATTGTAAACCGTATCATAATCCACATACTGCAGGCTTCTGTTCTTGAGTCCCCTTCGGCATGAGACCAATACTCCGTCCGCAATTACTTTCCCCATCTCTCCCTGTTTCAAAATCATAGGAAATACATAATATACCAGAAACAGACTCAGCTCTGACTTTGTTCTGGCGTCTAGCTTCCCACGCTTATTAGAGCATGTCTTTACCATTGCCTGCATAATGCATTCCCCAATCTCTTCTGCCGCGGCTTCACCGCTTGCCGCCTGCTCTGCATACTCCCGCATTTCAACAAAATAATGCTCATGTTCCCGCTCAAATTCTCTGAAAAATATCTCGTAGCCTTTCTTTTTTAACGAAGTCAGCATCGTAACCCTTTCGGCAAAAATGATTTCTATTCCCTGAAGCATTTTATCTCCTCCATCTCCATTTCAATAGTATGTCGCTGCCAATATACAGAAGACGCAAAAAACGGTTACTGGTCATTCTGCGACCAGTAACAAGCGCTAATTTACTCAAAAATTCGCGCAGTGACGTACCAAATATATCTAAAAACTGCATCACACTAGCAGTATAGCATGTTCCTGGTCACAGGTAAACAGGAACGTTCCTGGCACAGTGATTCTAAATTTGTTACTGTTCACTCCGTCCACAGCAACTTTCGCAAATCCATTTATAATTCGCTTCGCGAATGAAATTTGCTCACATCTAAATCACTTTCTTACGTATTTTGCCCTAAAGGACTAGATTCACGTCACAGAGAATGCAAAGTACTGTGTGAACAACAACCTAAATTTCTCAGACATTACAGTTCATATGCAGTATCATAATGTACAAACCTCGGCGATATCCATGCACATGTTTAGACATTCTGTCTGCTGGCAGTTTTCTTAAAATATACCAGTTAAACAGTACGGACTGACATTAAGCCAGTCCGTACATCTTCTTCGCATTTTCTTCTGTCTGCCGGATAACCTCTTTAGCCGACACCCCTTTTATTTCTGCAATTCCTTCCGCTGCATATCTGATATAACCGGAATGGTTTCGTTTCCCCCGGAACGGTACTGGCGCCAGATAAGGACAATCTGTCTCAAGAACAATGGACGTTAGCGGAATTTCCGCTACAACTTCCTTAAGCTTCCTGCCATTCTTGAATGTTACCACCCCGCCAACGCCAATATAATAACCCATCTTCACATATTCCTTCGCCATCTCTTTGGAATATGAAAAGCAGTGAATGACTCCCTGAAGACCTCTTCCGTATTCCTGCATAATCTCCATGGTATCTGCCGCCGCTTCCCGGCTGTGAATCAGCACAGGAAGTGATAGTTCTTTTGCAAGAGCAAGCTGACGGATAAACCATTTTTTCTGAAGGTCATGAGATTCATTGTCCCAGTAATAGTCCAGTCCAATCTCCCCAACCGCAATTACCTTATCTTTCTGAAATTGCTCTTTCATCTTTGCGAAGGTCTCTTCATTCAAAGCGCCCACTTCATCGGGGTGAACGCCTACCGCCGCATACATAAACGGGTACTTCTGCACCATCTCAGGTACAGTAAAGCAGGAGCGATAAGAAGCTCCCACATTTACAATTGTACCGACACCCTGCTCTGGCATAGAAGCCAGAAGCTCTTCTCTGTCTTCATCAAACTGGCTGCTGTCGTAATGCGCATGCGTGTCAAATATCATATCTTTCCACCTCTTCTGGCTCAATGTTCTGAAAACCCTTATGCAAATATTCCGGATTATTTTCAAACATGTTCTAACAAATTTCCGCTCCTGCAGGCATTACCTTTTCCGGCGTCATCAGCGCAAGATTGCCCTCTGCATCTTCCGCGCACAAAATCATACCCTCTGACATCACCCCTGCAAGCTTGGCTGGTTTCAGATTAACCAGAACCATTACTTTTTTGCCTACCATTTCTTCTGCACTGTAGTATTTTTTTATCCCGGATACAATCTGCTTAATCTGACTTCCGACTTTCACCTTGGAGCAGAGAAGTTTCTTGGACTTCGGCACTTCTTCACAAGCAATAATCTCTCCTACCTGAAACTGCATTTTTCCAAAGTCATCAAAAGTAATCTCTGGCTTTGCCACGATATCAATGACCGTCTCCTCTTCTTTTACTGCCTCTCCCGCCGCGTCGGTATTCACTTCTTCTGCAGACGGATGAAGCTCTTCCACCTTTTTCATCACCTCATTCACGTCCAGTCTCTGAAACAGAATCTCTGGCTTGTCCGTTACTTTACCGTCTCCAAGCTGAAGCAGAATCTTCTCAGAAGTCTCCGGCATAAACGGCGCAAGCTGCACTGCGCCAGCCTTAATACTCTCGATTAGATTATAAAGCACCGTCTCCAAACGGTCTTTCGCCGCCTCATCCTTCGCAAGCGCCCAGGGCATAGTCTCGTCAATATATTTATTGCAGCGTTTAAATAAAGTAAATATCTCAGTTATAGCATCTGCTACCCGCAGCTCATCCATCTTACTTTCTACATGCTTTGGCGTGTTCTCTACTACACTCTTCAAATCGGCGTCCACTTCTTCAGAGACACCTTTGTCTGTTACGGTTCCTCCGAAATATTTATTCGTCATAGATATCGTACGGTTCACCAGATTTCCAAGGGTATTCGCCAAATCCGAATTGAGACGCTCCACCATCAGCTCCCAGGAAATCACGCCGTCATTGTCAAATGGCATCTCATGCAGCACAAAATAGCGCACTGCATCTACTCCAAAGAAATCTACCAATTCGTCCGCATACAGCACATTTCCCTTAGACTTGCTCATCTTACCGTCCCCCTGCAGGAGCCATGGGTGTCCAAAAATCTGCTTTGGCAGCGGCTCGCCCAACGCCATCAGGAAAATCGGCCAGTAAATAGTATGAAAACGGATAATATCTTTACCAATTAAGTGCAAATCTGCCGGCCAGTTCTTCCTGTATTGCTCCGTACAATCTCCATCCGCATCATACCCAATTCCGGTAATATAGTTGGTCAGTGCATCCAACCATACATATACCACATGCTTATCATCAAAATCTACCGGGATTCCCCATTTAAAAGAGGTTCTGGACACGCATAAATCCTGCAGTCCCGGAAGCAGGAAATTATTCATCATCTCATTTTTCCTGGAAACCGGCTGAATAAATTCCGGATGCGCATTGATATGCTCAATCAGCCGGTCCGCATATTTACTCATCTTAAAGAAATACGCTTCTTCTTTCGCAGGCTTCACCTCGCGCCCGCAGTCCGGACATTTTCCATCCACAAGCTGAGACTCCGTCCAAAACGACTCGCAAGGCGTACAATAAAGTCCTTCATAAGCCCCTTTGTAAATATCTCCCTGCTCATACAGTTTCCGGAATATCTTCTGAACCTGCTTCTCATGGTCTTCATCGGTAGTCCGGATAAATTTGTTGTAAGAAGTATTCATCAAATCCCATATATCCTTCACCTGTCCGGCAACGCCGTCAACCAGTTCTTTCGGCGTTATACCTGCTTCCTGCGCTTTCAGCTCAATTTTCTGACCATGCTCATCGGTTCCCGTCTGGAAAAACACGTCATAGCCCTGACTTCTTTTATACCTGGCAATAGCGTCCGCCAGCACAATCTCGTAGGTATTTCCGATATGCGGCTTGCTTGAAGTATAAGCAATCGCCGTTGTAATGTAATACTTTGGTTTACTGCATTTCTCACACATAGTTTTCTCTCCTTCTATTCATAATTACGAAAATGATAAGAACAACAGTGCGCTTTACACATCTTCTCGCCCAAAAATTTTCATCAGCGCAGCGTCTGTTCCATGCGCGTAACCGCGCATCTTTTTGTCACATAGGAGGCTTTTTCCTGTAACAAAAAAATCTCCTCCGGTCCCTATCGGAACCAGAGAAGACGACTGAATCGTGTTACCACTTCTCCTTCACCCCCGCCTCGCGGCAGAGAGCCTTAACAGGTGTCATACAACACCCCTCCGCTATAACGGGCGGACCCATTGCAGCCTGCTGTGAACACTTAGCGAGGTTTTTTCGAGCTTAGTGTGAACGCACACCCAGACACTTGGCGAGGTCTTTTCGAGCCTAGTGACTGCGGTGTTTTCTCTCGATACACTTAGCGAGGTTTTCCACCCTTAGTGTGAACGCACACCCAGACACTTGGCGAGGTCTTTTCGAGCCTAGTGACTGCGGTGTTTTCTCTCGATACACTTAGCGAGGTTTTCCACCCTTAGTGTGAACGCACACCCAGACACTTGGCGAGGTTCTACCCATTTCACAGTTCGGTGCACCACTCAGAAGCCATCTTCCACAGACTTCCATTCATCCCCTCTCAGCTTTCGGGAATTTCTCTGTAAAACTTCCGTCTACGTACTCTCTTCGTCGTTGCGTTTATCTGATATGCTAGAAATCGTAACATAAGCATTTTCAAAAGTCAAGCTTCCTATCCCTCATATTTTTATATATTCTCATTTTACCCTCAGTGAACAAGAGAATATCTACTTATTTGGGAATAATCAAATTTTTTCATTCACATCCCCCACGATATCATTTCTATCGTGGTCCCATAAACCTATCACCATTCATATGTATCATATGATCTGGCATTTCCGAAATCCACACTTCCGTTTCCCAAGCCAGACTATCTACAAATTTTTTGAACACTGTAAAATTTTGAAAAACCGTTACAAAAATTTTTCCCGCCGTCACATTCTTTGTCATTTCCGAAATTTCAATAATACGCTTCGGCTCCATCGGACCAACAGAGGTAACTGATTCAATAAAGTATATCCAATTCTTATCTTCTCGGTATAAAACCACATCTGGCATTTTATTGTGCAATGTAATTTCAAAGCCTAATTTCCGCAGCTTACCAACATTTTTGACCAAATCTTTTTCTATGGTGTCACCCACATAAAGACATTCTGAATTAGGAGCAAATCTCGGTGCAAATTCTTCGATAATTGCTTTTTGTAATTCATTGTGTTTTCCCGGAGAAAATGTAAACTCCTGATTATTAATCTTAACCGGCATTTTTGTCATTTCTTTTTTAGATGCATAAGTTTCAATTAGTTTCTCATGATATGTTACAAATCTTTTAATCATAGCATCAGCTTTATACCCGCCAAGACTGCGAATCATCTCCAAGGACTCTGCCGTCAGCCTATATCTATAATTAGGGCTATTTGTAGCCGTCCCATTATCTTCAATCAAAGCAGCCGTCCTAAAATGATGCAACGCCTGTTTTCTGATTGCCTCACGACTATTTTCGGCATATATTACTCCATAATTAGCACCTACAAACTGAATAATATCATGGATACGTATCCATTCATTCGTTGCAAATATCCATGAATCTGTTTCCTTTATATTAGCCATTGCCAATAGAACATAACAACATAAATCTACCTGCTGCCTATCTGGCATACCTATCTCCTTTAACAGCTGCCTTGCATCCTCTACTTTACCCACAATATTCCTCCATTATCTTGTTACAATTTTCTTCTGACAAGTCATGTGTTTTTATGATTTTACGTCCCATCTCTTGGATTATCTCTAAATCCGGTACTGGCATAGCATTTATTTCTGTAGAATTCACCTGTGTTGAGCCATTCAATATTCTATAATAAGAATCATATATCGTCGAATTAAATAGAACATATAAGCCATATACCATGCACTCTGATAACTCTGTAGACAAACCATCAATAAAGTTAATCTTATTCTGTGTACTAATTACATCATACTGCGGATTTCTTCTCGATAGATATACACCACACTGAAGCCTCCGCCTTTCCTCTTTCGCTGTAAAACGTTTTACAAACAGATAATTTTTGTTTTTTTGCTTTAATCCTCTTTGCTCTGTTACAACATATTCATGTTCCTTGTTGATTGGAAACTTCACAACACCATTCTGTATATGCTGCGAAAAAAATAATGGGATTGCCCCTTCTTCATTCTTGTCTCTTAAAATGTCACGATTCCTAAAGTCAACCGTTAATCCTGTTTTCATTTTCAGACCAATATCCGGCAACGTATGCTCAAACTTGTTCAGTGTCTCCAAAACTTTAATTTTATCCATATCTGTAACCAAATACACGTATTTATCTTCACCTGACACCACAATACTATAGGGTGCTTTCATTACCGTTATATTTTCAAAATCATTATTCGTCTGTGAAGACGTAACTTCCACTTCTAAGGGCTGTATCTGCGTCTTTCTCACTTTGATTATAATAGTCTCCTGCAACACATCCTCTTTGTCAAATACTTTATTTCTACTCACGAATAAATGAATATGCTCCAGCTTTCCTTCAGTCAGAAAATACTCTCTGAATTTTTTAAAATAGGCTCCAGATGTCCAAGACCTGGGAATGATGTAAACCATCTGACCATCAGGTTTTAAGTTAAATAATCCCATTGAAGCAAAAAGAAAATAAAGATTCGGTGCACCGTAACATACTTCTGACATTGCTGTTGCTTCTGGCGCATCTTTTGGTATCTTCATATATGGTGGATTTCCAATTACAATATCATATTTCTTTGGTTCTGGATTTCCACCTATCATTTGATTAAAGTCCAGATACTGACTTGTAATATAGTTATCTGTTTTGATTTCATACTGTAATTCTATCTCTGCTTTTTCCTTTACATAATCCAAATTATTCTGCAATATTGTACGAATATTCTTATCTGTTTCATAGCAAGTAAGACTTACCTTTTTCACTTTTTTCTCCTTTTGCAGCACTTCAATGAGTGCACAAGACAAAATACCAGAACCTGCGCCAGCATCAAGAACAGTTAACGTATCTTTACCCTCTGCAATCGAAAACAGTCCCGCCATGAACATTGCTGTTTCCTTGCTTGTAAAAAACTGCCCATATTTTTTTCTTTCTTTTTTCGGCATGCCATCTATATATAAATTGGTTTGTTCAATAACACAATCAATCATTTCTACAACTCCTTTATTCTGAGCATTTGTTCAAACAGATATTTGCTTTGTATTCCACAATATCTTTTTTTATAATTATAGCAAAGAAAACCATAACCCTTAATGAGTATAATGATTATCCGTCAGTTGACAAATACGTGACATTTCTATTATATCTATTTTTTAACCGAGTGTAAACGAAGAAAATATGTTATACTCTTTATATATCAAAAGGTTACCGTTCACATACTGACCAGCGAGCGCAGATTCCATCCGCCGTTTACTTGTTAATCACTGAACCGTAACTAAAAAAGAGAAAGGAACATAACTCCATGAAAGCTTATGAACGATTATTAAAATACGTTGCTATACGTACCCCCAGCGACGAGAACAGCAGTACAGTCCCTTCGTCACAATGCCAGTTTGACCTTGCGAAAGTTTTGGAATCAGAGATGTCAGAATTAGGCCTTCAGGATGTACAGCTGACAGAGCAATGCTATCTGTATGGACATCTTCCGGCCACTGAAGGTTATGAGCGCCGACCGGCCATCGGCTTCATCGCTCATATGGATACCGTTTCCGATTACTGTGAACACGATATCACTCCTGTTCTAACCAAAAACTACAGCGGAAAAGCAATGGAAATTGCAAAAAGCGGATTGATTCTTGATCCGGCAGTATTCCCGCACCTAAAGAGTTTAAAAGGACAGACTCTAATCACAAGTGATGGAACTACTGTATTAGGAGTCGATGACAAAGCCGGAATTGCCGAAATTCTCACCATGATAGAGTATATTCAGGATAAAAATATTCCTCATGGAAAGCTGTGCATAGCATTTACTCCTGACGAAGAGGTAGGAAGGGGCGCAGAACATTTTGATGTGGAAAAATTCGGCGCGGACTATGCATATACCCTTGACGGAGACACCGAGGGTGAGATTCAATACGAAAATTTTAATGCCTGTAAGGCATGTTTTGACGTCAGAGGCTTCAGTGTTCATCCCGGTTCTTCCAAAAATACCATGATAAACGCTTCTCTGGTTGCAATGGAAATTAATCAGTTACTTCCAGGCTGCGAAACCCCGCGTGGAACCGAGGATTATGAAGGATTTTATCATCTTGAAAGAATGTCCGGCGACTGTGCTTCAGCAAATCTTTCTTACATTGTCCGGGACCATGACCGGAATCTGTTTGAAGCCCGCAAAAAGACGCTCCGCCTGATTGAAAAGAACTTAAATGAAAAATGGGGCGAAGGTACCGTTACACTGACCATAACCGAGCAGTACCAAAATATGGCCGAAATCATTGCCGGATGTATGCATCTGATTGATTATGCGAAATCTGCCTGCGAAGCAGCCGGCGTAACTCCTCTCATCCTCCCAATCCGCGGCGGTACGGACGGCTGCCAGTTAAGCTTCAAGGGACTTCCCTGTCCGAACCTGGGAACCGGCGGCCATGCGTTCCATGAGCCTTACGAACATATTACCGCAGAAGCCATGGACAAAAGCGTAAACGTAATAATCGAGCTGGTAAAACTATACGCGACGCAGGCATAGAATCAACATATTCTTTTTTAAAGCGCATTGCTGTATCTATCAATGATACAGCAATACGCGGCCTTCTGACTAGTGTGCTGGTAAAATCTCATAATAGAACCGTATCCCTTAGAACAATACTGCAATGCATAACCGGCCGTCTCTTAGCATAAGTATAGACAAAACATTCCAGGAAATAACTATGCCTAAAAAACGTACGATTGCTGCACTTTTACTTTCCTTGAGCCTACTTTTGATATTCTGCTGCGTGGAGAGCGCCCGTTTATTTTTGAATGCCGACCGTAAATTTGAATCATTTACTGAAACTCTGTTCTCCCAGGAGGTTTCTTCCAATACCATTACGCTGCATTATACGCTGTGTAATCCCTCTGACTACGGTATTGATAATCCGGCCGTCTCACTTGGCACATACCCGGTATCTTCTGCCGAGACATGCGCCGCAGCAGAGAACTGCTTAAGCCTCCTGAATAAGATTCCCTATCAGGAGCTAAATTCTGACAATCAGCTCACCTGGAAGGTTCTTGAGGATTCTCTGAAACGAACTCTCGACGGCGCTCCTTATCATTTATACGACGAGCCTTTAAGTCCCCTGACAGGTATTCAGTCTCAACTCCCCGTACTTCTCTCGGAATACCGTTTTTATCAGGAAACGGACGTAACTACCTATCTGGAACTTTTAAAAACCGTACCAGAGCACTTCGATTCGCTGCTTGCCTATGAGCGGGCCAAATCAGAAGCCGGACTATTTATGGCCTCCTATACTGCCGACTCCATTATTGACGAATGCAACTCGTTTCTGAGCATGGGAGACAGCAATTATCTGTATTCCTCATTTGAAAAACGGCTGGATGAACTGGAGGAATGCGACGAGTCTAAAAAGGACTCTTACATATCTGAGAATAAACAGGCTTTGGAAACCTATGTTTTTCCCGCTTATCAGAAATTGGCTGCCGACCTTATGGAGCTTCGGGAAACCGGAAGAAACCAGAATGGTTTATGCTATCTTCCCGACGGCGCTTCTTATTATGAATATCTGGTAAAGGAAGAGACCGGCTCTAAGCGAACCATTGAAGAATTAGAGACGCTTACAAAACAACAAATGCGTGATGATCTGCTGGCGATGCAGAAAATACTCACTTCGCCAGAATATGCATCTCTGACCGGCGCTTCAACAACTAACCCAAATCCCAATGAGCCTTCTGGCGATACTCCTGATAACGCCACTGGCCCGGCGTCTGAAACCTCTGCCGGACTGCTGCCCGAATTTACACTGGCAGACTCCAACCCTGACTCCATCTTAATCGACCTGAAAGGTAAACTGAAGAATAATTTCCCGGCGATTCCTGACACCCCCACCGATGTAAAATACGTCCAACCAGAGATGGAGGAATACTTAAGCCCGGCCTTCTACATGGTTCCCGCTATCGACAACACTGACAACCAGACTATTTATATCAATCCCGGCCACTTACCAGATGATTTGGACTTATATACCACGCTGGCACATGAAGGATATCCCGGTCATCTCTATCAAAATGTATACTACGCAGCTTCAAACCCCGCTCCTATCCGAAGTCTCTTAGGCTGCGGCGGCTATACCGAAGGATGGGCTACCTATACTGAAATGATGAGTTATTATACAACAGGACTTTCGACTGAGCAGGCAACGCTTCTGCAACGTAATGCTTCCGTTTTATTAGGCATTTATGCGTTGGCTGACATGGGTATCCACTATGAAGGCTGGACGCTGATTGATACAGTGTCCTTCTTCCACCAATATGGCATTTCCGATACAACTGTAATCGAAGACATCTATGATTTGATTATCGCCGACCCGGCAAACTATCTGAAATACTACATTGGATATGTGGAATTTCTCGAATTAAAGAAAGAAGCAATCGAAAAATGGGGAAAAGATTTTACCCAGAAACGATTCCACAAAGCCGTATTGGATGCTGGTCCTATGCCCTTTTATCTGCTTAGGGATACCATCTTCCGGCAATAAAATAACGGAAAACGCACAGAACGTTTCCCGACAGCACAATAGCCCGCCACACCTGCATACAAGCGTCGTAGCGGGCTATGTTCTGGCTTGCAGGTGTGCGTACGGAGCAGACAAAAAACGCAGGCTTCGCATATTATCACCATTTCTTTTTATTATCCGCGTCCCAATATCTGCGGAGTTTCTGTTCATCTAAATTATCAACGAACTTCTTCTTGGTCAGCAAAAAGTCCTCAATATCCATCAAAACATGATAGAGGATTGCTCTGCTCTCAAATTCCTCTCTGGTTCTTGGAAGTCTCTCTTTTCTCATATCCTCAAAGAGCTCTTCTAACTTCTCAATCTGCTTCTCTGGCAGATTTATCTCAACCACATACTGCTTCATATAGAGCAGATATTCGGAAATCACATGGGCCTGCACCGGCATAGACCGGACCTTTCTCATCTCCGCATGCAGGTTATGCAGGATTTTACACTGCTGATAACGCATCTCAAAATATTCTATATAGTATCCCGGATGGGACTGAAACGTATTATCTTGATATTCCTGTGCTTCTCTGATATACGCCAACAGCTCCGCCTCTAAGGCTCGCATATCCAGCCATACATTCTGCTGCATCGGTTTATCTGACAAGTATAATGCCAGTTCTCCAATTATCCCCTGAAGCTGATACTCTACATAACGCATTCCGTCAATGATATCCTGCCTTCGATTATGGTCGTCATTAAACAGATTAATAATCAGAGCAATGATAACTCCAATCACCACAAGTAAAAGCTCGCTTCGCACAAATTCTACCGTATATTCTCCGCTCGCCAAAAAATGCATGCCTACCAGCGCATTTACCGAGAGCGTCCCCATCCAATCCAGCATCCCGGCAATCAGCACATTGGCAAACACATACAGGCCGTAACCCATCCAGCCGTCGTCAATAAAATTAAAAATAATCCCAGCCAGCAAAACCGCAATAAAAAAAGAAAGAATCCGGTAAACAGACAGCCGCACCGTATCCCATTTCGTGGACATCAGGGTAAGAAGAGCGATTGTTCCTGCCGGAGCAACCTGCTCTAAGCCCAGCATTGATGCAATTGCAATTGCCACGCTGCTGCCAAGTCCAATCTTAAACGCCAGCAATATTATCTTCTTAATTTTCTTTTCCTTACTATACATGCTTCCTCCCAAGCTTCTCCAATCCTTTATATTCAGTATAACATAACTCCCCCGGCATATAGCAAGCGGAAGATTTTTATTTCAAAGAATTATAAAGACTTTCTAAGAAAAATATAGTAAACTGTCATGTAGATATTAAAAACGAAAGTGAGCTTACATGATATGAACCTTGTATTTGACATTGACGATACCTTATATGATTTGATGAAACCCTTTCAACTTGCCCATGAGAAATTCTTTGCCACACAGACTTCCCTGGATATTACGGAACTTTTTATGGCGTCCCGACACTATTCCGATATCATTCTGGCTCAAGAAAAACAGGGACTGATTGCACCGGAAGATACTTTCCCCAAACGGATTCAGATGACTTACCAAAGCGCAGGTCTGTCTGTTTCCAGAGAAGAAGCCTGCCTGTTTGAGCAGGAATACCGCCTTCGCCAGAAGGAAATTGCTTTGTTTCCCTGTATGGAACATGTGCTGAATGCCTGCCGCACGTCGCAGATTCCCATAGCGCTCCTCACGAATGGCAACAGTAAAGGACAACGCAAGAAAATATCCTCGCTAAAGCTTCAAAACTGGTTTGATAACGAGCATATTTTCATTTCGGGAGAAACCGGATATCAGAAGCCAGACATTATGGCATTCCGGAATATCGAAAGCAGACTTGGATACGTCCCGGAAGACTCATGGTACATAGGCGATACCTATCAAGCAGATATCGTCAGCGCTCATCGCGCCGGATGGCACAGCATTTGGTTCAATCACAGAAAAAGAATCTGCCAGACAGCTACGCTTCTGGCAGATATGGAAATCCAGAATAAAGAGGATATACTGGATGTTATTCGGCGTCTATGTTCTCTCTGACTTCTGTCTCGTCTGCCTTTGCAACGGTGACTCCGGCAAATGCCAGTAATATTGTCACAAGGGGCATACTCAGATTAAAATAACAGTAGGGCAGATACTGCATCGTAGTTACTCCAAGAACACCTGTCACATACACCGCGCAGGTATTCCAGGGAACAAGCACAGACGTAATCGTTCCGGAGCTCTCTAACGCATTGGACAGGGTCTTCGGGTGAAGACCCATTTCACGATAAGTATCCGCATACATTCTTCCCGGAATCACAATAGATATATACTGCTCCGGCATTACGATGTTACTCAGCAGACAAGTGACTTCTGTTGTAGCGACCAGCAAGGCCGGTCTCCTTGCAATACGAACAATTTTCTCCACAACCACCGCAAGCATACCGGTCTTCTCCATAATTCCCCCAAACATCATGGCAATCATCGTCAGGGATACGGAAAACATCATGTTTACAATCCCTCCTGTACTCAACAGGCTGTCTAACGACTCAATTCCAGATTCACAAGTATATCCCTCCATACCGGCTATCATAACATCCCCGTAAGTAATTCCTTTCTGGAAAATAAATCCCATGATAACCCCCGCGAAAATACCAATCGTGATTCCTGGAATTGCGGGAACCTTTTTCGCGACTGCAAGAATGACAATAACAGGAGGAAGCAATAAAAGAGGACTCACCTGGAAAATTCCTGTTATTCCCTCGCTCATTTCCTGAACCGCATTCAGATTCATTCCACCGCCACCGCCATACCGCATTCCCAACACACCATAAATAAACAAAGTAACAACATAAGCAAATCCTGTCGGAAATACCATAAATTTCACATGGGTAAATACATCCGTTCCCGCCATCGCAGGAGCCAGATTGGTTGTATCAGAAAGCGGAGACATCTTATCGCCAAAATATGCGCCGGAAATAATCGCGCCCGCCGCCAATGGAGCCGGAATCCCCAGACCAATTGCAATTCCAATCAGGGCCAGTCCCATCGTTCCTACCGTTCCCCATGAAGTTCCGGTAGCCAGCGAAGTAATCGAACAAATCAGTACCGCAGCTATCAGAAATACTGACGGAGACAGCAGCTTCATTCCATAATAAATCATGCTGGGCACCACGCCGCTCAGTATCCATACGCCAACCAATATACCTACCACTATCAGGATAATAAGGGAAGACAGGGCATTTGTAATTCCCTCCACCATAGACCGCTCAATAAACTTCCAGTCAAACCCAAGATACAGAGCCATCGACGCAGCCGCGCAGACACCGATAAACATAGAGATATGCACACCCGCGTCAAACAGGATAATACTGCAGGACATCGCTGTAATCAAAATCGCGAACACAACAATTGCATGAACAACTTTCACTTCTTTTTTCTCTTTCACTTTCATAGACCTACCTTCCGTTTCTCCGTCTTTTTCAATCATCAATTTGTATGTAGTATACTCCTGTTTTCGCATTTTTTCCAGCAAAATTCATGCGCAGATTGACAATCATCACTCCATCAAGTATCATGTACAAATACATACGCGCCTGGACGAAACAGCGCCTGCTCATAAAGCGACTCCATAAACCGCCTGCTCCACTGCGTTGTTATAATTTATTCGCATATGATAAGATTGTATATATAGAAAGGGATTAAATATAAAAAGTATGAGAAACACTACAGAAAAACTTGCTATTTTATCACTGTCACTGATGCTGGTATCTACCTATTCTATTTCAGCCGTCCTTCCGTCCATGTTTGAATATTACAGCGGCTATTCTCCAAGTCAGGTGGATATCTTAATTTCCACGCCTTCCTTTGCCATCCTGGTTATGATTCTGGTAAATACCTGGCTTGCCAGACATATGAACGAACGCCTCATGATTACCGGCGGACTCCTGCTGTTATCCTTAAGCGGCGTTGCTCCAATATTTAGCCAAAATTATACATTTGTATTCATTTCCAGAATCCTTTTGGGTCTTGGCATCGGTCTGATTAATTCTAAGGCAGTCAGCATGATTAGCGAACGATTTACCGGAAATGAAAGGACCGCTCTGCTCGGATACCGCAGCGCGGCAGAAACTTTGGGTAATGCAGTACTGACATTTATTGCCGGAAGGCTGCTTCTAATCCATTGGACCCAGGCGTTTTTCATCTATGCGTTTGGTTTTGTTATTCTAATTCTCTATTTAACCTTTGTTCCATATAAAACAGGCAAGAGCAAAACTGCCTCCGCCTATACTCCGTCGCACGCTGACGCCCCTCCAGTACTCAGCAGATACAAAGTCCTGATGATTCTGTTCTATGCAGTTTCCGCCGGATTTTTAATCTGCACCAGTTCCTCCATTTCCTTACGCCTCCCTCTTCTGGTATTGGAAAAGGGCTACGCTGATGAAACACAGGCAAGTACCGTCCTGGGCGTCTTTCTGATGGTTGGAATTATCTCTGGAATCCTATACAGACGGCTGGTGTCTCTCGCCCATGAGCATCTGTTTCTGTTCAGTGTCCTTACCTGCTGTGCTGGTCTGCTCGTCATGGCCCAGGCTGGAAGCCTTCCTGTTCTTGGTATCGGCGCTGTAATCAGCGGACTGGCACACACCGCCGCTATCACCTGTATATTTAACGGGGTCCCCTCGCATCTTCCGGCAGCAAACGTTCATGCCGCTACTTCCATGGTACTGATAGGATGTAACTTAGGCGCCTCCAGCACCCCTTTTATCACAGGGCTTGCCAGCCGGCTGCACCCTGGAGCCGGAACCGCCTTCTATACCTGCTGCGGTCTGCTGCTCATTGTCGGGATTCTGAATACCGTATTTAATAAAATAAAACCAGAACTCGCAATCTCTGTCAATCCAGAACAGCTCTGAAAATTGCTTTCTGACACACACTGGCGTACCATATCAATGATACAGTACGCCAGTTAAGATTGTCATTTCACGTATTCTATTTCTCACATTTCCAAATATCTTTGTTATATTCTTCTATCGTCCGGTCAGATGAGAAGAAGCCCGCATTGCTGATGTTAAACAACATCTTTTTCGCCCATGCTTCTCTGTCCTGATAATCCTTAAGCGCCTGCTCTTTCTTCTCAATATAATCATCCAGGTCAAGGAAGGTCATAAACCAGTCTTTATTCAACAATTCATTTTTCAATCTTGTCAGATGCTTTAAGCTTCCAAGCTTCCGAAGTTCCGGTCCGTCGATAAAGTCTACCGTCTCCTTAATAATCGGATTTTTCTTATAGTAATCTGCCGATACATAGTCAGCCTTTTCATAATGCGCTATAACCTCGTCGCTGGGCGCGCCGAAAATATAGATATTATCATCTCCTACAAACTGATGAATTTCCACATTGGCGCCATCCTCCGTTCCCAGCGTTACCGCTCCATTCAACATGAACTTCATATTGCCAGTGCCGCTTGCTTCCTTGGATGCAAGTGAAATCTGCTCGGAAATGTCGCATGCCGGAATCAGTTTCTCAGCCAGCGTCACATTATAATTCTCAACCATAACAACATTCAGATATGGACTTACCTCTGAATCATTGTTAATCAGCTCCTGCAGACAAAGAATCAAATGAATAATATCCTTGGCAATGATATACGCCGGCGCCGCCTTTGCCCCAAAAATCACTGTAATCGGAGTCTCTGGCCGCTCTCCCCTCTTAATCTGAAGGTATTTGTAAATCACATACAAGGCGTTCATCTGCTGTCTCTTATACTCATGAAGCCGTTTTATCTGAATATCAAAAATAGAATTCTCATTCAGCTCTATCCCTTGCGTCTCTTTCAAATACTCCTTTAGAAGAACCTTATTGTCATGCTTGATGGTCAGCAGCGCATCCAGCACCTCTTTCTTATCTGCAAATTCTTCCAGCTTCTTAAGCTCCATCGCATCCTTGTAAAATCCGTCTCCAATCCATTCTGTAAGCCCTTTTGTAAGAGCCGGATTACAGTACATAAGCCACCTGCGGAAAGTGATGCCATTCGTCTTATTATTGAACTTCTCAGGATAAATCTTATAAAAATTATGCAGCTCAGAATCTTTTAATATCTCAGTATGAAGGTAAGCGACACCGTTGACACTGCATCCGTAATGAATATCAATATGCGCCATATGAACCAAATCATTTCTATCAATAATGGCGACGCTCTCATCCGCATATTTTCTCCGAATCCGGTCGTCTAAGATTTCGATAATCGGAACAAGCTGCGGAACTACTTCCTTCAAATAATGAATCGGCCATTTTTCCAACGCTTCCGCCAGAATCGTGTGATTGGTATACGCGCAGGTCTTCTTCACAACTTCAATCGCCGCGTCCATAGTTAATCCCCGCTCCATCAGAAGCCGAATCAATTCCGGTATAATCATAGTCGGGTGGGTATCGTTAATCTGAATAACCGCGTATTCATCCAAATCATACAAATTGCTGCCCTTAGCCGCACACTCGTCCAGGATAAGCTGCGCGCCATTGCTCACCATAAAATACTGCTGATAAATCCGAAGTTTTCTTCCGGGCTCATCGCTGTCATCCGGATACAGGAACAAGGTAATATTCTTCGCAATATCCTCTTTATCAAACTCAATGCCATTCTTAACAATTCCCTCGTCTACAGAATCCACATCAAAAAGCCGCAGCTTATTCGTACGGTTCTCATAACCTGTCACAGCAATCTCATACATCCGTGACTGAAGGGTAAGCTTTCCAAACTGAACGGGATAGGATACATCTGTCTTCTTCAGCCAGGACTTAGACTGAATCCATGGATTCTTCATCTCCTTCTGCAGATTATCTTCAAATTCCTGTTTAAACAATCCCAGATGATAGTTCAGGCCAATACCCTCGCCACTGTATCCGAGCGTAGCAATTGAATCCAGAAAACATGCCGCAAGTCTTCCCAGTCCTCCATTGCCGAGAGACGGCTCTGCCTCCAGCTCTTCAATCTCGCAGATATCCTTTCCATTCTCTGCAAGCAGCTCCTTAACCTCTTTGTAAATTCCAAGATTAATCATATTATTGGAAAGCAGCTTACCAATCAAAAATTCCGCAGACACATAATATATCTTTTTCTTTCCTTCATTACCTTCCTTCTTTTTTGCCATCTCCTGCACAATCTCCAGCAAAGCCCCATACAATTCCTCATTACTACAGTCCTTCACTGCCTTTCCAAGATGTGACACTAACACCTCTTCTATCTTCATAACAAACTCCTTTCTCTTCCTAACAAAAATTCCCACAGTCTTCCCCGCCCTGTCTGGGTGGCGCGGAACACTTCCGGGTATGAAGCATGGCATTACAGAGACGCTTTTAATGAAATCGAAATCAGCGCTTATATAGTCTTAGGAACGAAGGCATTCCTGAGTTCCTTAGACTATGTTAGCAATGAGTTTGATGAAATGTTGTCTCACCCTGCTTCGTACCCGGAAGTGTTCCGCGCCGCTCAAGCAGGAGGAACACTCTTTTAACTATTATCATTTTACATGATATGATCTCTTTCGTCTTGCACTATAACCTTGTTTTATTGTACAATCCTATCACAAACACTTACCTTTTATCTATATACAAAATACACAAAAAAATATGCTAAAAATCATTAGGTTGCTGTGCTGATAATAGCGGCAGCCAGCCTGACCTGTTAAAATGCCAACATGCTAACAGACTTCACAGAAGAAAGGAATTTTCTCAATTATGAAATTATCCTCCGGCCATACCAGTACCAGATATGAAAGCAAACAGCATGGAAGCGCTGAGTTTCCCTATGCTGTCTATCGCTCGTTAATCCCTGACATTATGCACTCCTATCCCCTTCACTGGCATAATGAGATGGAGATTACCTATATTCTAAACGGTTCCTGTATTATATCGGTAAATGGAACCCCGATTCGCGCGCTGACCGGAGATATTATTCTGATTCTTCCTAATCAGCTCCACTCCATTGACCGAGACGGAAACTGCCGGGCTGAATATTATACTTTCGTATTTGATCTGTACCTTCTTGGCCAGGACTCTCCTTCTGACGCTTGTTTTCGCAAATACTTAAAGCCTTATCTGGACGGCGGCGCCGTACTCCCTTTAAGACTTTTTTCTAAGCATACAGACTATGCTTCCATTCGTCAAAGCCTCGAAGAGCTTCTGAAACTGGAAAAGCCCGAATGTCAGGCCGCGCCCATGCAGGGGCGAGAACTCCTTATCAAAGCCTGGTTGTTTCACATATTCGGCCTCCTGGAACCTTATCGTAATGATACAGACTCTGACGCCGCTCTCTGCCAGATTGCCCAGATACAGAAAATGAAGGCCTTGCTTCATTTTATCAGTGTAAACTACATGAATCCCCTGACTCTCCAGGAAGCCGCCTCTTTCTGTGGCTACAGCGCGTCATATTTTATGAAATTTTTTAAATCCTTCACAAGTTTAACCTTTGTGGAATACCTGAATCACTATCGTCTGGAAAAGGCCAGTGAGCTTCTGCGCGCCACAGACCTTACTGTCCTTGTGGTTTCTGAAAACGTAGGATTTGAAAACCATTCTTATTTCATAAGGATTTTCAAACGACAATATGGAATTACCCCAAGAAAATACCGCCTACTGCACAGAGAATCTGCCGTTCTGTCAGATACAGGCTCTATTTAAATACTCACGAGGTAACAGTTCAGCCTTCCGGATTCCTGGCTGCTTAAGTTCATTGGCTGCTAACTGCGCAGCAAGTGCGCAGTTGCAGACTGAACTGTTACCTCACGAGCGCTTATTTTAATCACACTCTTTACAAATATGAAAAAATATGGCATATTAGAGGATATTTAAAAATTGAGACACGTTAACTATTCGCAAATTAAGGTATGATAATTATGAAAAAAGTAATATTATTCTTCCTGAAACCCTTATCTTTTCTGCCGGCGTTATTTATGATGTACCTCATCTACAGCTTTTCCGCGCAGAGCGGAGAGATTTCCGGAAATTTAAGTTATACTGTCAGTTGTAAAATTGTGGAGCTTGGAGACCGGGCGCTGGATGTAGGTCTTGATGAGGAACAAATCAGCTACTATGCAGCCAGGATTGAATACCCTGTGCGCAAGCTTGCACACATGACCGAATATTTTTGTCTGGCAGTCGCCGTCTCTTTCCCTTTCTATGTATACGGTCTGCGAGGCTTCCCCCTTATGCTGGTTGCCGGTTTAATCTGCGTAGGCTTTGCCGCCGGAGACGAATACCATCAGTCCTTTGTGGACGGACGGGGACCTTCTAAAAAGGACGTTATGATTGACAGTATCGGTGTTTTCGCCGGCATTATCACTGTGCGAATTATCTGCTGGACCTTCTTAACCCCTTTCCGTATCGCAAAGCGCATGGAAAGACGGGCCAAACGGAAGGAAATGGCCAGACGCAGAGTCAGAGAAGCTGAGTATTCCTCCCAGAGACGCAGACCTAAACATACCAGAGACATCTGGGATTAATAAAACCCAAATTAATTACCTTACTGTTTGGGTATACTTCCCAAGAGTACGTGTTAAAAACGCAGGCACAGCGGGCTGCGTCGAGGCTTTTATACACGTACTCTCAGGAAAGCAGGCCAACGAAAGAAACATAAGGTTAATTAAGTTGGGTTATACGCGTTCCAATTCTTTCTTCTGAACAATCATTTTTTTCCAGTCCTTTTCTGGAACGTAGTCTCTGGATATTCCGTCGTCATTGTACAATACATATTCCACTGACTCTACTGACTCTCCTATAAAACCAAGCCATTCCATATTCGTCTCTGCCACGTCCGCTGTCGTTTTCACATCCTTATCCAGAACAGCAAGGGGCAGCACATGATTTTTCTTAACAAATATCACCAGCTCATTGAGTCCTATTTCCACATAGTGATGACCCTTTCCCAATACTTTACTGGTCCTGTCTTCCAGTGAATGCATCCGCACCATCAGCATCTCCTCCGGCAGATATACATAGCGTCCTTTCGCATTCTGCACATAAACCGGCGCAATCATAATGCTGTCGCCAACCATTAGCTGATCCTCGACCTGATATGCAAAAGCGTCTTCCGGATAGTCAAACGATACTGGTCTGAAATACATCTCATCTGTAAGCGCCGCCTTCATATATTCGCTATAAATATAAGGCAAAAGGCCATAACGTATCCGAATAATATTCCGAAAATCCTCTATACGCTCAAACTGATAAATTTCCTGTTCCCTGGTTCCCATTGCAGAATGGTTGCGCATCAGCGGTGTAAAAATGGCAAATTCCAGCCAGCGCATCAGAAGGTCCTCAGTCGTATCATTTGCAAATCCTCCGATGTCCGAACCCGTATATAGGATTCCGCACATATTCAGGGAAGGCATCTGCTGCATACTTAACAGAATGTGGCTCCACCAGGATTCATTGTCGCCGGTCCAAATACCGCCATACCGATGCATTCCGATGTAGGAAGACCGGGAGAACAACAGCGTTCTCTTATCCGGCGCTATTTTTTCAAAGGCCTCCGCGGCAGCTCTCGTCATGTTAAATCCATAAAGATTGTGAACCTTATCATGGCGCTGCTTTTTCCCATTCATATTATGATAAAAGCTCTTATAATCCTCCTGATTATTCGATAATCCTGCTACAATACCCGTCATATGAAAATAGGAATCAATATCCAGGTTCTCATCTTTCAGAGAGAGCACCTCATCCATCACCTTCTTAAGATTCTTCTCTGAATAAAAGATAGCCGGCTCATTCATATCATTCCAGAAACCGTCAATCCCCTGCTCCATCAGAATCCGGTATTTTCCTCCGAACCAGTCTCTTGCTTCCTGATTCAATACGTCAGGGAAATGCACTCTGCCCGGCCACACTGCCGCTACGAAATTCTCTCCATTCTCATCCTTGCAGAAGTAATCATTCTGAACGCCTTCTTCATAGATTGGATAACCCTTTTCAATCTTCACTCCCGCGTCAATAATCGGCACAAGATGAACGCCCCGTTCTTTCATCTCTCCTGTAAATGCTCCAAATTTCGGAAACTTCTCCTTATCCACTGTAAAATCCTTATAGTCCTCCATATAATCAATGTCCAGATATACCGCTTCTAAGGGAACACCCTGTCCATGATGTCTGTTCACTACTTCTCTCACATCGTCCTCATTCCGATATCCCCACCGGGACTGCTGGTAGCCGAAAGCCCATTTGGGCGGAAGATAACTTTGTCCAATCAATTTGCGGAACTGCTTCACAATATCCTTCAGCCCCTCCCCGTCAATTACATAAATCACACAATCACTTCCGGCCTGAATAACAAGCTGATTATACTTCGTCTCTCCCACATCAAAGACCACTCTTCCCGGATCATCCACAAAAATACCAAAAGACTGGTCTTTATTCAGGCTCTTTTCCTGATTTCTTCGCCCTAAAACCAGAAAATTATGAGCGGCATACAGAGAGCGCCTGTTCTCCGTATGAATCGAATCATCCTCTGCATAGCTAATATAAGTGAAACCACGTTTATTCATCCCACGAACCTGTTCACCCAGCCCGTATACTACGTCGTTTTCTTCCATCCGACAGCATAATCTGACGCCGTCAGATTCCGTAAGCTCCATTACAGAAAGAGTCTCCCGGCGCTCTGGAATCTCCATCACAACTGCATCCGTATTGATTGGATGTCCATAAACATACTTTTGAATCATTTTTGTATCCTCCTGTCTCATTATGAATGAAAGGTTATTTCCTATCCGCATTATACAATAGACAGTTGTAAAATACTTGCAGAATATTTCTTAAAAATAGCACAATATCCTCTTTTTAAGTTTATCATGTTTTCAGCTTTTGAGTCCGAAAAGATTGATTGACTGGTTTATTTGATTGACGGATTATTACCCTAAATCCCCCAATTAAATAGACGGCCGCCCTAAAGGCCGCCGTCCGTTCATATAATTCAATTCTTTTTTCAGCAAAATCCGGGGATTATTTCTCCTCCCCGGACTCTTCTCTTTCCCGGGAGCCAACTAAATTTAATATCACTCCCAATGCAACAATGCAAACTCCCGCAATTTTCCCATATAAAGAAGTCAGAATCATAAGCACCTTTCCCATATATGGAATCGCAAGCGTCACTCTGCCGATATAATTATCATAGGATACTGGAGTCGGATCTTCACTGTCATTCGCATCTCCTTTCGTTCGGAATGTACCGGACACCACGTTGTTTTTCACAACCCGATGCGTAATGATACCTCCATCCTCCAGCGAACTGTAGAAAACAATAATATCTTCTTCTTTCGCTTCTTCCGGGCTTCCTTCCTGAATATATATCAGACTTCCCACCCCCAGCGTCGGTTCCATACTACCGCTGACTACATGATAAGTCTGATAACCGAAAATTCCCGGCACCACCAGCAATGAACACAACACAATTACGACAATTATCATTATCGTCCCTGTTATCCTGCACACTGCTTTTACACTTCCGCCTGTTTTTTTATTCCTGTTTCCTCTTTTCTGTTCTTTCATAAATTTCTACTCGTCATCACCGATATCGCTAAATTCGCTGATATCGCTGACATCCTCAAGCAGTTCCGGCAAATCTTCGACCCGAACTGACGCCACTCGCCGCTTTTTAAGATAAATTGCAGCTAAAATTAACGCCGCCGCTGCCGCCGCCCCAATTCCTACGTATACAGGCAGATATCCCATTCTGGTTCCAGGACGTTCGTCATCCAATTTCTGATTCGCTAACGGCGTCTGTTCATCATCCAAATCTACCAAATCCTGGGGAGTCTGTTCATCCTCTACCGGTACTACTTCCTGGGCTCCTTCCTCCGCTGTCTCTCCCCCTTCTTCTGTTCCAGTCTCGCCCCCTTCTTCTGCAGGCGCGGCGCCCTCTTGTGCCGCCGCTCCGCCGCCGCCCGGCGTAGCCGTCTCAGTTCCGGTTCCTTCCGGAGCCGGTGCGGTTACCGGCGTGTATTCAAAATTAAATACATTCTCTTCAGTATTTGTAGACAGAGTCTTTACAAGGTTATACGCCTGAGGCTGGTATCCGTCCACATATCGTGCAGACACATACTGACGCTCTCCCGGATTACCGTAGTAGGTATCGCTTTCCAACAGAGCATTCCCCCGCGCGTCCACATAGTTGACAGTATAGGCAACCATATCCCCCTTAATGCCATAGGCAACAACATAGTCCCTGTCGCCTTCCACATCAAAGGCAGAAGCCACGTTTTCCGCTTCCGAATTATCTCTCCCGGCCTTTCTTAAGCCTTTTACATAATATCTTTCATCTTCCGCAGACGCCATATCCTGAACTGTGATGTATACCTTCTCATCATATTTCAATCCGCTAATCTCAACCTGATTTCCGTTACAGGTCATGGACGCGCCTTCAGGTATCGTGATTCCCTTCTCTGAAACCACTCCCTGATTGCCGGCATACACTCTTACCGTATAGGTATATTCATCTCCCGCGGCAAATACAGTCTGCCCCAGCGCTGCAATCATCACTGACAAAATCAGAAGACAGCTTCGTATACTTTTTACATACTTCATCTTACCGCTCCCTCCTTCTTGCCGTTTTTCGCTGACCAGACCTCACTTCTGTTACCGTCGCTTCTTCTCTCTCTCCGCGCAGCCTCATAACAGCTATCACAAGCAGAGTCATTCCTGCTACAAGTGACAATATCACGTACAGCAGAATCTTTGACTGGTCTCCGGTTCTGACCGGCCTGCGGCCTCCATCGCCTGACTCCGCTACCTCCGTTGCAAAATCCATCTGCAGTTTCGCAAGCGTATTCTGATAATCGTTGCCCTGAGTCTCGCCATCCAGTCTCACTTTCAGTTTAACAATTCCAGAACCTCCATTTCCCAGTCTGTCCAGATAAAAATATTCATCCAGTGTCTCTGTGGCTCCATGAAGTCCTACGCCGTTATACCTTCCTTCGCCTCCGAAATATTCACTGGAGTAAAGCGTGGTAGTCTCTCCTGCAGAATCTGAATAGGTCAGCAGATAGTCGTAGGCGCCTCCCTCTGCATTTCCAGCGTCCTCTAAGGACTCCAACACCTGATTGCGCATATACCAATCCGTCTTTCCATTGAAATTACTCTTAAGGGTAATCGTTAACTCTACCGAATCCCCCGGCTGCATATTATAGATTTCATCGTCCATATTTGCAGCGGAAAAATTACTGTTCATATTCTTACCGTCAAAACTAACCTGCCATCCGCTTGCTCCCTGTCTGTCTTCTGCAAATACTGTTACAGAGAACGCGAGAACCAGAAGCATGGAAATCACCAATGTCAGTATTCTTTTCCTCATTCTCTCATTCCCCCTTACAGAATCCCAAGCTCTGTTGCATCCACGCCCCATGCGCTCTTAATCGCATCCTGCGCATTGTGTGTCTGCACTGCGTCTACTTCTACATCCACATGGAACTCTACGCCATCATATTTATAAATCATTGTAATAACATGAGTCTCTTTATCTTCATGAATTTCTACCGACCTGGCAAGATCTCCGTCAATTCGGATAGTATCTGCAAACAGCTCGGTTTTCGCTCCCGCAGGGAGTATACCCTTATAATACAGCTCGGTACGCTCTGCAGAATTTGTCTGTCCCTTTATCCATTTTTCCGTATGAATCAGATTCAGATGAATCAAATCCGGAGACAGGGACGTCTCCTTCTTTCCATTCTTATCCATCCAGTATTTGTAAATCCTGACCCGGACATACTCGTCAATATTTCCACTGTTATGCACTGCAAGCTCTTCCTTATACGTCTTGTTCAGAACAAGCTCTTCACCCTCAGGTATCATCTCCTGAAGCAGCGCCCCGCTTACCGCGTCTTTTCCCGCGTTGGTCTCTTCCTCCCAATCGTCCTTATTATAATCTCTGCGGCTGACCGGTTTGTCATTCTCCAGAAGGGTTACGCCAATCTGGGAAACGGTAATCTCCGCCGTATAATTTTCACTGTAATAAGTCAGCGCCGCTCTGGTACTTCCCACTGCGCTTCCAAGAAGCATCAGTATCGCCAGCGCCAGAAGCATATAAGTCACGCGTCTGTTTCGGGAGGCTTTTCTTCTCTTCTTCATCAGTTATCTGCCTCCTCTCCCTCATAAACCGTATAAAAGGTACCCCATTCGGCGTACGGATTTCCTTCCGCGTCATATAGAACCGGAGTACACTCCTGCACGACAACTACATTGAATTTGTCTTTGATATATTCTGTCGCGGTATCCGAATCCACCCCTAGTTTAACTAATCCGGTCGTATCAATAAATGCATCTAACTGTGCCGTCTGTTCGCCTACAGGAAGTATCGGTCTGTAATACCAGTAACCGTCTCCTCCGTCATACCAGTCGCCGTTACCTTCTACATCCGTCATAATAACGGAAATCTCTGCGCCGTAAAATACTTTTACCCTGACAAAGCAATCCCCTTTTTCTGAGGTATTTCTCAAAACGATATGCTTCGTCATTTCGCTTACATCCTCGTTAAGTTCTGTTCTTGCCTCCAGATTCACCACATGACTGCCCCCGGCAGACACATAGGTTGTAAAATACGCCATCGTACTCTCAACCGTCAGCGCCGCCAGCATTCCGAGAGCTGCAGCCGACATTAAGAACGTCTTCTTATATCTCTGTATTTTCTTCATACTTATCACAGCTCCTTTCTAATCTTCAAGCCCCGGCGTCTGCGGACTGGAACTCCATATCCATCCGTCGTCACTATTTGTAAATTCGTTGGTCACACCGTATCCGCTGCGATTGCCGCCGTCATACCTGTTTCTGAATGATACCTCCGCCGTCTGTATTACTTCGCCGTTCACTGTTTCACCCTCTGCCTCTTCAATCGCCGCGTCGGACCATATCTTAATTTCCTTCCATACGTCGCCCACAATCTCATAGCTGGCGCCCGGGTAAACCTCTTCTACTCTTACGGTAATTCCGGCAGGAATCTTATCCAGAACAATCGTCTCCGTCGCAAGACTTTCATGAGTGGTACTGACTACCTCGCTGTATACCAGTCTGCCGTCTGCATCATTTCCCTCTATCTGAAATACAAATGTAGTCCTTCCCAGCGTTTCATTAAAATTATCCAGAATCTTATTAATTCTGAGACTTCCAAACTGCGGCTCCGCCTCCGGTTTCAGGCCAATCTCTGTATCATAATCCCAGTCGTCGCTGCTTCCTGTATTCTGTACAGGATTTCCGTCCGCATCGTACTGTATGGTATATGCACTGGACGGAAGCGCCGTCAGATACGGCGTAAACGCGTATCGCACCGTATAATCCGGATTGTAAGACTCCTCTGGCGCCACCAGATACAAGCCCGGAGTAAGATTTGTGAATCTCGCCGTTCCCGCCGCGGTAACCTGCCGCACCGGCTCCGCCGCTTTTAGATTCTCTTCCTTTGCAGCGTCCGCCGCCATTTTCTGCCAGTCGTCTGCAGTTGTTGTACTGCTGATACCGCTCAAATCCACAGAGGTAAAGGGGCTTACCGGCGTAAACTTCTGACCTGTCACATCAACATCAGCCACCCGATACAAATTCACCGGAATATTCATTGCATGAAAGTCCTTTAAGTATTCCTCGTTTCCCTGAACATCTCCATTTTTCCCAATTGCCACTGATACCTCAATACTGCAGTCCTTTTTGTCCAGCTCAATTCCCTTCGCCGCATATGTCTGTTCCATAGACAAACCAGTCAGCGTCATCAAAGCTGTCAGTACCAGTGCACACCCGGTTTTTCCTTTTCTGCTTATCTTCAACTTTTTCCCTCCTCACGATTCTTATGTCCTGATTTTCGGTTTCTGCTCTGCCTCTTCTCTTCCGTCTCAGGCTGTCGGTCGTTTCCTGATTCTTCTACCGTCGTCTTATCCGGCTTATTTGCCGCTCCCGGCTGCCCGCTCTTTTTCTTTTTCATAACGTGGCGCATTGTAAGAATAATCAGCGCTGTTATGCCAAGTCCAAGAAGCAGATACAACATATAATAATTCTGAATCGCCTGTACCATAGAGTCCACTGGCGTAGATTCCAGTTCTCCGTCATAGGGAACTCTGTGTCCCCTTACCAACAGACGATGACTGTTCACTCCATAAGGCGTACAGGTAAATAATGTCACATAGTCCTGACCTTCCTCTATCTTCAACGCATCCTCCAGCGCATCATAGTCATCCTTCTCCACCATAGGAAGAATCCTATCCACTTCGTAGGCAAAATCCTCATTCAGAATATGCACATAGAAACGGTCCTTCTCCATAAGCTGGTCTATATCCGTAAACAGTTTCGCACTTGGCAGACCCCTGTGAGCAGATAAAACACTATGGTTGCTCTCGCCGCCGATGGGAAGCTTCGTCCCGTTCAGATGGCCAACTCCCGTCTGGAGCACATCCTCGTCTGTTCCATGGTAAATGGACAGCCGGACATGTATCTTTGGTATCGTAACATATCCCATAATGCCGTCCCCCGCCGCATTCAGCACTCCCCAATATTCCGTATTCTCCAATGAATCTGATTCCTCAAGACCAAACACATCACTGCGTATACTGTTCTTTTCAAACGTCTGGTTATAGCTCCGGGCTGCCGCCCATGCCTCTTCAAAATCCTCCTCTGTCATCTCCCTGACTGCCGAATCATAATTGGAAATGAGCTGTGACTGTCGGTAAGTATTCCACTGATTTGATATCGTTGGATACGCCAATATTCCAAATCCCACAAGAAACAGCAGCCCGAATAGAAATGTGGACAATTTTCGCTTCATATCTGCATTATTCCTCCTGCTTTTCTCCGGTATCTGCAGCCGTTTCATTTCCAGATTCTTCTGCTCCCATCATCTCTTCTGATGCATGGAGCCCTTCTGTTTCTGACAGCTCTTTTTCCGATTCCTTAAACTCTTCTATTCCGGCTCCAGTCCCGATTATTCCGTCAATTCCTTCCGCTGTTGTCATTGTCCCAGACCTTCTTAATTTCTTCTCCCTTATATATAGGAAGAAACTGAATATTCCGGTTACCAAAAGCCCTGCCACAATCCAGAGTATGTAATTGGTATGCAGGCTCATATTACCGAGCGGTATTTCTTCGTCTTCAAGAGCCTGCGGGTCATACGGTACTCTGTGCCCTCTTACCAGAAGACGATGGCTGTTCACTCCATAAGGCGTACAGGTAACCAGCGTTACCAGATCCATCCCGTCCTCCACTGACAGCGCGTCTGTCTCTTTCGGCTCAATCGTCGATATCTGATCCACTTCATAGCAAAGCGTATCATCCAGTACATGAAGCAGGAAATGGTCGCCTTTCTTCATTTTATCCAAATCTGTAAATAATGCGGCGCTTGGCAAACCTCTGTGAGCGGTAATTACCGCGTGGGTATTCTCCCCGCCTACCGGAAGGGAACTTCCCTCTAAGTGTCCCGCCGCCTTCTCCAAAACCTCTTCATCCGTACCATGGAAAATAGGAAGCGTAATCTTAATCTTAGGAATCTCTACCGTTCCCATGATACCGTCTCCAGCTATATTAAGGCTCGACATATATATGTCGTCCTCACCGGAAGCCTCCGCTACTGCAAACGCATCCGGAAGGATGCTGGGAAGCAGCGCCTGATTATAGTTCTCTGCTTTCTGCCACTCTGCGTTATAATCCAGTTCGCCCGCCGCTTCCTTCTCGGCAATTACCTGCTCATAATTAGATACAAGCTGTTTTTGTCTGTAATTATTCCACTGATTGGCTGCAAAAGGATACAGCAGTAAGGACAACCCGGCTAAAAATAAAATCACTATGAAAATTTTACTTGCATGTTTTTTCATCCGAACTCTCCTTGCTGTTGTAACTGTATTACTGTAGATATGAGCTGCACCCAGAGCTGCATGCCCTCCGAGTCGTTCATATATGCCATGATTTTGGTTTTCGTCTTTGCTGCTCCGGGACAGAATACTGCCCCGGAGCTTTTTTATAAGTACTTTAGTAGTTGTAATCACATTCAGCTTTTGCTGAATTGTTTTATGGTATATAGGTTAATTATTTAGATGCTTTTCTGCGGCTTGCGAAGAATAAACCCGCTGCAACAACCATAATCAGGCATCCGCCGATGGTGAAGATGGTAGTACCGATACCACCGGTTGATGGGAGGGATGCGAGTTTGGTGTTCTTGAAGTTAAACGGATTTAATACTTCTTGATTAACAGTCACTTTTCCTTCGCCAACTTTGGTTCCTGCATCAAACGTATATCCTGCAGCTACTACGTCATTCATCAGTACCTCATAACTTTCAAGCCGTCCGCTTTCATTATACGTAGCATTGAATGTAACTTTCACTGGTTCGCTGTTAATGGTGTATCCTTGAGGAGCTTTTGTCTCGACAAGATAATATGCAATATCACTGTCAAGACCATTAATCTCCAAGCGTCCATCCTCAGTTGTTGTAAAAGTATTCTCTCCACTAGCATCTACAAACGCCGATCCCTTTGGACTTCCAACATAAAGCTGGAATTCTGCACCTGCAAGTGTCTTGCCTGTTTCTGTTGTGAATTCCTTGTCAGATTCTACATATTGTACATTTCCGTTCTCATCTACTTTAAAGAATTCACCGGATGCCTCCCAATTTAAACTGTCTCCGGTAACCTTAGTATCAATACCAAAGGTATAATGCCATGTCTCGTCGCCGGCTGATGCTGTACTGTCATGAGTAGAGTAGTCAAGCTTTGCCGTATTGTTAAGTTCGTCAACCGTTAACTTTGCGCCACTTGTCACCTTTCCATAGTAAGTAAGAACAATTTCCTTTCCTCTGTTCTCATGAAGGAAGTTATCATCACTCAAATCTACAGTAAATGCTGTAGCTTCATTCTGAATCGCCGTATTTACTGCGTTCGTAGCAAATTCAACTGAACTGCCATTAACTGTGATAGAAGGTACATTATCCTCATCCTTAACCAAACTCAGTCCGGTCAAAGTATCGCTAATAGTGAATGTTAAGTTTGTCTGGCTCAATGGATAACTTGGAATCGTCGTTTTAATCTGGAAATCAATGATATCGCCATACTGTACGCCGTTTACATCCGGAGTCGTTGCGGTTTTCTCAAATGGTATTGGTGACCTTTTGAGATATACCCCATCAGTAAATGTATCCGTTGCCAGATTCAACGTACCATAGTCTAATCCTTCCGGAGTCTGACTTACGCTGACAATTGCAGGGTTATATACATACTCTGTTGCACCGTTGACAACAATCATCCATGAACCTGCTTCCTGCGGCTTAAAGGTATATGTGTATGTTCCGTCTACCTCTGTATACTCTGTAATTGCCACAGGAGCATCCAAATCATTTAAGTGCTTGTAAAATAAGTCCTGAATATTTGCTCCACTTGGCTCAAGCTGCCCATTTTCATCTGTGTTAATAGAACCTTCTACAACTGGCACATATTTTCCTACGGGATCATAGTTAATAATCTTGTATGCCAGAACCTCTATCTCGTTAGGTTCTCCTTCTTTTGATATGCCGCTAATCGTAATCGCTGCAGCCTTTTCGTCTGCAAATGCCGTCAAAGACATTCCCAGCACCATTGCCAGTGATAACATCACCGCAAATAACTTTTTAAACTTCTTCATTTCTTTCTCCTTTTTTAATTTTTTGCTTTCCTTTAGAGTTACATGTGCTCTTTACACTGCCGTCTCCAGCGCAAGCTATGTGCCCATATTCAGGCGGTGCAAGGACCGCCAAAAAGTTAGTTTCATATTTTAACTTCTCAGCACCCCCCTACGTTTTTTTCTATATGTTATCAGTGTTGCTGTTGTCATTAACAGCAGACCACCGAACATATACCAGTAAGTTCCGGGACCGCCAGTGGATGGAAGTTCATACAAAATTTCATCAATAAAGGCATATACAAAAATCAGCTCACCATTCACATCATTGTTAACCTCAACTGGTTCTACCGGCGTTTTATTTTCATCATTCAATGTTACAACCGCTTTAATTGTAGAACCTGTTTCGTTTTCGATTTTTGTAACTGTAACTACCCACTCAACTCCGCTTAACATATATCCGGCCGGCGCTTCTACTTCCTTCATTATATATGTCCCTGGGATTATTTCTGTTTGTTTCTCAGACGTCCGAGCCGTCCATTCTATCCCCTTGCTTGTAGAAATACCGTCATATGTTGGAAGTTCTTGCTCTGTCTCGTCCTTATTTCCTTCAGGCATTAACAATTCCTCATCTGTATCATCAGACTTCGGTGTTAATATAAATTTGGCGCCTTCCAAATTGCCGGTTTCCGCATCCGTTCCTCTTTTCACCATATCAAATTTGGTAAGCAAAGTATTTGTTACCGTCAATGTTGCCGGAGTATCCTGACTGGTTGAACTTCCCGCCGAATAACTTACTTTATATTTTGCACCGTCTGCCCCTGCCATCTGTCCGCCTTCATCAACTGGATGCAAGTCGCCATCTGTACCGTAATACATTTCTTTTACACTATAGAAAACCTTTTTTGCCGTATACAAACCAGTATTTTCATCCAATTGATATTCACAGTATTCCGGAAGATTATCTATGGTCTTCGGGCTCCAATTTTCCGAAGCCTTTAAAGTGACATCTCTATGTTTATCCTCTTTATCCCTATACGCTTCCCAAGTCTTACCTTCATCCTTACTGGAATACAGTCTTAGGATAACTTCTGATGGACGATATTTTTCTAATGTTCCCGCATCATTTATCCAGTTCTTTTCAACTGTCACACTTACTGGGATTAAAGCATTTACCAACTTGCCTGAGTCATTTGGGTCAATCACACTTGTATACCCCGGCGGAAGGTTCATCTCTTTCGCCGTATACGTATAATCATATCTTCCCTGCGTCTGCCCGTTAACTTTTGGTAATCCCGTCCATTTATATGTCCAGCTTCCATCCTCCTGCGGTAATATTATCTTTTCGCTTGTTGGCTGACTGCTGATAACGTTATCGTTCTCATCTTTACATTCCTGTACCAGAGTAACCTCAACTTTTGTAGGCCTGTATGGATTGTTATTATCTGCCCACGCTTTAGATATCGAATACTCCGTTGTCTCCATTTCAGGTACTGTAATCGGAACTGCTTCAGGCAGAATAAACTGCATGTAACAGCAAGAACCAAAACCACCGCGCTCCATATAAAAGACTTTCAACGTATGATTCTTTGTTTTATCTTCCAACAACCCCTTTTCCTGCATCCATGCACGTAAATCAATTGATTCCCCAACCGCTGGATGAATACCGCCAATATCTACCGCTTTTATTCCGTCTATAAACAGCCAGAAATCATCATCTCCCCGGAAATAAAACTCCATAGGCCCAGTATAATCGCCTACTTTGAACTCCATGGCATAAGACATTCCAAAATGCCAGTTATGATTTTTCGTTTTATCATCTGTTAATGCATCGTCATTTCTGGCATGAGTACCGCCATCCCCTTCTAAGTACTTATACTCGCCGTAGGTTCCTCCTAGATCTGGATCTCCAGGTTGACGCCCCAATCCATCCAACGGCCAGAACAAATTTGAACATACATCCCCTGTCGAATACTTATAAGTACTAATTTTCGTTAAATCACCGGTTCTCTGTTTGCCTCCATCATTTACATATTGCAGCGTATACGTATCACCGTTTTGTTTGAACCCTAATTTGTATTGATTATATACAGTTGTTCCGGTTCCGGCTGCAAATAAACTTTTAGGAGCCTGGACATTAAATTTTAAATCCCCATTTTCACTTGTCAGTGTATCTCCTACAACTCCCTCTATAATCTTACCCAAACCATTGCTAAATTTTCCATTTGTCCTATTTAAATACAAACCATTATATGTTGCTGTACTGACCCAAGAAGACCTGTTTCCAGATGCATGCTGACCTACGGCAAGTTTATTTCCGCTTCCGCTAAAATTAGTTTCTTGATTTATTCCCTTCTCTGCCGTCTTTAAATATTTTCTGGTATTTGCCGAATTCTGATTCTTATCCCCTCCGCTGGCGTTGTAAAAGTATCCATCGCTAATATCATAATCATAGAATACAACATCTGTCTTCTTGGTATTACTTTCTTTTTTTGGTGTATACAAAAAACGAATAATCGAACCTTCCTTCAAATTATCAATCGTTCCATCCGAAGACAAATCATATTCTTGGTACGTACCCTCTTTCCAGGTTTCTACTCCCTTATTTGATACATCATTTGTTACCCAAACTTTATTCGCTGTATAATTTACGTCTGTCCGAACATTACATATTTTACTCAGTTCCGTAACATCCGCATAATACTCATTGGGAATCTCAATAGTATCCGTAGAGTAAATTTCTGTATTTATCTCTTTTGTATTAATTGTTGTATTCCCATTCGTGTATACCGTATCTGTGCCTGCCGACGCATCCGCCGAGCCATTAATTGTTGTAATCTTCTCACCCCAATGCTCTACGGTAACATTAATCTTTCCAAATATATCAACATCCGTCAAATTAACATATACATACACCGAAAAATGCTCTGTCTCAATTACCACTTCCTTTTCTTCTGTTGCAGTCGCTTCCATATCTGTTGTTTCACCGGTATTTTCATCTACATGAATAACGTTGACTTCCGTTGTCTCATCCTCTACCGATTCCACAACTTCCTGTCCAGAGAATTTCACAGATACCGGTCCTAACGGCTGCACTTCTTCTCCATCTACCAGAAGCTTAATATCAAACGCCTGATAATTCTCTACCTTTTTCTCTTGCTTCTCTGCTTCTTTGTCAATTGCTTCTTCAATCGTTGCAATTGTCTCTTCATCTTCTATCTTCTCCGCCTGAATGCTATAATTCTTATCTTTCTCAAAGGAACTCTCCGGTCCGCTTAAGGTGATGACAGTTCCGTCTATCTCCGTCGTCAGCTCAACCGTTGCCTCCTCCGGAACTTCCTCATTTGTCTCTTCCCCTTCGGTCTTCTCATTCTCTTCCGCCAGTCCATCCTCGTTATTTTCTCCGGTTTCTTTATTATCTCCGTCGGATTCCGCGTCGTTCTTATCCGTTTCCGTTCCTTCTTCCCCTTCGTTTCCGTCCGTTGCTTCCTTCGGCTCTTCATCCAGCCCCTTATACTCTTCCTCCATATCTGTTATCTTCAGATACTCGGAAATCTGCTCGTTATTCACATCGTATGTATTTTCCTTAACCTGATTATCACTGTTTCCCTCGATAACCTTTATCTCATGATTCTCTTTATTATAGGAAGAAACAATTCCCATCTGACGCTCTGTCTCTTCATTTTCTTTCTCAAAGAAAACAATGTCTCCGGCTTCCGGCTCATATTCTTTATCCGCTGTGAGGTAAACGATTTTATTTCCCCCATCGGCCTCTACGAATTTGCTATACCATTCGGCCGTATTCATCTCCGCCGGGAACATTTCAGAAGATGCAAGCCCTGCATAATACATACAGAAGTTTACAAAGGACGCATCCCAATCTGTATACGGGTCTCCTGCAAATTGTCCATACCGGGTATATCCTTTGTGGCTTCCGTCCTCTGCAACCGTATAGTTATCAATACTTTCTTTATAATCAAGCTGCAGCCTTGCCGCAATTACCAGATTTTCGCCCCAGTTTTCTTTCCACTCCACACCCTCATACTGTGCTGTCCACTGGGATTCTTCTTCTACATCTGCAGACTTGTCGATATAACATTCTTCCTCATGCTGATGTTCCTCTTTTCCGCAGGAAAGCTGTTTCGTATAACATTCCTCTCCATGCGTATGACCTTCAGATTCTTCCTGTCCGCAGACTAATACGGATTCCGACTGATAGCATTCATCTATATGCTGATGCTCTTCACTTTCTTCCTGCCCGCAAACCAATACAGATTCTTCCTGATAGCACGTCTCCGTATGCTGGTGTCCGCCGCCTTCTTCCTGACCGCAGTTCAAAGCGTCGCTGTAACATTCGTCCGTATGCTGATGCTCTTCCTTTCCACACTTTGGTTCTCCCGTCGTAGCGATTCCGGCTCTTGACAGTCCCCAAATGACGCCAGCCACTACCATAACTGCAAACACAGCCGTAACAGTCCTGAACCTCCTGTGTTTCTTCTGCTTTTTCCCTAACTCATTTAAATATTCTCTCACAAGTTCCTGCATCTTCTCACCTTCTTAATGCATACCTTAACGAACGTAAGTCGTTCGTTAAGTATAGTTTCTAGTTCCTATTTGAATCAGCGTGCGCCTCAAAATCACGTCCTATCTTTGTCAGCGGCCACACTCTGACGACTGCTTTCCCTACAATTTGCTCATTTTGTACACATCCTATTGACCTTATACGGCTATCAAGAGATACCGCTCTGTTGTCCCCCAATACGAAATACATTCCATCCGGAACCTGATAAGGAAAGTCAAGTTCACATTTCCCCAAACTACTTTTCGCAAGATAAGGCTCTTCCAGCAGCTCATCATTGACATATACGCCGCCCTTTTTATCAATATCTATCTTATCCCCCGATGTTCCGATAACGCGCTTTAGAAATATATTTCCTCCATAATAGAATCCGATAATATCTCCCGGTTCTATTTCCTCGGTCTGATGAAGAAATATCACCTCATCCGCCTCGAAGGTCGGCGACATACTAGAACCGTTTACCTTTATCAGTACAAAAATCCTTGTTACTGCCAGCGCTGCCACAGCCGCTACCACAATCAGCACTCCTGCGATATTTAAAAGCGCCTTCCGAAAATTTCTCCCCGATTCCACTCTTGCCAGCTCTACCTGTAGATTTTCTATAGATGGTATATCGCCAAGTTCCGGCTGACCCTTTTCTTTCTTCTTATCCATGAGTCTCACCCGAAGCCGTCGTCCTGATATAACCAGCTTCATCTCCTGAACCCATACCGGTTCTCTGTCCGGTATCTGTATCAGGCTGACCGCCCCCGAATGCCGTATATCTGGCGCGAGAAGTCGTCGTTTTCCTTCGGATACCTGCCCTCCATCCAGATTCAAATGGAACCTGCTTCTCCTCCGGCAGTTCTGGTACTACTGACATTCGGGATGTATGCTCGCCAAGCCTTCTGATATTCATCAGATACTGGTCTGCCGCCTGCTGAGCAACCTCGAAAACGCCATTCAGCTTAAGCGCCGCCTCAGCAATAGAGCCCGCTTCTTCCAGTTCTATTACTCTGTTCAGCTTCATCTCCTCTAACGTCCCCTTAAGAGCTGAAATCTGTGCATCCTTCTGATTTAGACGCTCATCCTTCACATTCAGTTTTCCAATCAGCCTCTCATACCGCTCGGTAAGTTCCGCAAGCGCTGCATTCGCTTCATCCGACTCCCTCTGCAGCCGCTCCGTCTCCTTGCATTGAACGAGAAGCATTTTCAACAGTTCCCTTCTTCTTAGTCTGCGTAATTCTTTATCTGCCATATCACACCTACTCTAATTCGTCGCTATATTCTGCTCCCGTTTTCCGTTCTGCATCGTCAAGCGCTCCGTCAATAATCTTAATCAGTTCCAATAATGAGCGGAAATGTACGCTCCTGTTTTCCTCTAAATATGTTACCTTACCCTGCCAACTGCTATGCTGTCTATGCTGAACACGAATCGCAAAGGTTCCAAGATGTCCATGCTGTCTTAACAGTTCATCATCTTTCAAAATTCTCTTCATCCTTTCCTTTTTTCGGTAATAATGCGTATTGCCATATATATCTCTGTCATTTGTTCCCATAAAAGGAAATCCCAATGCATTAAATAACTCTTCTGCAACCCGGATAATCTTCTCATATCCCATAAAAGGGATTCCTTGTTCCCGATATCCATGATACAGACGTCCTTCTGTTCTGCCTTCGCCATTTCTGTCAATGCATAATACAATTCCATTCGGAGAGTCTATATATCCGAAATCCTCCGTCATTCGCATCACATCCTTCCCGCAGAACTCTATTATTTCACTCTAATTTACAGTTCTGTAAATCTTCCGAATCTTTTTCTACGCGCTTCCATGTATAGCATTTCTCTTAAATCTATTTAATTTAAGAAAAAGCGGTACAACGCCCGCTTTTTACTGGTTTTCGACAAAATTCGACCACAATTTTGACCCCTATATAAAAAAATCGAAATTTTCAATATTTAATAATTGTTCTTTTTTTTAGAAATTTCCGTTATATGCGCTACCCTTTTTACGACCATTTAAAGATAAATTTTTTTACCATTATTTACCAATATTTGCTTATCAAGCAATTTTTGATGCCGATATATTATATAGTCGCGTTGACAATTCCTTAATAAATGATATAATTTAAATTAGAAATAATAATTCTTATTATAATTTTTCATGATTTTTACTCTTAAAGTAAATAGCTTTAGGAGATTTTCTATATTTTTTAACTCCTAAAGTAAATAGCTCTAGGAGCTTTTTTATTTTTGTGAGTATCGCACTGATTACCTGCTTCCTTCAAGCCTTTTATAATCAGGAAGCAGGTATAGAATAAAGATTGTGCTTCAGCGCATCCGTATACTTCGGATAAACGCACATAAAACGAGGTGTCGCCATCTCGCACAACACCTCGTTAATTATTACTCTGTTTTCTGATTTTCTTTTTTCTGAAGATAAAACATTGCCTTTTGTGTTTCAATTTCTGCTCACTCTTCTTCGGGCAAATACATCGTTTCTATCTCCCCCGTCAGCTCGTCGCCCAGTCCATACACTACGCTGCTGATTACATATTGTCCGTCATTCACAAAGATTTCAATCAAGTTCGGAGATACAAAAATATCCAGCTCATATCTTCCCGCAAGTTTTGGCGTTATACTTACCAATTTATGGTCCGTTATCCCTGCAAACACTCCGCTCCTGTCAGTCCAGACGGCGTCCTCTTCTTCCCAGATACGGTAACCTCCCACATTCAGGCTCTCTCCCTTCGCAAGGACAGTTCTGATACGGCATGGCATTCCCGGCATATTATACTTTTCCGACGTTTCTTTTCCGAAATACTTCTCCACATTCGGATGTACGCGAAAATAAATATGTCCGTCCTCAAGGTCAATCACTCTGGGCTGACACATCATGCCAATCCAGGTCTTTCTGTCCGACGCCTTCACCGCTTCCGGCATACGCATCCACGCAAGCATCACTCGTCTGCCCGCTTCATCTACATTCGTCTGCACCGCATAGAGGTCTAATCCATAATCCACATACCTGCACTCTGACAACAGTGTTAACCTACAGGTCTCTCCGTCAAAACCAGCCCTTGCACAGACTGCATGGTGTCGATATCCCATCTCATCCGCCGCCACATACATAGGAGAACCCAGAAAAATATAGTCTTCTCCCACCGGAAAAATATCAGGACATTCCAAAATTCTTCCGAACTGTCTGTCCCGGAGCTGATTCATATACTCCCAGTCCATGCCATTCCCGCTTCGATAAAACACCGCGCGCCCTATTTCCTCCCGATAAGTACTTCCAAGGACCATATAATACACGCCATTCTCTTCCCACACCTTGGGGTCTCTGGTATGGACCGCATCTGCAGTCTCTTCCTCCCGGCATACCGGAATAATCTGATTTTTCCCTTTCCAGTTATCAAACTGCATTCCATTCTCCGACACCAGAACAGCCTGGCTCGTCTCATAACAGTCATGAGGCGCATGATGAATATTTTCCATATCCTCTTCCAGATACCGCACCGCTGAATAATAAAGGTACAATTTCCCATTCTTCTCCAGCGCGCTCCCTGAAAAAACTCCATTCCTGTCATATCCCTTAGTAGGAAACAAAGCAATATCCCCATGCTCCCAGCGCACCAAATCTTCACTTACCGCATGCCCCCAGTGCATGGTCCCCCACATAGGCCCATAAGGAAAATACTGATAAAACAAATGATATTTCCCCTGGAAATATATAAAACCATTCGGGTCATTCATCCAGTTCCCCGGAGCCCTCAAATGCAATACATCTCTTACCATATTTCTGCCAATCCTTTTCTTACAAAACTAAATTTATCCTTCTATTATTATATAGCCACACCATGTCACTGTCAAAATCTCTCTCTAAATTTTTTATCATACAGAAGTTTTTATGTTACAGTTCACAGGTCATCTGGTAAACAGCGGGTTGAATCAGGAGCAGGTCTCTAAGCGGACAATTCAGGAGTGCTTTTCATGGAATTGAAATAGCAGCTTATGCAGACTTAGACGCGAAGGCTTTCCTGAGCGGCTTAGTCTGCGTGAGCTGCCAGTTCAATGGAATGTTACTCCGTCTGCTTAGAGACCTGCTCCTGATTCAACCCGCGTCCGGCAGGTGACATTTGAACAGTAACCGTTTTTATCGTACTACAGCCAATAAACAGCAGATTAAGCCAGAAAGGCGTCTGACTGGTTTCGGAACCGGTCAGGCGCCTTTCCTAGAGCGTGTTTGAAAATTGCTTTTTGCAAGATGCCGTCCCAATTTGCATCAGATTTTATGCTGGATTTGGGAGGTGTAGTGGGCTACATTGACCAAATTCAGCGTAAAATCTGGTGTGAAGTGGGGCGACAGATTGCAGGAATGAATTTTCAAACACGCTCTAGTATAATTCACACTAATTACCGATACGTTTCACGCAGGATAAATTTTCAGCCTGCAAGGCCGGCTGAACGAAGCCATGCGGCGGTATTGTTCAGCAAGCCGACGCGGCAGATGAGCGAATAGACAAGGAAGTTTAGCGGAATATAATGCAAACCAGCTTCCATCCGCCTCCACCTGTCAATATGTAAATGTTGACTACTTCACTGCTCCGGCAACCACTCCGCCGATAATCTGCTTCTGAAGTACAATATACAGAATCAGAATCGGCATTACGCACAACAGCAGCCCGGCCATAATCGTTCCATAATCCGCCGAATATGTGCCGTAGAAGCTATACGTAGACAGCGGAAGCGTCAACAGCTCTTTATCCGTCAGCACCAGCGACGGCAGAAGGAAATCATTCCAGAATGCCAGCGAATTTAAAATTACCATAGTCGAAATGATTGGTTTCAATAAAGGCAGCACAATTTTAAAAAATGTCTGGGAATGGGTACACCCGTCAATATAGGCCGCTTCCTCCAGCGCCATAGGCACATTTCCCTTAATAAACCCATGGAACATGAACACCGACATTGCCATAGAAAATCCCGTATGCATAAAAATCAGCGTAATCCTGTGATTCAGAATATTTAACGTACCTCCGTAAATACTTACCAGCGGAATCATAATCGCCTGAAAAGGAATAATCATGGACGCTACCATCAGCGCAAATGTAATTCTGGATATCGCATTATTGTGCCGCACTATATAGTAAGCCAGCATCGCTGCAAGCAGCGTAACCAGCACCGTAGCGGACACTGTCACAAGCAAAGAATTTTTGAATGCATTCAAAAAATCCATCTGTGTAAACGCCTTTACAAAGTTATCGAAAGACAGTCCCTTTATCGTAAACAGCCAGGAAAACGGACTTTTTATAATATCTCTTTTCTGCTTCAGCGAATTAATCACTACCATCAGGAACGGAAACATATATGCAATAAAGATAATGACCAGTCCCGCCATAGCGAGAGCATTGGTTACCTTTCTCTTTGTTCCGCCAATCGTCGTCTGCTTCATTATGCTTCCACCTCCTGTTTTTTCGTAAAATATACCTGAAGTCCGCTGATACATGCAACAATAATGAAAAGAATCAGCGCCTCAGACTGTCCCACGCCAAACTGTCTGGATGTAAATGCTTTCTCATACACATGCATCGCCGCCATTTCTGTAGTTCCGTAAGGGGCGCCCGCTGTCAGCGACAGGTTCACGTCATATACCATAAATGCCCTGGAAAGCGTCAGGAACAGACAGATTGTTACTGACGACATCATCAACGGCATAATAATGCTCTTTAACTTGACAAATCCCGACGCGCCGTCGATGCTTGCCGCCTCCAGCACATCCTCGCTGAGTCCCATAAAGCCCGCTACATAAATCAGAATCATGTAACCGGAAAGCTGCCATACGGACACCACTACCAGCGCGATGAACGCATTGGTCGGGTCAGACAGCCAGGACACTTCAAACAGCTTCCAGCCTGTGCTTTCTCCAATACTGACAAATACTCTGGAAAATACAAACTGCCAGATATATCCCAGTACAATTCCGCCAATCAGATTCGGCGTAAAGAATCCCGCGCGGAAAAAATTCTGTCCCTTCATGCCTCTCGTCAGCAGCCAGGCAATTGCAAATGCGAATACATTTACCAGAACCACTACAACGATTACATATTTAAATGTCAGAAGCAGGGACGTCCAGAACTGCCCGTCTCTCACAACTCCCGCAAAGTTCTTAAATCCGATAAAATTCTTTACCTTTGACACACCGTTCCAGTCTGTCAGGGTCAGATATACGCCATAGACAAACGGTACAATAACCACCGCAAGGAAACAAAACAGTCCTGGCAGCGCAAACATTCCAAAATCCTTCGCGTTATTTTTTGTTTTCATCATCCGCCCCCCTATTCCTGTTCATCCCAGTATTCCTGAATCGACTCTGTCAGCTCTTTTCTATCGCTTCTTTCCGCCAGATATTTCTGCATAGCGGCGCCCAGAACCGCCCAGTGGTCGTTGGGAACAATTGCAGACGCGTTAAACGCTCTTCCCTCCTGAACCTTCTCATAAATATCGCGGCTTAACGGGTCTGCCGGCTCATACGGATTATTCGTAAAAGGCGGAATCACATTACAGGTCTTTACCAGCATTTGCTGGCCAATCTCACTGTACACAATCCAGTTTAAAAATTCCTTCGCCGCCGCCTGCTCCTTCTCAGAAGCAATCTGACCGTCTATCATCACCTGCTTGGAGGGCGAACCCTGAATCTGCTGATTCGCAAAATCCTCCCCGTCGTTATTCAGAAAATACGGCAGGAAACCATATTCATCCTCATTTTCCGCGCCTGCTTCCGCAAGATTCGGCCAGGCCCAGTTACCGTTGAACCAGAAAGCTGTCTTGCCGTCCGCCAAATCAATTGCCATTTCGTCATAATCTGCGCCTAACGGGTCGCCCTTTGCTACATTGTATTTCTTTAACACATCAAACATATCCAGAAACTCTGACAGTCTGTCATAGGAAGCCAAATCTAAATTGCCCTTCTTAATCTTTTCGATTACTTCCTGCGCGCCCTCCGAAGTCCCGTCGTAGGTCTCATAGATATACTGCAGATGATGCGCTCCCAGAGACCAGTCTTCTTTGGCGACAGAAACCGGCTTCTCGATTCCCGCATCTACCAGCTTATCCAGCAGCTCTTCAAACTCACCCAGCGTGGTAACCGATTCCGGCTCAAACGCTTCTCCCAGGGCTTCTTCAATCACAGCCTTATTGTAAATGATTCCCCGGCCTTCGATACACAGCGGAAAACTGTAAACTTTTCCATTTACCTCTGTCAAATACTCCTCTGCCTCATTCGTCCACTCTTCTTCTGTCAAATCCGCCGCTTTTTCCTCTGCCAGCGCAATGACGTCTGTCGTGTCCAGAATCGACATGGTAGGCGGATTTCCTGAATTGTAGAGACTGACCACCTTCGTGTAAGGCGAGTCTCCGTCCGTCACAGGCATTACCTCCACATGAACGCCGGATTTTTCCTCGAATGCCGCCCCCATTTCTCCCAGTGCAACCTGAATCTCCGCTTTGGAATTTAAAAGCGTAATGCTTGTTCCCTCCAAAGAAGAATCATACTCAAACGTATCCACCGAAGTATCAATGGGTATCACCTCTTCTTCCTCATTCGGGTCATCCGGATCACTGGCAAATCCGAATCTGCATCCAGTCAACATCGTAGTCATCAGCGCCAGAATAAGCCCCGCCGCCGTAACCTTTGCCTTGAATGTTGCTCTCATTCTTCTTCCCTCCTTGTTTCCCTTTTTTGTTTACTGTACTATTCAGTAAACTTTTATTTGTCGTAACCGGTAAAGTTACCGGTTACTTTATGCTTATATCTTAGCACTGCCGCATACGCCAGTCAATTGCAAAAAATATCTTTGTAACATATATCTGATTTGCAGATATCCAATTTGTACACAATTCACAAAACCGGTTACTTAACCGATTATTCATTGTTCCGCCTTTCCATTTTTGCTATACTAATAAAGAATCTGACCTGGCACATTTTCTCGCCAGGGACGAGCGCCGGCTACAGAAAGGACACAGACCATATGACTCAAAAAAAGAACGTAACATTTGACGATATTGCAAAATACACAAATTTTTCAAAAACAACCATTTCCCGGTATTTTAACAACCCGGACTCTCTGACTTTAAAGAATCAGGAAATCATTGCGCAGGCTCTGATTGATTTGGACTATAAAGAAAATAAAGTTGCCCGCATCCTTGCCAATGGCAAGACCGAATTTATCGGAATCATCATCCCGAATTTGATTCTTCATTATTACTCGGAAATGCTGAGCCAGATTCTCGCCACCTATGAGAAATTCGGCTACAAATTCCTTGTTTTTGCAGGCAACGAACAGGAGGAAACCGAACGCCGGTATATTCAGGAACTTCTCGCTTACAAAATTGAAGGACTGATTATCTTAAGCCACACGATTCCTTCTGATGAACTGGCAGAACTTCCTATTCCTATTGTAGCGATAGAGCGGGAGGACAAGCATATATGCAGCGTCAATTCTGATAATTATTCCGGGGGATGGCAGGCTGCCGGTCTGCTTCACAGGCAAAACTGCGATATGCTCCTGCACATCAACTCTCCTTCCGCCCCTTCTGTTCCGGCTTATGGACGTATACAGGGCTTCCTTGACTACTGCAAAGGCCATCAGCTAAAACACCAGTTAATCCTGCGGGAAATGAACAGCGCCCACGAATCCATACAAGCCCATTTAACGGAAACGCTGACAGAAATTGAACAAAATTATAAGGGCCTCAGAAAAGGTATCTTTATTTCCAACGATACTCAGGCAAATGTTCTGCTGAATCTTCTCTTCCGTAAATACGGACGGCTGCCAGAAGACATTCTTCTTGTAGGCTTTGATAATTCCCCGGTTTCCAGAGAAGCCGTCATCCCTATCAGCACCGTCGGACAGCAGATTGACAAACTGGCCTACGAAGCGGTAAGCCTGTTAGTGGAACAGATGAACGAACGCAAAAAAAGAAGACCGGCCCCGCTTACGGAGCCGGTCCATAAAATAATTCCTACGGTTCTGTACGAACGGGACACAACCGCTTCTCTCGCGAATTTATTACATTCTTCTACTTTTTTATTTTGAAATATTCTTTTGAAAGCCTTTCGGCTTAGATATTTTGAGGGAAACTGAAAAGTTTCCCTCAAAACACAGATATTATACCATGAAATTTATGCCCGTTTCATGATGTTTTATGTTATTCTTCTCGCTTCATATCAGGCTCGCCGCGCCAATCATCCCCGCGTGATTTCCAAGAGACGCCGCTTCTATCTCCGGTACCTCTCCTCTGCTTCCTCCGAAGGCATTCTCCTTTACGATTTCCCGCAGCGGAGCCAGAAGCTTCTCTCCCTGAGCGGAAATTCCGCCGCCGATAAGCACAAGCTGTGGACGGAAAATATTGACGACATTGACGATTCCCGTAGCAAGCTTCTTCTGATAATCTGCCACAATCTCCTTCGCGGTGCAGTCTCCCTGCTCTGCCAAGTCAAAGAGCTCTTTCGGCGTCAGTCCCATTTTTCCCATTTTCCGCTCAGCGCTTCGTATCAGCGCCGATGCGGAGGCGTATGCCTCCAGGCATCCTCTTCGTCCGCAGGTACAGGGCTCGCCGTCTTCCACGATAACCATATGCCCCAGTTCGCTTCCGCCGACGCCTTTCCCTTCGTAAATTTCTCCATTCAGAATTATACCGCCGCCCACTCCGGTTCCAAGCGTCAGCATTACCATATCCTGCCATCCTCTCCCCGCTCCGGCCGCCGCCTCGCCAAGCGCGGCGCAGTCTGCATCATTGGCAGCCTTTACCGGTATCGGAAGAATCTTTCCTATTTCTTCTGCCACAGCCACCTGCTCCCACCGGATATTATTGGAATAACGGACAACCCCATTTTTCCGGTCCACAGTCCCCGGTAATCCGACTCCCGCTCCGATGCACTGATCCATCGGAATACCCTGACTGTCCAGAAGCTCCAGCGCCTTCCCAGCCATATCCCAAAGAACCTCTTCCGGTTTCCTGCCTTCCGCTCTTGTAGGAACTGTCGTCGACGCAATCAGCTTCTGGTGCACATCCACCAGTCCAATCTTCGTATCTGTTCCCCCAACGTCAATGCCGATGCGCACCGGCGCAGCTTTTTCCCGAATGGTGGTAATCAGTGCGTCGCACCGGCCTTCCACCTGATAAGCGCCGCTTGCGGCCGCCAGAAAGAAACTGTCCCCCTTCTGAAATGTAAATTTCTCTTCTCTACAGGTAATAGTCCCCTCTCCGTCTAATATTAAAATACTGGCAAATGACTCTTGGGATACCGTCCCTTCCATCCGTTTCATTACCCTGCCGTCCAGATTCAATTTATCAACCGTAAAATAATCACAGTCCGCCACATGTGGGTAACTCTTCTTGTCCCGGATTATCGGCACGCGTCTGGTCACCGCCAGCGCCTTTTCAATATGAAGGTCCCTTTTTTTCCCATCTCTTCCGACTCTTCCGTAATCATACACCCTGTAAGTTACGTTAGAATTCTGCTGAATTTCCGCGATAAGAATATCCTTCCCAATTGCGTGAATGGTACCGGATTCTATAAACAGCACATCCCCCTTTTGTACAGGAACTGCGTTCAGAACATCCAAAAGCGTATCCTCTCTAATGCGCTTCTCAAATTCCTCCCTGCTGATTTCCTGCCGAAATCCATAATAAAGGCATGCCTCGTCCCCGGCATCCATTACATACCACATTTCAGTCTTTCCGTACTGTCCTTCATTCTTCAGCGCATACCCATTGTCCGGATGGACCTGAACAGACAGGTTATCTCTCGCGTCAATAAATTTCGTCAAAATCGGAAAATCCCGAAATCTTCTGCAATGTGTTCCCAGAACTTCCTTTCCTTCCCCGTCGATGTATTCCTTAAGAGTCTTTCCCTGATACTCTCCATTCATAATATAAGAAGGACCGTCCGGATGACAGGATAATTCCCATGTTTCGGCAAGCACATCCCCCTCATATTCCTTTCCATACTCCTCTTTCAGCCTGTTTCCGCCCCAGAGGTAGTCCTTACAGCTTGGTTTTAATTTTAAAATACTCATAATTCTTCTCCGTTATTTTGAATCACTCCGCGGTACCAGTATGCAGAATCCTTTAGGATTCTCTCTCCGGTCCGATAATCCACATAGACCATCCCAAAACGCTCGGAATACCCCTTCGCCCACTCAAAATTATCCATCAGCGACCACTGGAAATACCCCCGCAGGTCAATCTCGCCTGCCGCACGCTTCAGCTCATGCAGATACCTTGCCAGAAAATCAATCCGGTTAGGGTCGTGAACCTTTCCATCCATTGAAATCACATCGTGGCAGGATAATCCATTTTCCGTAATATAAATCGGCTTGCCATACCGCTCATACAAAAACTTAGGTCCCCAGTACAAGGCCCCAGGCGTTACCGGCCAGTCAATAGCTGTCTTCGGAAAGCCCTCATAGCGCTTCACTTCCTCTGGAACGCCATTTTCACCCATGCGGATGCATCTCCCATTATAGATATTCTGGGCATAAACATCAATTGGCTCTGAGATCAGCTTCATATCTTCATCTGTAATCTCAGGCAGATAAGGCCCGTACCGTTTCAGCCCTTCCTCTGGATAATGTCCCAGAAGCGCCGGGTCTGACCACCAGGACACATTCCATGTCCAATTTCTGTCGTCAGGCTGCAGGGCAAAAAGCGCCTGCCTTGCCGCTTCGATATCCTCCGGTTTCTCCGTTTCCGGGTAACACATGCTTCCGGTGGGCGCATAGCCGATCGTCAGCGGCTGCTTTCCATACCGGCGCAGCATCTGCACTGCTCTTCCATGTGCCTTCAGTGCATTGTGCGCCATCTCGAAAGTATCCCTCATCGGGCATTTAAGCCCCGGCGCATGCTCCCCTGTAAGAAATCCAAGTCCTACGAAGCATTGGGGCTCATTCAGTGTAAAATAGTGGGTTACTCGGTCGCTGAACCGCTCTGCCGCGAGTCTCGCATATTCCCCGAACCATTCCACAATCTGAGGGTTCATCCATCCGCCGCGCTTATACAGCTCATAGGGAAGCTCCCAGTGATACAGGGTAATATAAGGCTCAATTCCATTTGCCAGAAGCTCGTCAATCAGGCCATTGTAAAATGCAATTCCCTTTTCGTTTACACGCCCATGCCCTTCTGGAAGCACTCTGGACCAGTCAATAGAAAAGCGGTATGCCTTTAACCCGATTTCCTTCATAATCTGAACATCTTCCCGATATCTGTGATAGTGGTCACAGGCCGTTTCTCCGGTATGCCCGCAGAAAATGTGCCCCGGCTCACCGGTATAGACGTCCCAGATATGCTGTCTTTTGCCGTCTTCCTTTACTGCTCCTTCAATCTGATAGGCGCTGGTTGCGGCGCCCCATGCAAAATCCTTCCGAAATGCCATTTGTTTCACCTCCTGTTGTTTTTTGTTTTTTAGCCGTACGGCATCAGCCCTCTGGGAGACCGCACACAGCGCGCCCTATCGTGCAAAGCTGGGTAACGCTCCAGTGAACTAACCGCTAACGTAGTCTAAGAAGCTCAGGAGAGCCTTCGCTCCTAAGACTACGTAAGCAGTGGATTTCACTTCCGCTAAAGGCGCCCTTCTATGCTTTGCACGATAGGGCGCGCCGTATGCGGTCTCCCAGAGGGCTGATGCCTGTCTATGAAATCGAAAAATTGTTGTAATGAGCTATGATTCTTTCTCCTGTTCTATTAGTTTCAAGAACGCTTCCCTCATTGTTTCCAGTTGTTTTGCAGCATCCTTCTTATCTGCGCCTTTTACTCCAATGTAGAATTTAATCTTCGGCTCTGTTCCTGACGGACGGATGCAGCACCATGCCTCGCCTTCCAGTTCAAAATACAGCACATCCGACTTTGGCAGCCCTGTTTTTCCTGTCTCTCCGGTTTTGTAATCCATCAATACGTCTTCCCTGTAATCCCGGAACTGAGTTACCTTAAGACCACCGATCTGCGCCGGGATATCTTTTCGGATGCTTTCCATCATTTCCTGAATCTTCTTTGCCCCGTCCTGTCCCTTCAATGTCAGGGTAGACAGACCTTCCTTATAATATCCATATTTTTCAAAAAGCTTATCCATCTGAGCGCAGAGAGTCGTACCCTGATGCCTGTACCATGCGGCCGCCTCGCAGAGCGCCGTCACAGCCACAACTGCGTCCTTATCTCTTGCATGGGTTCCCACCAGACAGCCGTAGCTTTCCTCATATCCGAACAGGAATTCATGACTGCCGTTCTGCTCAAAAAATTTGATTTGCTCGCCGATGTATTTAAAGCCTGTCAGGGTTTCTATCAGTGTTACGCCATAATCCTTTGCAATCTCTCTTGCCATTTTCCCTGATACAATGGTGGTAACCACCGCGCCGTTTTCCGGTAAGGTTCCCATTTTCTTTCTCTGAGACAGAATGTACTCCATAATCAGCATCCCGGACATATTTCCGGTAAAACTTCTGTATTCTCCTGTCTTTTCATCCTTTGCATATACCCCCAGACGGTCTGCATCCGGGTCTGTGGCCAGTACAATATCCGCATCCACTTCCTCTGCCAATTCCAGGGCAAGGGCAAATGCTTTCTTATCCTCCGGGTTCGGATAAGGAGCGGTAGGGAAATTCCCGTCGGGAAGTTCCTGCGCCTTCACCACATATACTTTGGCAAAGCCCAGCTCCTTTAAAATCCGTCTTACCGGAAGATTGCCTGTGCCGTGGAGCGGGGTGTAGACGATTTTCAGATTCTCCGCCTCCTTCCGGATGATCTCCGGATGGATAGCCAGCTTCTTTAAGGCTTCCATATAGTTGTCGTCCATATCCAAACCGATTACCTCATACAGCCCGTTCTCTACCGCTTCTTCCTTTGAAATGGTCTTAACCCGCTCAAAATCGGTAATTGCATTGACCTCCGCGATAATCTCCTTATCCTTCGGCGCCGTAATCTGTGCGCCGTCCTCCCAGTACACCTTATATCCGTTATACTCTGCCGGATTATGGCTTGCTGTTACCACAATTCCCGCCGTACATCCAAGCTCCCTTAAGGCAAAGGACAGCATCGGCGTAGGACGAAGGGATGGAAATATGTACGCTTTAACGCCGTTTGCCGCCAGGCACAGCGCCGCTTCTTCGGCAAATTCCGGCGACATATTCCGGGAATCATAAGCAATAGCCGCGCCTTTTTTTTCTGCGCCCTGCTTTACAATATAATTTGCCAGTCCCTGGGTTGCCTTACGCACCGTATATATATTCATCCGGTTTGTGCCGGCGCCGATAATTCCCCTTAAACCGCCTGTGCCAAAGGCAAGATTTTTATAAAAACGCTCCTCAATTTCTTTCTCATCCTCCGCAATTCCTCTTAGTTCTTCTTTCGTATTTTCATCAAAATATGAATCCTCCAGCCAAAATTCATAGGTTTTTCTTGCTTCCATTTTGAACCTCCATTTCTAAATTACAATCATCTATTACAAATATTCTATCTGCGCGGCTCAGTTAGGCGGCAAACATTTATTACTACGCGGTAATTATGGACATCAGGTAGAACGGCCCGGCATGTTCCAGCCCGTCGTCTATAATTTCAATATCCATGCGGCGCTTAAGCCGCTTTCCATGATGAAGTACAGGCTCCAGATACGCGCAGTCGCCCCAGTCCATATCAAAATTCCCATCCAGTATCCTTGAATTGGCAGTATCGCCATCCAAAATCAGCTTCGCCCGCAGAGCCGGTTTTGCTACCGCTTTCCTATATTGGACTGCAATGCAGGAGGCTTCAAGCTCAAACGAAATCCTGTCTCCCTCCCGTTTCCCTATCCATCCGTTTTTGAACAAATCCAAACGCCCTGTTTTCTCCTCCGTATCCGCCTTAAACCCCATAAGTTCAGGCGTTATCTCCTGTATCGTAAGTCTTCTGGCATTTTCATAGGCATTAGCAGTCATTGGTTCCGGCAGCGGCGGGTCTTCTTCCTGCTCTTCTGCATGTGCTTTCACCTGTTCCAGCACTGCAATAATCTCCGCCGCCACAAGCTCATGGCCATAATCATTCGGATGCAGACCGTCCTGCGTCAATTCTTCCTGCGAATACTGCCCTTCTCTCATCCTCTGGTACAGCGTATCTTTCATGCTTACACAGGGAATCCCATACCAGGCTCCCACCTTGTTATGATAATCCTGGGCGTTTTTCCCCGAATTATAATAAACATTATTTAAAATCAATACTGCCGGTTTTGATTTCCACGTCAGAAGCTTTCGTATAACTCCCTCGTACGTCTCCTGAAAAAATTCCTCCGCTTCATCATTCACACTGAAATCTACCACCGCCATATCCGGCTGATACATCAGCATATCCGAAACAACTCTGGCCGCTCCAAAATGCGACGTTGTCCCGCCGATTCCGCCATTTACGTAATGAAATTCCGCTTTCGGAAATGTTTTCTCCCACCATTCAAAAACACGATACGCATACGATTTTTCATGTACGGACGCCGCGCAATCCTGAGTGATGGAGCCCCCGAAAAATCCGATAGTCAGTTCTTCTCCTTTTTCAGCCCGGCGCATACAATTTTTAAGTCTTGCCAAATGAACCTTCTGCATTTACAAATCCCATCCTTCTATATCAAGCCCTTTTATATAAGCGGACAGTTCTTCCGCCATTTCTTCTGCCTCCGGAATCCTTAAGTGGCCCGGCGTACCGGCTCCGTTGCGCCGGAAGAGATACTGAGTTATCTTATCATCCCGAAGCTCCTGCACCACTTGCCCGACAGCCCCATCCCACGCCCTGTCATGGCACAAAAGAGTTGTACAGCAGACAATCTGCGCTCTCGGATATTTTGCTCTGAGTTTTTTCAGGAAGCCTTTATAACGCTCCCTCCATTCCACAGCCTTCTCTCCGTCATAGTCCTCTTTCATATAGTCCTCGGGATTGCTGTCATTCTGCCCGATTGCCACAATCACCACCTGTGGAATGTATCCGGTGAAATCCCATTCCGTCATTTTTCCAAAATCCGGATTATAATGAATTTTGTCCCATGCGGTCTCCATCCCTATATAATCCGGCGCATGAAACCATCCCGTTCCATCCATAAGAGCAATTCCGCCCTGGGCGATATCCTGTATCCGGGCATTCAGCCTTCTTGCCGTCATCCATGCATACGAGTACCAGCTATTTGAGTACTCCCCATTATGCTCCGGATCTTCCTTCCCCACAAAATCTACCGCCTCCGACACCTCTCCGGCAGACACAGAATCTCCATAGATTTCTATCCTCCGCTCCGATATAGCGGGCAGTTTAAGGAGCCGTTCTCCCTCCCCGATTTCCGCGCCCAGAAATGCGAATTCATGGCAGGCGTCCTGTCTCTTGAATATCAGAAGCTCATGCTCCTCCTTCTGCGCCTGCTCCACTTCAACCTCTAACGCTATCGTCCCCGCCGCAGGGAGCAGATACTTCATCTGCTTTCCGTCAAGAATCATTCCAATATAATTATCCCAATATGCACGGCGGTTCTTAATGTATATTTTTAACCGGCTTCCGGTAAACCTCATCTCCACCGAAGTACATGGATACACAAAAACCGGTTCTTTCCGGTTACTCCAGTCTATTCTTCCGTTATATACAAGCTCCTCATAATCTGGATAAATCCGCATGTTTCTCCTCCTTATCAAACGCCCTGAAAATTCTTGATAAAAATATACTGTTTATTCTTGCTGTAAGGGAAAATCCTATCGCGCAGTAAACAGGCGCCGCCATCTGCACCGCAAATACCCCCGCCGCAATACAGACAGCCGGAATGCTGTTCAAAAGAACCATGATTAACGTATACGGCAGATTCTTAACTGCAAGCAGAAGCGCATTCCTCAGCGTATTCTTTATATTGTTTTCAATTCTCGCCTGCAGCGGAAACGCATAGCAGAACACAAAGCACCAGATTGCAGACAGACAGCCGATTGCAACATTCAATAAACTCCACAGATTTTTGGAATAAAGGACGTCAAACAATAGCACGCTTCCCGAAAACAGGAAAATCAGCCATAACTTTGTGCTCTGCCGCCACTCTGTCCGGCAGGCCTGGAGATACTCTCTCACTACATAAATGCCCTCTCCCCTGCTCCGGCGCAGCGTCACCTGATACATTGCCGTAAGCGACATTCCAATCGTAATCACCGGCAGGGAGGTAAACACAAACAGGATATTCAGAATAATCCAGTCTCCGATATTCCCCATACAATCAAAAAAACGGTTATCTGTTGAAAATTGTTTCAAGCTCCTCTCCCTCTCTTTCTGTATTCTTCAAATACTGTAAAAACAGCCTGCATTCCTCCTCATGCTTTCCATTTTCCGGAAAAGCAAGCAGGAGCTTCTCATCTTTCTTTCCGCTTAACCTCTCTGTAAAACCGTCGTTCCCAAGCAGAACAGCCCTGCAGGAATCCCCGTCCATATACGGCGTAAGCCCCTGCGTTTCTTTCAGCACGCGGAACTCCCCGCCCATTTCCTTCACATGCCGGTAAAAGCTCTCTGGAATGATAACTGCATCAATTTCCTCATTCCTCCATTGAAAGAAAAACTTCTCATAGGATCCCTCATTCACGCCTTCCAGCTTTACCTCTCCGTAAGAAAATGTATAATCCGAAGTAATCAGCACCCGCTCTTCCCAAAGCCCCGCATATTCCGCGAACTCCTCCGCCGCAGCCTGCGTTCCGTCCAGAGTCGCTTCCTGATTAACCAGGATACAGGTAAACAGCGGCTTTTTATTGCCGAATCCATAATGCAGCGCAAACAAAAGAATCAGAGCAGCGATGGCCAAAATTCCCAGAATATGATACCAATAATACGTCCACACATAGGCACGCGCTTCATTCCTGCTCATTCCGGAAGTTTTTTCCCGTATATCTTCGATATATTTTTTCATAGGAAACTCCATCACTCCTCTGATTTTTTTGGAAGGGACTGCGCCGAAGCGCAGTCTCGTAAGTTATTTTATAAAAGTTCCAGATTTTTTCGTATAAATTCACATCTCTGTCTGACACAATCCGGCGAGCGGAGCGGATCCTTAGGCGTTGCAAACAGATAATCCTCCAGTTTGTCAATCGTGGTAGACGCCACATGCATTCTGGTATCACAGGATGCATAATAAATATAAACTTCTCCGTTTTCCTTTGCAATTGCCCCATTAGTAAATACCACATTCGACACATCCCCGACCCGTTCGTTTCCAAACGGCGCCAGAAATACGCCCGAAGGCTCTGCGATTACTCTGGAGGGCTCTTTCAAATCCGTCCCAAACGCATAGAGTACATAACGCAGGCCCGCCGCCGTATTGCGGACGCCATGCGCAATGTGTATCCAGCATTTCTTACCCTTAATCGGAGGCGCTCCGGCGCCGTTTTTTGACTCGGTCAGGGTATGGTAAATCCGCCTGCTTATGATTTTCTCTTCATCAATCACCGCATGGCAGATATCCTCGCACAGCCCGAATCCGATACCTCCGCCGCTTCCGGTCTCAATAAATCCGTCCATCGGCCGGGTATAAAAAGCGTATTTACCGTCTACGAATTCCGGATGCAGCGCCACATTTCTCTGCTGGGGCGAGCGGAGCGTCTTCAGATTATCCAGACGTTCCCAGGTTTTTAAATCCTTCGTTCTGACAATTCCTGCCTCCGCAACGGCCGCGGATAAATCCGGGTTATCCTTCTCCTTGCTTTCCGAGCAGAACAGCCCGTAAATCCAGCCGTCCTCATGCTTCGTAAGGCGCATGTCATATACATTGGTTTCCTCCGGGCAGGTATCTGGCAGGACCACCGGATAATCCCAGAAACAAAACCCGTCAATTCCGGTCTCGCTTTCCGCTACTGCAAAAAAGGATTTCCTATCATTTCCCTCCACCCGGACGACCAGATAATACTTTCCATTCAGTTCGATGGCCCCTGAATTCATGACGGCATTAATTCCCAGACGCTCCATAAAATACGGATTCGTCTCCTCATCCAAATCATATCTCCAGTGAACCGGCGCAAATTCCCTTGTCAGCACCGGATATTCATATCTGTCATAGATTCCGTTATAATAGCTGCTTTTCTGATTCTTTCTGGCAGTCAGCTTCTCTACCTTTGCCTGTTCCACATAATATTGTTTATGAAGCATCCTTAAGCCTCCTTATTACCTCGAAGCACATTCTTCCGTTATGATACGGACATTTCCATGGTTCCACAATAGGTTTCTCTATCGGCCTCCTATCTTTATCCAGAGCCGAAAACCATTCCGAGCCCGCCCTCTCATCAATCAGGTATTCCCGGATATAGCCCCAGATATCTTCCGCCGCCTCCAAATACTCTTTCTTCTCCGGCTGTTTCTGGTACCCATTTAAGAATCCTACCACCGCTTCAGCCTGCACCCACCAGACGCGGGTCGTATCAACTACGCCGTTCTCTGCTTCATTTACCAGCGAATGGTCTATGTAGGCCGTTTTATAGATATTTTCCGTAATAGTCTTTGTAATCTGCCCCAGCTTCTTTTTATAAGAAGCATCTCCAAGTATCTCCAGTCCTCTGTCTATCAGCCAGGCGGTTTCTATATCATGTCCGTAGGAATATAGATCAATCAATGTATTCCATGTTCTGTCAAAGAAAACCTCCTGTCTTCCAAGCTCTGCATTATAAATCTTTTCCGCCATGATATCCAGCATAAACCGAAGGTTGTCTGCCACGTATTTATCTCCTGTCACGCGGTACAATTCCGTATATGCCTCAAATACATGCAACAGAGTATTCATCGTCTTTTCCGCCATTACTCCGTTTTCCGACAGCTTATCATTATCCGCCGGTTCGAAGCTCCTGTTAAACGCTTCCAGATAACCGTATTCATCCTTACATTTTTCTTCCACCAGATAGTAAAGACTTCTTGCGGTTTCCAAGGCTTCTTCATCCCCTGACGCATCATAATAAGAAGAAAGCGCATAGATGGCAAATGCCTGATTATACGTATGCTTTGTAGTATCCTCCGGCTCACCTTTATAGGTAAGCGACCAGTAAACCCCGCCATACTCCCTGTCCAGACAGCGCTCCTTCAAAAACAGGAACGCATGGCGCGCGCTATCAAGAAGCTCCTTTTCTCCAAGAACCAGATATGCATTGGAGAAAAACCAGAGGATCCTGCTGTTTAAAATACAGCCCTTTACAGCTTCTTTATCCAGATTTAAATTATAATCCAGAAAGCCATAGAATCCTCCGTATAGTTCATCCTTCATGCCCTGCCAGAATGGTATGATGTTTGTTTCTAAATGCCTTTTTACTTCTGTTGTCAGCATGGTTTTCCTCCAAATTTTCTATCTTTTTCCAATCTCAGCGTCTTCTGCCGTAACAGCGCTATGCTCCCTGATATAGGCCGTCACCTCGTCAACCTTCGTAAAAGCAAGGCCTACATAGGTATCAGCGGCGCCGTAATAGATTGCAATCTTTCCGCTGTCGGCATCGTGGATCGTCGCACAGGGGAATGTTACGTTCGGCACAAACCCGCGCTCTTCGTACCACTCCTCCGGCGTCAGAAGAAAGGTATCACAGCGGTACTTTACAACGGACGGTTCGTCAATGTCCAGAATGGCTCCGCCAATACTGTACACATATCCGTTACAGGTTCCGGTTACGCCATGGTAAAACAGAAGCCATCCTTCACTTGTCTCAATCGGAGCCGCGCCGCCGCCAATCTTCACGTTCTGCCACCATTCATTTCCTTTTCCCATCACATGGCGGTGTTTTCCCCAATATTCCATATCCTTACTTTCCGAAATAAAGATATCGCCAAATGGGGTGTGTCCGCTGTCACTTGGACGCGACAGCATCAAATACTTCCCGTTCACCTTTCTCGGAAACAGCACCGCGTTTCTGTTAAATGGAAGAAATGGATTTTCAATTCTCGTAAACGTCTCAAAATCCTGCGTCTTAGCAACCCCTATGGAGGCGCCATAAAAGTCCTGGCACCAGATAATATAATAGGTATCTTCCACCTTTACCAGCCTTGGATCGTATGCATACTTCGGCATAAAATCATTTCCCGCTTCATCCTTAAATGTTATCTTATCCTTTTCAAAGTCCCAGTGGACAGCATCCTTACTTCTTCCAAGATAAATATATGGAATCCCATTTGTCTGCTCACCTCGGAATACGCCGATAAATTCTCCTTCATAGGGCATTACCGCACTGTTAAAAATCCTTGCAACGCCTTCTGCCGGATTGCGCCCGATAATTGGATTTTCACTGTAACGCCACACCGGCATCCATGCCTTGCCGTCATCCGGTCTCTCCTGCCAGGGTACATTCGGTACGGATGCCCCGATAATTTTCACTTCACTCATGATCGTTCCTCCATAGTCTATATTTTTACTAACCTTTTACAGCTCCCGCAGCCAATCCGCCGTAAATCTGTTTCTGACAGAGGATAAAGACGATTAAGGCGGGAATCATCGTGATAATTACACCCGCGCAGATGTAGTTATACTGATTTCCCAGAGGACCCGTAAATTTAAACAACGATGTTGCAACCGTAACCAGCCTGTTTTTGTCCTGCAGATAAAGGTTCGCTGTATAGTATTCATTATAAACGCTTACACCCTTCAGAATCATAACCGTCACAATCGCCGGCTTCAGCAGCGGAAACAGGATTCTGAAAAATACGCCAAAATAAGTACATCCATCCATAATTGCCGATTCATCCAGGGAATCCGGAATGTTCTCAAAGAACTGGATAAAAATGTAAATCGAAATAATATCCGTACCGCACATCATGATAATGTATCCCGGCAAGAAGTTAATCCATCCAAGACTGTACATAATCTGATATACAGATACCTGCATCGCAATACCCGGAAGCAGCGAAGCAAACAGGAACATATTTCTGATAAAACCGTTGCCCCTGAACTTAAAACGGCTAAGAACATACGCAAGCATGGAGCCGGTCAGAATAGAACCGGCAAGTACGCATACCAGAATAATAATCGAATTCCTAAATGCAATCCCCATATTTGCCTGCGACCACGCCTGCACAAAGTTCTCAAAATAAGTCCAGCTCTCCGGAAGCGTCATGACATTCGTAGACGCATATTCCTCGGGCGTCTTAAACGCTGTGATGACACAGACTACAATTGGAAGCACTGAGACAAACGCCCCAAATATCAAAGTGATATATTTTAAAATGGATACTATCGTTCTTTTTGCTTTTGCCCCTGACATTATCTGGCACCTCCTTTTGCCTCTAACTCCTGACGTTTCTTACGTTTTCTTACTTCCCGGAGCGGCTCCTGATCTCCTACGCCAAAGTAATATCTCTCCACACCCTTTTGAATCAGTGTCGCAATCATAATTAATCCAAGCAGGACAACCGCCATTGCCGACGCAAGGCCCACCTTCTGGCTCTCATGCGCCAGCTTATTCATAATAACAAAGTACGTTCCTGTTCCAAAGTCGCCGCCGGTAATAACGTAAGGCGGCTCGAATACGCTCAAAGAGCCTGTGATTGAAAGAATCATGTTCAGCACAATAATGGTCTTAATATTCGGCAGAATAATGTAGATAAACTTCTGAAAGCTGTTCGCACCATCAATATCCCCCGCCTCGTAAAGCGAAGCGTCCACCGACATAATAGCGCCAATAAACATAACCATTCCCTGTCCCATATATCTCCAGATGGAAGTCGCCGCAACCGAAATATTATTGATACTCGTATCCTTTAACCAGTACGGAAGGTTTTCGAGATTAAACCCGCACCACTGAAGGACCGTATCAAGCACGAATCCTCTGGTGTAAAAGAATTTAAAAACAAAACCTACCGCAATACCGCAAACCAGATACGGGAAGAACATCAATCCTTTGAACACACCGCCGGCCTTTACCTTGAAACTCAGTACAGATGCAAAATACAGCGCAAGCGCAAGCTGGATAAAAGAAGCAACAATATAGTACAGGCTAAGCTTTAATGCCTGGAAACAATCCTTTCTCGTAAATACTTCTACATAATTCTGTAATCCTACAAACTCTCTGTCACCGATATATTTCATATCGTAAAAGCTAAATCCAATCATCTTAAAGAACGGCAAATATGTAAAAATAAGCAGCAGCGCTACCGGCACTAACATAAAGACAAAAATACAAAGCTTTCGGTTTACTTTTCCCGACTGAATCCATGCCTTAAAACTCTTCTTCTCGTTCATCAATCCCACACTCTCCTTTCCTGAATGGAAAAGCGGGGCAAGCCCTTACCCCGCCTGTTCTCCTTAGAATTCAACGCCGTTTGACTCCTGCGCCGCCGTCCATTTCTCGTTCCACTCCGCGGCCATATCTTCCATCGTCTTTGTTCCGGATATAGCTTCCTCTACAATCTCTGTCGAAACTGCTCCTGATACATTGATTCCTAACTCAGAGTCATTGTTCACATCATTAAACAGATTCTCTTCGCCGGATGCCGCCGGATTATTTACGACAAGCTCGATTCCTTCTAAAGCCGTCAGCGCCTCCGGGTATTCGTCTGTACTTACCACAGAAAGTCCGCCTTCACTCTGTGCGAATCCAGATTCCTCTACGAGCCATTTGATATAGCACATTGCCGCAATCTGATTATCCGAGGAACTGTTGCAGTTAATACCGTAATTGTAATCCGGTCCCGCCGACGCATACTGCTGTCCGTCAACCGTAATCGGGAATGCCATGAATCCAATGTCGTCTCCGTTGTCGCCGGCCTGCTGCATCTGTACTACAGACCATGAGCCAAGTACCATACAGCCGATCTCACCATTATTCAACATACCCTTGCTGCCTTCCCAGTCAGTGGTAGTCGGGTCTTCCTCGGTAAGGCCTCTCTTCACAGCTTCATATAAAGTATTGTATACTGCGTAAGGACCGGTTCCGTCGCCTCTGTCCGCAAATGGATTCTCACCCTTTGTAAGTCCGGTATTTGCAAAATCCGGATCTCCCGTTGCGCCGCCGTCAATATTTGCATCCCAGGCCGTCATAGTCCAGCCAGCCGCAAAATTGGTGTACAGCGGAATTGCATCCGTCTTGTCTTTGATTACCTGCAGTGCATCCAGGAACTCATCCGGCGTCTTCGGCAGCTCTGTGACTCCCGCATCTTTAAATACTTTCTTATTGTATACTATGCCCTGAACGTTCGCCATGGATGGAATACCATATACATTGTCCTGATATGCGTAGTTATTCAGCATATTTTCTTCATATGTGCCCGCAAGCGTCGCCTTGTCGCCCAGCTTTGTAAAGTAATTTTCCAGCTCGTCTTTATCAACTGTCATAGGTACCATACAGATGTCTCCCCAGTCGCCGGTGGTGAGGCGTGTGGTAATATCGTTTGCGTAATCTGTAATTCCTTCATATTCAATGTTAACGTTCGGATACAATTTCTGAAATTCTGTTATGTACTCGCTAAATGTAGTATCAATTACATCCGTCTTATGGGTCAGGAATTTCAGATCCGCTTCGATATCTGTATAATCCTCTCCCAACTTAATCTGGTCGATTGTCACATCAACTTCCTGTTTCTCAACCGCCTTCTTTGACCCGCCGCAGGCCGCAAGGGACATAACCATCGTTGTCGAAACTGCAGCCGCGAACACTCTCTTTAAAGTACTCTTCTTCATAATCCATCTCCTTCTTTTTATTAACTATTTTTTAGTTAATTTAACTATATATTATCACATTAATTAAATCAATCTATATTTTTGAATTTTTCTTATCAAATTACATTTTCGTCATTTTATCAAAAATTTAATATATATTTTTAGCAATTATTACTATAAATTCCGAGCAACAACTACCAATTTTAAATTAATTAATTTATATATTTTTATTTATTTAATTTTATTTTGTTTTCCAGTAAGTAAAAACGTGTTTCTCGTACAATTCGTTTCAATGTTTTCACACGCGCAGCTTTTGTTCCGCGCGCAATTTCTCATTTCTTTTATCAGGCAGGAAACGTCCTCCTATACAGCAAAACCAAAATTGTGCTTCACGTATCTTCGCATTCAAAATTTCCGCCGGCGCGGCTTTGTTCCGCGCGCAGCCGCGCATCTCTTTGTTATATAGAATCACTTTCCTATATAACAAAAAAGACCGAATCCGGTTCTATTCCGCATCCAGCCTTTCAGCCCAAAACATACTATTCTTTTCAAACACGCTCTAACACTCCGGAACCCGCCCTGTCTTTTACCGTCTCTTTTTCCACAATCCTTCCCGTTACAATCTGAATACCTCCGGCATATCTTTTCTTCCCAATCTTCCTTATCAAAGACTTTACGCTAAGCCTCGCCATCTGCTCTGTATTTACTTCATAAGAAGTAATACGGCTCTCTGTGACGCCCGCCGGCAGGAAGTTATCAAACCCGACAACAGATATATCCTCCGGCACCCGGTAACCGGCTTCCTCCAGATTCTTAATAACAATGTACGCCGTATAATCACAATTACACACAAATGCGTCCAGACCTTTCGGCGAATCCACTATCCTGTCATAGGTTTTTCCATATTTATCACGATCCACAATTTCCCAATCCGCCTCAAATTCTATCCGGTTTTCCCGCAAAGCCCGCCTGTATCCCCAGTATCTGTCCGCAATACTGCTTGTAGCGTCAACATTTCCAACATATCCTATTTGTCTGTGGCCTCTCGCTATCAACAAATTCGTCAGCAGATACATCCCGTAATATCCATCTGAAATAACCGTATCAACCTCGGCAAACGGCACATACGTATCAAGAAAAATCACCGGAAGCCTGGTCTGACTTACCATTCTCTTAATATATCCATCCTCCATCTGCCCCAGCAGAATCAGGCCGTCCACCTTCTCATCCTGCATTACTTTAGGCAAAATTCCAGACTCTTCCTCTTCCTTGCCAAGCATCTCCAGAATCCCATAATATTCGTTCTCATATAAAGCCCTCACCACTTTCTCATATAACCGGCCATAGAAAGAAAAAGAATCCCCATAAAAACGTTCCGGAATAATAACTCCTATATTCCCGGTCTCATTTGATGCCGCTTTACCCGCCGCATTTGAGACATACCCCATCTCTTCCGCAATCTTTTTAATCTTACTTCTGAGTTCCTGGCTTACTCCCGGCTTCCCAGATAATGCTTTAGAAACGGCAACATTACTTACGCCTACTCTTGAGGCAATATCCGCAAGCGTTACGTCCTTAGCCATATAAACCTCCCCAAACCGTATATTTATATTAAAATTAATATTTTTAAATATTAATTTTAATATACTCAAAACCACAGATATTGTCAAGCAATCCTTCCTGCAGGGCGCAATCATTGTATCAGTTCAGCCTGCGACTGCGCACTTGCTGCGCAGTTAGCAGCCAATAAACCTGAGCAGCCAGGAATCCGCCCCTTTGCCGAAGGTAAACTTTAAAATGGGCGGATTCCGTAACAGTGAAGCCGGAAGGCTGAACTGTTACCAATCATTATCCGGGTCTCGTTACTGCTCAAAGGGTATCTGGTACGGCGGATTGAATCGGCAGCGCGTTTCTAAACAGATAATCCGTCAGTCGAAATTTGAACACATGAAGCAATCGGGTGACAAAATCTATAACATCAAAAAGAGACGCTCCCTGAATGCGAAGCATCTCTTTAAACGCAACTTTTTTATTGTCAATTATCTTCCCGCCGTTATGCAAACATCGGCTTTAACGCCTCTGCCAGCTTATCTTTCTGAGCCTGAGCCTCTGCCAAATCTTTTCCAAGAGTTGTAAAATATGTCTTAATCTTCGGCTCTGTTCCGGAAGGACGTACAATAACGCTCGCTCCGCCTTCCAATGTATAAATCAGTACGTTGGCCGCCGGAAGTCCCGTTTCCTCCGGCTTCTTGTAATCCATAGCCTTTACTATCTTATAGCCTGCAATCTCTGCCGGCGGATTGTCGCGAAGCCCCTGCATAATCCCGGACATCTTATCCATTCCGGTAAGACCCGGAAATTCAAAGCTGTCCACCTTATTCAGATAACGTCCATACTCCGTATAAATCTCTTCCATTCTCTGCTTCAGCGAACTTCCGATGCTTCTGTAATATGCCGCCATCTCGCAAATCAACATGGAGCCAATTACCGCATCCTTGTCACGCACATAAGGACCTGCCAGATATCCGTAACTCTCCTCGAATCCAAAGATAAAGCGGTTAACTTCATCGTCTGCCTCCAGACGTGCAATCTGGTCGCCAATCCACTTAAACCCTGTCAACACGCTTCTAAGCTCCACGCCGTAATGCTCTGCAACCGCGTCAGCCAGAGGTGTGGATACAATAGACTTCACTGCAACCGGCTTCTCCGGCATAGTTCCCTTCTCGATACGTCCCGCACAGATGTAATCCAGCAACAGCACACCCACTTCATTACCGCTTACCAGCTCATAAGAACCGTCCGGACACTTCATAGCAATACCCACGCGGTCTGCATCCGGGTCCGTTGCCAGCATTAAGTCCGCCCCTGTCTCTTCCGCTAACTTAAGTCCCTGCTCCAACGCCTCGAAAATTTCCGGATTCGGATAACTGCAAGTAGTAAAATAGCCGTTTGGATATTCCTGTTCCGGAACAATCGTAATATCTGTAATTCCGATATCCTTCAGCACCTGGGTAACCGGCACAAGCCCCGCGCCATTCAACGGACTGTAAACCAGCTTCAGGCCCGCCGTCTTGCAAAGGCCAGGACGTACCTGCCGTGACTCAATCGCCTCGTAGAGAGCCTTCTTACAGTCGTCTCCTACAAAACGAATCATTCCGTTCTCAACACCCTCTGCAAAAGAAATGAACTTAGCTCCGTTCAGCACATCCGTCTTTTGAATCTCATCATATACGATAGCCGCCGCATCGTCCGTCATCTGACAGCCGTCCGGTCCATACGCTTTATACCCGTTATACTTTGCCGGATTATGCGAAGCCGTAACCATGATGCCGGCGTTACACTTATAATAACGCGTTGCAAAAGAAAGCGCCGGCACCGGCATCAATGCATCATAAATCCTGACATGAATGCCGTTCGCCGCCAGAACGCCTGCTGCCGTCTTAGCAAATACATCGCTTTTTAAACGGCTGTCATAGCTGATTGCAACCGTCTGACTGCCCCCCTGCGTCTTAACCCAATTAGCAAGCCCCTGTGTCGCCTGACGAACAACGTAAATATTCATGCGGTTTGTTCCGGCTCCAAGCACCCCCCTGAGTCCGGCCGTACCGAACTTCAATGCTACCGCGAAACGTTCCTTAATCTCTTCGTCATTCCCTTCAATTCTGGATAACTCCGGCATCAAATCCGCATCTTCCAAATCTGCCGCCATCCAGCGCTTATACTCTTCCTGATACATTTTAACCACTCCTACCATTCTTTCTTAATATTTTTTGTACAAACTGACAAAACGTTAGTTATAATATACCATGTTTGACCAAAGTTGGCAACGTATTCCTTCCCATCCTCTAACCGATGTAGTATACTGATGTTACTGTCCACTCCGTTCACAGCAACTTTCGCAAATCCATTAAAAATTCGCTTCGCGAATGAGATTTGCTCACACCCGAATCACTTTCTTACGTACTTTGCTCTAAAGGACTAGTGTATCATTCACTTTCAGCCAAATAACGCAGAATGAATTTTCAGTCTGCAAGGCGGCTGAATGAGGCGATGCGGTGCATCGTCGATTGAGGCCAACGCATCAGATGGAAATTCAGGCAAGTTATTTTGGCGAAATGTGAATGCAAAGTACTGTGTGAACAGTAACATACTGATTACCGTTCACACATTGACTGACCAACGCGGATTCCATCTGCTGTTTGCCAGACACCCGGCGAATAGCAACCTACTGTCAGAACCTATTTAATGCTCATCCCAACCAGAAAGGAGAATTTTTATGTCAATTTGTCTTATTGAACATCACGCCATGTTGTTTGCATGGTTTTCCAAACATGCAATTGAACTGTGCGGCGACTCCGGCAAGAACGCCATCCTTACCGCCATGACCATCTACGGAAACGAACGGGGAAAACGAATGGCATTAAACGCACAGGCCAACGGCGACGAGCTTACCACCATGACCAATCAGGCTTACGGCGAATGGAAACCCGATTACCCCGGACAGATGGAATTTGGACAGCTTCGCATCCGGCCTACGCTCCAGACTTACATTGCCAAATGTGCATGGTGCGACGCCTGGAAGAAACACAATATTCTGGAATACGGCAAATATTACTGTGTAAATGTGGACAACGCCGTCTATCAAGGATACCGTCCGGATTTTATCTGCACTCCGACCACTACTTCTTTAAGCTGGGGCGGCGAACGCTGTGAATTTGACTGGGGCCATCCTCTGACAGAGGAGGAAAATACGCAGCTTTCACAAAAGAAACAAGAACTTGGCGACTCCTGCATGAAAGATTTTAATTTCCATACCGCACACTTAATGCATACCATCAGCAAAACTCTGATTGATATGTTAGGCGAAGATGGGAAACAGGCTGTCAAACTGGCTCTTGCCGATTTTGCAGATACTTTCGGACAGGAATATCTAGATGCGCTGGAGCATATTCCGACAGAAGAAATTTATCCTTTCTAGCGTATCATTCACTTTCAGCCAAATAACGCAGAATGAATTTTCAGTCTGCAAGGCGGCTGAAGAGGCACTACACCAGTGTGTTGACCGCATTATATCTGGCGAAACTCCGTAGAATATTCGCTCATCTGCAAGGCGGATTTTCGACGGCGTAGCGGTGGCTACGGATAGAAAATCCAACGCGGCAGATGGACGGATAGGCAAGGAGGTTTGGCTGAATATAATGCGGTCAGCACACTGGCAGCGTCGGAACATAATAAACTACATAGCTTATACAAAGAAAAGGAAACCCTATCATGAATATTATATCAGACTGGATTTCTTCCCACGAAGAAGAACTCGTCCATATTGCAGACGACATTTTCTGCCATCCAGAACTGGCCTATCAGGAAAACTTCTCCTCCCGATGCCTTGCCGGATTTCTGGAGGAACATGGCTTTGAAATATCTTGGAATATCGCCGGAATCAGCACTGCATTCATCGCCGTTTGGGGAAATGCAAAGCCTTATCTTGGCTTTTTGGCCGAATACGACGCCCTGCCGGAATTGGGACACGCCTGCGGCCATAATCTTCTCGGCGCCGGCGTCTGCGCCGCTGCCTGCGCGCTGAAAGAAGACATGAGAGCCGGTAAAAAATCAGGCACTATTCTTGTCTACGGCTGTCCGGCAGAAGAAATTATGTCCGGCAAAATCGTCATGAATCAAGCCGGGGTTTTTGACAAACTGGACGTTGCCGTCATGTGGCACCCATTTGACCGCAACCGAATCAGCAACGATATCTGGCAGTCGCAGGACATTAAGAACTACACCTTTCACGGCGTCAGCGCACACGCTTCTAAATCCCCGGAAGATGGAAGAAGCGCGCTGGACGCTGCAGAGCTTATGAATATCGGCGTCAATTATCTGCGGGAACATGTGCCGGACGATGTGCGGATGCATTACGCTTATATAGACAATAAGATTCCTGCCAATGTAGTGCCGGACACCGCCAAAACTAATTATTTCATCCGTTCGTCCAAACGTTCCCGCACAGACGATGCCAGCCGAAGGGTAGACGACTGTGCGAAAGGCGCCGCACTGATGACCGGAACCACAGTAGATATCGAGCTGGTTAAAAGCTGCAAAGAAATGAAGGTAAACCGGGCGCTGGCAGAGATTTATTATCAGGCAATGACCGAGATACCTGTCCCCGAATATTCCCGGGAAGAACTTGCATTTGCCGCGCAGCTCAGCAAGGAAGCCGGACTTATCAATCATGGAATCTATTTCACCGGACTGGAACCATTGGAGGCCGAACCTGTACCTATTTCTATCGGAACAGATGCCTCCGAAGTCAGTCATACCGTTCCCCTGATTACTCTAAGCGCCGCCGCCATGTGCCGAGGCACGCCGCTTCATCACTGGGCCGCTGCAAAACAGGCCGGAATGAGCATCGGACATAAGGGAATGCTCTATGCGGCAAGGTGTATGGCAGAAGGAACGAAATTACTGACAGAAACTCCGGGAGCGCTGGAAAAAGTATGGGAATTCCACCGCAGAGATAAGTAAATGAACTGCTGACACGTGATTAAAACTACAGAAAGGAATGGAAGATATTATGATTACTAAGAAACTAGGAATTATCGGCTGCGGCAATATGGGCGGAGCCATTTTGTATGGAGCTTTAGAAAGCGGAATGATTGCAAAGGAGAATGTATTTGTCTATGACATCAATCCTGCAATGCGGGAGAAAGCGGCAGGCTGGGGTGTAACGCTCTCTGCCGATGACGCGCAGGTATGCCGGAATGCAGATATCATTCTGCTTGCAGTGAAACCGCAGCAGGCAAAGGATGCTTTGGCTATGTGCGGGGATGCCCTGAACGATAAAGCAATGATGTCCATTGTTGCCGGCATTACCACAGAGCGGCTTCAGGCAATGATTAATGGAGCTCCCCGTATTCTGCGTATCATGCCAAACACTCCGGCTATGGTATATGAAGGCGCTTTTGCTCTCTGCTCTGATAACGACTTTGCAGAGGATGAGCTTTCTTTTGCGAAAGCAATTTACGATACAATCGGAATTGTAGAGATGGTTCCGGAACACTTAATCGACGCCGTCTGCGGACTTAGCGGCGGCGGTCCCGCCTATGTCGCCATGTTTATTGAGGCAATGGCAGACGGCGGCGTAAAGCAGGGGCTTCCTCGTGCGACCGCTTACCGCCTTGCGGCGCAGACCTGCCTTGGAACCGCAAAGATGATTCTGGAAACAGATATACATCCGGGGCAGATTAAAGATATGGTAACATCCCCGGCAGGAACTACCATCGAGGGCTGTGAGAAACTGGAAACCGGCGGAATGAGAGGCGCCGTCATGGAATGTATCAAAGCCGCCACTGAACGGTCAAAAGAATTATAATTAACAACCGGCGCATTCGTTTCCGGCAGTGCATAGTTTGGAAATTCTTTATTATTCCTTTTCTATAAATGGACGCAGCATTCCCGAGAGAAGAAATGAGTTGGCATACGTCAGAATGGACACGCCAATGAGGCTCCAAATCACCGCCCCGGCCAGAATTGTAGTTGTATTCAGAAAGGTAAGAACCAGACAGGCGCCTGTCACAAGCATAATCAGCGCCATAAAGGGAAACCGCACTGCCGGAATCAGGATTGCATTTTTCATCATTTGAAACGTCGAATTTTCAAATCTTGCAATCAAAGGAAATACAAAAATCACTTCTACCATATAAATAAAAGATGCCGCGCCTAACAGAACAGTTCCCACCTCTGCAAGCTTGCCGGGCATCCTGCGCACAATCATAAAATCTATCCCGATTACCGCTCCGACTGCCAGAAGAATCAGCCATACAGCGGTACTCTGCTTTAAGTTGCTCCGAAATGCATCCAGAAATCCACGCAGAATATAACCTTCTTCATTTGCAGCAACTTTCATCATCACTGCATACAGGGCTGTAGTGGAGGCTCCGATGGTGACAATCGGCAGTGAACAGACAAGCCACAGCACATTCAGCAAAATAAAATCAAAAATACGCGTCAACACTCGAACAAATATATTATCCATTATCATTCCATCATCCTCCCGGCAGCCCACGAAAATTCATTTCCAGAGTCCTAAAAATGCAGACTACCGCCCGCTATGCGCCTCCGCTGAATACAGTCTGCATCCAGCCAAACCTTACGCATAGCAGACGGTTTTCGTCTGATACTAATATTCCACCTTCCACATATAACGGCGGGTCGTATAATCAATACCGGTTGCCTTCGACAAAGCCTTCATATATACGTTATTCAGTACCGGTGTAAATAGCAGGTGGTTGAAATACTCCGATACAGAGTCCTTTAAGTTATCCAGCCCCAGTTCCTTGGCATCCAGTATGTACACCTTTTCTCCGGCATATTTCTTCATAAATGTAATAGCTCTCTCGTCTGCCTTTCTGGTTCTTCCGTCGGCAACCAGAAGGAAAAACGGCTGATTCTTGTCCGTTATCTCAAATGGTCCATGAAAGAAATCACAGCTATTAAAGGTCGGCGACTGAATCTGAAGCATCTCCAGAATATTACAGGTTGAAAAAATACGTCCGGAACCATACGCAGGACCACTTGCCAGCACTGTAATGCAGGACTCATTCTTCATTTCCTCCGCCCATTTTGCCGCCAGCGGCGCGCAGTACTCTCTTGCCTTTACATACGCCGGCTGTACCTTGGTAAATGCATCCATAGCGTCTGCGTAATTCTCATAACCTTCTACAATATCTACAATTGCCATTGCCATGCGAAGTGCGTTTCCGGCGTTTGTCTTACTCTGGTCCTTGTCGTCCTCCCAAATACTGCCGTACTGCACATTGTAATCGCAGACTTCTGTAAGGCCAGACTCTTCCACATACTGACTGATTGTCACTGCCCCCAGTTTCTTCGCAACTTTCGCTGCTTCAATCGTTTCCTTTGTCCCCCTCATAGAAGTAATCACCACAATGGTATTCTTTCCTACGCGCTTCGGCGGCGCATATACAAACTCACTGCTGGTAATCATCTGGGAGCGGACAACCGTAGACTCATGATCCATGAAATACTGCGCCGCATAATGACCGTCATGGGAGCCCCCCGCTGCTACCCAGACTACGCTCTTAAGTCCGCCTTCCGCCTCCATGCCTTTGATAATTTTCTCTATAAGCTCTCTGATTTCCATCGTAACACTCTCCTTTTAAATATTCATATATTCCTTTAGCCTCTGAAAAGAAACCTCCATTGCCTGATGAGGATTTCGCATGTATTTATCATTCAATATTTCTAAACTTAAGGGCCCTTCATATCCGATATCGTCAAGTTCCCTCAGCATTTCCAAAATATCTAAATTACCTTCCCCCAGAATCAAATGCCCGTTCGGTACGCCGTCCGCAATATGGACATGCCGCAAATTTCCTTCTAAATCCTCAATTGCCCGTTTCATGGTTTCCCCGGAATAGCCAAGAGTCGCTGTATCAATCATCCCTTTTATTGCCGGCGAGCCGACTTCCTTTATCATACGGACTACATCTTTGGAATTATGGGTCGTAGTATATTCTCTTGGCGAAGTTTCCAGCGTCAGCGTTACCCCGCACCCTGCAGCCGCGTCCCCAAGAATCCCCAGCGACTCCACCGACCTGGCCCATGCATGACGTTCGTTCTCATCCAGCGTTCCATAGCCAGCCAGAACCACCACATATTCCGCTCCCAGTTCTGCGCCGTACAGAATAGATTTTTTAAATACTTCAAGACTTCGTTTTCTCGCATTCACATTCTTTGCCGCAATATTGACTGGATACAGACATTGCTCCGGCGTAAAGCACTCCACGCTTAAATTATGGTCTTTCAGCTTTTTCTTTAGCGCCTTTAAATCACTGTACTCTACATCGTCGATATGAAAATGTGGGAAACAGGCATAAAATTCAATGGTATCCCCTCCTATTCGCTGAAGGGATTCTAACGCATAATCCAACGAATACCTGCCATATGGATAATTTGACGTCAAAATCTGTGATTCCTTTAAATTCTTCATATCATCCTACCCCTTTACACTTCCTGCTGTAAGTCCCCGTACGAACTGCCGCTGCAGCGCCAGGAATGCAATCACCAGCGGAAGAGAAGCGATAACCATACTGGCAACCACGAGCGTCCAGTTGGTGGTTGTCATGCCCTGAAAGTTCATAAGCCCTACCGGGACTGTCTTTTTCGCCGTACTCTGCAGCATAATATTGGCAAACATCAGCTCATTCCACACCGCCCGGAACGAAACAATCGCACAGGAGGCAATAATCGGCTTGCTGAGCGGTACAATAATTTTGCAGAAAATCTGCCAGGTTGTCGCGCCGTCAATGTATGCAGACTCATCCAGACTATAGCTGATACTCTTATAAAATGTCATAATCAGAAATGTCGCAAAGGGAATCCGAAATGCCGCATCAATCAGCACCAGCGACGTCTGCGTATCGTACAGTCCGGCAATCTTAACCATCTTAAACAGAGAGATTACCGACGACTGGGGCGCTAACATCAGGCCCCCCAGAATCAGATATACCCACACCTTTTTGCTCTTGAAATTCAGCCTTGCCAGCGGATATGCCGCCAGACAGCTCACAAATGTAGATAAAGCCGTTGCCATAACCGTAATAACCACGCTGTTTTTCAGATAGATTCCGATTCCCTGATTCCATGCATCCACATAATTCTGCCACACCCATTGCTCCGGCAGTGAGAAAGGCGCAAGAAACATTTCCTGATTGGTCTTAAATCCGGTTACAGCCATCCAGATTAACGGCAGAATAATGATGACCGTAAAGAGAATAAACAATACATACGCAATTACGTGCAATATTTTCTTCTTCATAACCGCGCCCTCCTAATTCTGTTCATCCAGATTGTAGCCCTTCATCTGCAGCAGACCGATAATAAAGGTCACAATGAAGATAAAGAAGGCCAGGGCCGACGCATAACCCATCTGGTCATTCCGGAATCCAACCTTATACAGATAAGTTGCCAGCGTCTCTGTGGCATGCCCCGGTCCGCCATTGGTTGTGACAAACACTTCATCGTATTCACGAATCGAACCGGTTACCGTAATAATCGTATTGATTAAAATCGTATCCTTAATTTCCGGAAGCGTGATATACATAAATTTTTTCACCGCACTTGCTCCGTCGATATCGGCCGCCTCATACAAATCCTCCGGAATATTCTGAATCGCCACAATAAAAAGGATTACCGTATAACCGATATACTGCCACTGAGACATTGCCGCAATGGTATAAGTCGCCGTACTGGCCGTTCCGAGCAAATCAATGTGGGATACGTCCACTCCGATTCTCTCCAGCATAGGGTTCAGCACTCCGATTGACGGACTGACAATCATCTTGCAGGTAATTCCGACAACCGTCACCATTAACAGCGAAGGAATAAAGTATATCGTCCTGAAAAAATTCTGGGATTTCCTCATAAATTTTGACTCCAGCACACTTGCGATAATCAGGGAAATCCCAATCTGGCATACAACCGACATAACCGTAAAAATCAGATTGTTCTTAATCGCCACATAAAAAATCTCATCCTGAAACATCTTCACGTAATTGTCGATACCTACAAACGTATGCTTCGTACTCATAGCTCCCCATTTAAAGAAGCTTTCATACAGATTGATAAATATCGGAAGATACAGTATCACAATCACCATAAGCATAGCCGGAAGCAGATAAATTCCAATCGTTTTCTGGTTCTTTTTTCTCATGACAGGCTGCCTCCTTTCAGCTCATATATGTATCCTGCCCCTCGTGTTTCGATATATTCTGCCTGTACAGATGAGGGGCGGCTTCCGAAAGCAGCCCCCTTACGCCTCATCTTCTACTCATTCGCTTCCGCTACTTCTTTTGCAGCCGCCTGTACGTCTTTCAGAATATCTTCTGCGCTCTTCCCGTCCAGACCTTCCTGAAGGCTCGCCATGTACGTATTCGCCACATTGCCGTCCACACACTGATCCAGCCATTCTGCAATAGCCGTATAGTCTTCTGCCGTTACATAAGCGTCTGCAATCATCTTACCTGCATTATCTTCTGTAATTCCGCCAATTACTGCATTGGGAAGTCCGGTTTCTGTCGTCTGCTTCATTGCCTGTTCTTTCTCAGTCATAAACTTTAAGAACTTTACAGCCATATCCGGATTCTCACACTCTGCTGAAATTGCATAATTCTCAGAACCGCCCGTTACGATGCTCTCCACCTCGTCGCCTGCCGCGTCAGAAGGATGCGGAATCTTAAAGTAACCATATGCATCGTCGCCCATTGCATCGGTGTAGAAAGAAAACTGGCTGGTTGCATCCAGAATCAGTCCATATTTGCCCGCTGCAAACTCTTCACGCACCTGATAATAATCCTTTGAATTTACATTATCTCCAAAATATCCGGCGTCATTAATATCCAACAGGGTCTGGATAGACTTCAGATATCCCTCGTCTGTAAATTCACCGGACGCCGGATTATAATCTGCCATCCGAACAGCCTGATCTACGTAATTTGCATTAAACTGTCCCACATACCACATGGTATACCACTGGTCCGAATTACCGAATGCAATAGGAGTCATATCCGCTGCCTTCAAAGTATCGCATACCTCGACAAACTCATCCCATGTCGTGGGAACTTCCAGCTTGTTATCCGCAAATACCTTCTTGTTATACAGCCAGTAAAGAACAGAACTTCTATAAGGCACTGCATAGTTCTTGTCATCCAGAACACTGCTGCTTAAGAAGGAAGGCAGGAAACTGTCTCTCCATTCCGAATCCTCATCCATATATGGAGTCAAATCCAGAAGACGTCCCGCTCTTGAGAAACGGTTCAGACATTCGCCGCCCCATGCAAAGAAAATATCCGGTAAATCACCGCCTGACGCCAACACTGCCAGCTTCTCCTTAATTGCCTGGTCGCTGATATTCTCATACTCAATATGCACGCCCGGATTTGCTTCCTCAAAATCTGCAATCGCGTCTTCAAAATACCCTTTGTACTCTTCTTCTGGATGTTTGTCAAGAAATGTCAGCGTAATATCATCCCCATCCGATTTACTGCCGCCATCGCCGCCGCTTCCGCAGCCAGCCGCAAGAGAAACTGTCAATGCCGCTGTAAGCATAAGTGCCAAAATTCTTTTTTTCATAATAACTTCCTTCCTTTCATAGACTTCCTCTACATATGAATCAAATCAGACAGGCGGTCTAAGTCGACGTCATAACCCACACCTAACGCTCCGTCCTTTACTACCACTGTCGCCGCATATTCCGCAGCCTTTGCCAGTGAAGCAGTTATCTTATCATCAGTCTGGGACTCGTCAGTCCCGGCTGATAAATAATTCGTTAAAAATGAACTGATGAAGGAATCTCCCGCTCCCATAGTATCCTTCGGCGTAACCCTGACAATATCATGGCTGTAATATCTCTCCCCGTCATAGGCAATCGTCGCATCATGTCCTCTGGTAGCCACCGCGAGTCCGCATCCTTTCTCCACACATTTCCTAAGAATTTCCCTCGCCTCATCTTCGGAAATATGGCTGCCGGAAAAAAATCCATAGCTGATATACGGTGAAATCCGTTCTATATCCTCATCTGTAAAATTGTCATAAAAATCATAGCAAATGGCAATACCTGCGTCAGACAACTTCTGAATCTTATCCGTTGTCACTCTTGCTCCCCAACTGACGCACGCCACGTCAAAAGTCTTAATATACCGGATTTCCTCTTCAGTAAATGTAAAGGGATACAAATCCGTAACCCCCTTTTTATTCCAGTCCAGAAATACCCGGTCGCCCTCTACTAAGTCAACCAGCGCATATCCGCTGGAACCGGATTCATGGTGGGAACGACTGGTATCAACTCCCGCATCCTCTAAGGTCTGCTCTAGAATCCACCCTGCCTGGTCGTCTGCAAAAATTCCCATAAATCCTGCAGCAGCGCCCTGCAGTTTTGCATGATACGCAATATTATACTCATTTCCTCCTGGATACATCCTGCTCTGATGACAGTAAATATCCATAGTTGCAATCCCGATTCCGATAATACGTGGTAGTTTCATCTTCTTCCTCTTCTCACTCATCTTGTATTAACTCGTCTTAGGACAATAATAGTTGTAAAGTGTATTTTTGTCAATACATTTCCATTTAAGAAAATAATTTTAGGCATTTTACACAAATCTATATCCTGCTTTTTGTTAAAAAAAGAGACGCTTTTTAATAAGCGCCCCTCTTAACAGTTGTCTTAACTTATATTATATCCAGTATAACCCAACTTAATTAACCTTATGTTTCGCCGGCCTGCTTCCTATGCCAAAACTCTCCCGACAAGTCAGACGGCCTTGGAACTATACCGTCAAACTACTACACATACCACTTAAGAAATCTGTCGTTATCCCCTCTCACAATGTCTTTCACCGTATGAATCGGCTCTCCATTCATATCATATACACACATCTCCGATTCAATTACCGGAGTTCCCACCGATAGCTCTAAATGCTCTGCAATCTCTTCCGTAGCAAAAATAATCTTTACACTCCGCCTTCCTTTGTTAGAAGGAATCATGTGATATTTATTAATCAGAATATCATACAAAGACTGGCTCAAGTCCTCATGCTCCAGCCCCTGCAGACTGGCTGACAGGTGATTTTCCTCTATGATAAGCGGAACATCGTTGGCATACCGGATTCTCTTAACGCACATAACCGCATCCCCATCCTTCAGCCTGAAAAACTCTCTGTCCATCTTAGAAACCGCCGTTTTTAAACCAGCCTCCAGAACCTTAGAATGAAAATCAACCCCCTGCATTCTTGCGTCCTCTGTAAAACTTGTCACGCCAATCGGCAGCCTTAACATATCTGACTGCGCCACAAAGCTCCCTTTTCCCTGAACCTTAATAATATATCCCTCCACTTCCAGCTCCGCCATAGCATTGCGGACCGTCACCCGGCTCATGCCATATTCCTTTTGCATCTGGGTCTCAGAAGGAATCTTATCCCCCGGTTTCAATATTCCTGTACGAATCTCTTTCTTAATCTTATTCTTTAGCTGCAAATACAATGGTGTCGAGTTCGTTTTTTCAATTCCACTCATTTCCATCCTCCGAAACTTGTATTAAAACACGTATTACTATAATCTCATAATAAACCATATTTTATAAAAATGCAATGATTTATATTCCCCGGATATTAACAACTAATTTGAATTGTATTAAGATGTCTTATAACATCCAACCAATTATAACATACCTATCTCAGCCAGAAGATTTTCACTCTGAAAAATATTCTCTAATGATATCTGACAGTCCCCATCGAATATATGAACCGGTATTTTATCCTGATAAGTGTATACTGTGGTTTCCTCACTATCAAGCTTATGTACCGTTACTATTTCTGCCCTGGAATCTACAATCCAGTATTCTCTCACTCCGGCATTCTTATATTTCCGATACTTGATAATTCGGTCCCTCTTCTCGCTGGACGGCGACAAGACTTCCGCCACAAAATCCGGCGCTCCCTGAAACGCATAGTGTTCTTCATATTTCCCGCTCTCTTTTTTCCTTTTCTCTGCTTTCCTCTCTTCCCTTTCTGAATCCGTATTCTTTTTCTTACATACTACAAATACATCCAGCTGTATCATCGTCTTATCATCCTTATCAAGCTGTACGTCCACCGGAGACATACTCGCCAAACATTTCCCATTATTCCTCCTGATATAATCCTTTAAATAATAAAAAATCTCTCCGGCAATATTCTGATGCCGCCAGGACGGCGCCGCCATATTATAGATTACACCGTCTATCAATTCCACCCGACAGTCCTCTGGCAAAGCATAATAATCCTCCGTCGTATATTCTCCCTGTCTCTTCGTCAAAAGTCTTCCCAGCGCCAAATCTCCCTTCAACTGATACGCTGCCTGCGCCTCCTTTATAAAGTCCGGATATAATCGTTCTCCAAATTCATTATCTTCATAATTTTGATTCATTCGACACCCCCTACTGTGATTCAATTTCATTCAGCAGCATTTCCCTTTCACCAATATCTCTCAAAGATACACAGCACGCATCCCCAAAAATGTGTACAGGAATCTCATCCTGGTAGGAATACACTGTCGTCTCTGAACGTTTATCAAACAAATGTACTGTAATTATTTCTGCTTCCGGTTCTACAATCCAGTATTCTCTCACTCCGGCATTCTTATATTTCCGATACTTGATAATTCGGTCCCTCTTCCCACTGGACGGCGACAAGACTTCCGCCACAAAATCCGGCGCTCCCTGAAACGCATAGTGTTCTTCATATTTCCCGCTCTCTTTTTTCCTTTTCTCTGCTTTCCTCTCTTCCCTTTCTGAATCCGTATTCTTTTTCTTACATACTACAAATACATCCGGCTGTATCATCGTCTTATCATCCTTATCAAGCTGTACGTCCACCGGAGACATCATAACCATGCACCGCCCATTCATCTTACGAATCCACTCGTCTAACTGAACCGCTATACGAAAGACAAGTATCTGATGCCGCCAGGACGGCGCCGCCATATTATAGATTACACCGTCTATCAATTCCACCCGACAGTCCTCCGGCAAAGCGTAATAATCCTCCGTCGTATATTCTCCCTGTCTCTTTGTCAAAAGTCTTCCCAGCGCCAAATCTCCCTTCAACTGATACGCTGCCTGCGCCTCCTTTATAAAGTCCGGATATAACCGTTCTTCAGAATCAGCTTCTCTTACTCTGGTATCACATTCGCTTTCCGGCAAACCGCCGTAAATTCTTTTATCCTCACTCACTTCTTACTCATCCTCCAAAATCTAAAATTCAATATTATTATGATTCATTCATCTTGCACACAAAGATTCTATTGCGATACATTTTCTACCCTTCTCCTTTTTAATTTACAAGAAATATCTTTTTATAGCAATAACTAGATTAATTTATTTTACGAATAAATTACATATTTTTGTTATCTATGTTTGTATCATAACATAACGCACGTCCCTATGTCAATCCGTTTTTATTTACATAAACAAAAGAGATACCCCGTCCATTCAAGGTATCTCTCCCGTTCTATTCTTCCATCCAATTTTCTCCAGTCGTATAATCAATCTCTACGCCTGGCTGCACATTATAACAATAAATATTAAACCGGATACTCTTCCCATCATCTTCCACCGACTCGGCTTCCATCTGCACGCCCGAAGCTACCAGGTTCTTTCCATCATAAACCGGCGTCACCCGAAGCAGCACATGATTCCCCGTCTCCCGCACATATTCCGCCACCTGATTTTCAAAAGGCAGCATCCCTTCCACATTCATATACCTGGTACCGGTTATCAGATTCTTTTCATTAGCGTTCTCCCCGGCAAGCTGATACCCAATCAGGTGACAGCGGTTATATACATACCCGCCGTCTACAAAATCATAGTATTCGTTCTCCCATCCGCTGGGCTTCACTTCTCTGATACTGCTCCTCTCTTCCGTCGGCATCAAATCTTCACCCACATTAGCGCAGGCTTCCTGACATCTTCCAAGCCGGTCGAGCTCACTGTATTCTTCAAAAGATTCCTCTGTTTTTTCCTCCTCAGAAAAATCCGGTTCATTTCCATCCACAACGACATAAGGCTCGCCAGAAAATTCTGGAATATCTTCCAGCGATACGGACGGCTCATTTCCATCTCCCGACAGAATATCAGCTAATCCTTCCAACCCTTCTGCACACTCTTCTACTGCCGTTATAAATTTCTCTGGAAATTCCGAATCTACAAAATAAGTATAACAGCCTCCCAGAATACCCAGCACAATAAGCAGCAGAAGCAATTTATTCTCCAAACGCCTCTGCTGTTTTTTATTTTTTCCCTTCATCGCTTCCGTCTTTCCTATATTCTGTCGTCCATCCACTGATACAAATCTTCATAAACCTGCTCTCTGTTCGATTCATTCAGTATTTCATGACGGCCTTTGGGATATAGCTTCATCTTCACATCCTGAGTACCGGCCCGCTCATATTTGCGAAATACTCTGGCCACTCCTTCGCCATTGGAGCCAACCGGGTCTTCCGCCCCCGACACGAAAAGTACCGGAAGACTTCCCGGAATCTTATCCATTGCATTTTTCTTCGTCAGAACCTTCATGCCTTCAAACATCTGATAGTAACCATTTACCGTAAATGTAAAACTGCACAGAGGGTCAGCCTCATATTTCTTCCGCATCTCCTCATCAGATGTTATCCAGTCTTTGGTACTCTCGCTTGGCTCAAATTGTTTATTATAACCGCCCATGCCAAGCTGATTCATAAACTCACTTCTATATTGCCAGCCTTTCACCGCAGCAATTGTCCGACAGACCATCTGACCCGCAGCGAGAAGTCCATGAGGCATATAGCCCGTCCCCATAATAATTGCTCCCGCAAGTCCCTCCGCTCTCATCGTAAGATACTGACGAAGCAGGAAGGAGCCCATACTGTGTCCCATCATAAAATAAGGTACGCCTGCATAGTCCTTTTCCGTCATTCTGCGAAGCCTGTGAATATCTGTAATTACATATTTGTTTCCATGAGACTCATGAAAGAAACCAAGATATTCTTCTGACTGCACCGACTTGCCATGTCCCAGATGATCGTGCCCCACGACGCAGACGCCCCGTTCTGCCAAATACTGCGCAAAATCGTTATAACGGTCAATATACTCCACCATACCATGGCAGATTTGCAATACAGCTTTCACATCCGTTTCCGGTCTCCACACAATCCCATGAATCTTCGTCTGTCCGTCGCCCGATGGATAATAAAATTCCTGTTTCATTCATACCACCCCTTATCTCAAAACATTCTAATACATCGCTGCGCGAATCCTATCTGTTCTCCATCGCTATATAATCCCGGTGCGGCGCAAGCGCTTTATAAGCCGGACGAATAATCTTATCTACATTCTTAAGCTCCTCAAGCCGATGCGCGCTCCATCCCACTATCCTCGCCGCTGCGAAAATCGGCGTATAGAGAGCCGGCGGAAGATTCAACATCTGATACACCAGGCCGCTGTAGAAGTCCACGTTGGCGTTAACACCCTTATACATCCTGCGGCGTTCGCTGATAACTTCCGGCGCCAGACGCTCTACCTTCTCATAAAGAGAATATTCTTTCTCATACCCTTTTTCCGTAGCAAGCTGCTTTACAAAAGACTTAAAAATCTCTGCTCTCGGATCAGATATGGAATAAATCGCATGACCCATTCCATAAATCAGGCCTTTCTTATCAAATGCCTTCTTATCCAGCAAATCATACAAATACTGCTTAACCTCCGCCTCGTCTTCCCAGTCCTTTACAATCTGCTTCATATCATTAAACATCTTAGTAACCTTAATATTCGCCCCGCCATGCTTCGGCCCCTTCAGAGAAGCCATCGCCGCCGCCATCGTCGAATAGGTATCCGTTCCGGATGAAGTTACCACATGGGTAGTAAACGTAGAGTTATTACCTCCGCCATGATCCATATGGAGAACCATCGCCATATCCAAAATCCGCGCCTCAAGTTTGGAATACTTCCGGTCTTCTCTTAACATCATCAGAATATTCTCCGCCATAGAAAGCTCCGGCTGGGGCGCGTAAATAAACAAATCTCTTCCTCTGCGATAATTATAAGCATGATAGCCATACACCATCAACATCGGAAACTGACTAATCAGATTCAGACACTGCCGCAGTACATTTGGAATAGACGTATCATCCGCCTTCGCATCATATGTATATAAATTCAAAATAGACCGGGACAAACTATTCATCATATCCCGGCTGGGCGCCTTCATAATCACGTCTCTGACAAAATTCGGCGGAAGGGTTCGCCTGTCTGCCAGCATCTCCCGAAAATCCTCCAGTTCTTTTTCCGTCGGCAGCTCTCCAAATAACAGTAAGTACGCCGTCTCTTCAAACCCATATCGGTCTGCTTTCAAAAAGCCCTGTACCAAATCCTTAATATTATATCCACGGAAATACAAATTACCGGCGCAAGGCACCTCTTCCCCGTCTACAATCTTCTTCGCACGCACGTCAGAAACATTCGTCAGTCCTGCAAGAACGCCTTTTCCATGCATATCCCGCAGTCCTCGCTTCACGTCATATATTCCATATAACTCCTTATCAATTGCGTTGCTTTCTTCACACAGCTCTGCCAAATGGGTAATCTCTGGGGTAATTTCAAATAACATCTTCGGTGAAAAATTACTCATAGCTCTCTCCTTCCTATTACTAAATTAGTATACTGATATATTTACTTTCAGTCAAATGACGCAGAATGGATTTTCAGACTGCTAGGCGGTCAAACAAGGCAATGCGGTGGATAAGTCACATCTCCTCATAAATATAATTGCTAAGCTCCGCAAATTCTTCCAACGTCAGAGTTTCTCCCCGCACGTTTGCTTCCTTTCTAATCCTCCCGATACTTCTTATGATAATCTCCTTTGAAATATCAAGCTCTGGAGCGTTACTCAGACCATTCGCCAAAGTCTTTCTTCTCTGGTTAAAGGATGCTCGGATAATCCGAAACATCAATTCTTCATCCTCTACCCAGACCGGCGGTTCTTCATAACAGCGAAGACAGATAACCGCTGAGCCAACCTTAGGTCTCGGCATGAAACAATTGGGAGGAACATTGGCCGCAATATACGGTTTTGCATAGTACTGCACTGCCAGCGATAAGGCTCCGTAATCCTTCGTGCCAGGCCGGGCCTGCATACGCTCGGCAACCTCCTTTTGGACCATCACAGTAATACTCTCCATCGGAATATGCATTTCAAACAATCCCATAATAATCGGCGTCGTAATATAATAAGGGAGATTCGCCACCACTTTAATCGGTCTCTCCCAACGCTCTTCATCAAGCAGCTTCCGGATATCCAGTTTCAGTACGTCCTCATGAATAATCTTTACATTATCGTACCCCGACAAGGTATCCTCCAATATCGGAATCAACGCTCTGTCAATCTCAACGGCCGCTACCTTTCCTGCCGCCTGCGCCAAATACTGCGTCATCGTCCCGATACCCGGCCCTATCTCAAGCACAAAATCTTCCTTATGTATCTCCGCCACACGAATAATCTTATCCAACACATGCGTATCAATCAAAAAGTTCTGTCCATACTTTTTCTGGAATATAAAATTATATTTCTTAAGAACTTCTATCGTATTCTGCGGATTCCCCAACATAGGTTCAGCCATAATCCCTCTCCCTTTTCCCTGCATATGCGCTTAGCCGCACATACAGAATTGCCGAATAAAAATATTATACACTAAAATACATTTCAAAGATACTAATTAAAAATTAAATTTCCCAAAATTATTGTTAATATATTACAATTATCCAGCCATTACAAGCGGCAGGAAAACAGGGCATATATATAGAAGCCATCGTTCCTTATCCGTTGTTTCGATTTGTGGATGCCCTCTCCCCAAAATGAAAACAGGCGGGATAGCCATCAAACGCCTTCCCGCCTTATCACTTTTATCGTTTCAAATAATCCGACTTATCAATCGTTTTCAAAATAACATTCACATCATCATAACGAGAGGAATCTGATTGAGAGCCTAAACTGCATATCAAAAATTCTTTCCCGTGCTGTTGGTAAAGCACAATCAAGTTATAATCATCAGACAGAGAGCCTGTCTTAACTCCGCATACATTTTCGTTGTAATATTCAGATGTGGGATCAAGGAAAGTGTTTGTATTCTGCCACATTTGCGTACTGCCGTCAGGCAATGTTACCGTATAAGTGTTTTTAGACACAGTTTCCCTAAACCACGAATATTCCAATAGCCGATATACCACAGCTTTCAAATCTAAAGTAGTCGTAAGCGCCTCCATATCAAAACCACTCGGATCGTATAGAACTGTGTTCGAGTACCCCTGCTGTTGCAAATACAAGTTTAAGTTTTCCATAAAAATTCCGACACGCTCTTGGCTGCTTCCTGCCTGCGGCGAAAGTAACCCTCCACAATAATCCGCTACGACATAAGCAGCGTCATTCCCCGACGGCACTAACATTGCTGCAAATAGGTTGTGTAAAAAGTATTCTTTTTCCTCGATGTGAGCAACAGACGAGCCGGGTTTTGTAAGCGAAATAGCTTCATAGTCTGCAATAGCTATACTGTCAAGGTCTGCCAAGGTTGCTGCATATTCTATGACAAATAGTTTGGCTAAGCTCGCCGGCACTTGCGACTCGTTCTCTTTTTTTGAAACAAATATTTCGTCATCAGAACAGTCCGCCAAAATCAGCGATTTCGCATTATAGGAATCAGGGAATTTTTCTTTATAGAAAAAGCCATTGATTTTATTCTTGACCTCTCTGAAATTTTCCGGTTGCATTACCCACGGTACAAAAAGCGCTCCAGCGCCTATACAAAATACAAGCAGAAATAAAAGTATTTCAAACCGCTTCTTCTTACGGCGTTTTCTCTGCATATGCGCACTCACCTCCCAGCCATCAAAAATCTGCTTAGTATCTTAATCTGCGTAATTTGCTCGAATATATTCCGTAAATCCAGACGGATCGCCCAATTTGGCTTTATCAATATTGTTGCGAAGATAGTTGCGTGTGGCGTCATCACAACGATCTGTTCCCATATAAGGCATATCAAATGCTTTTTCCAGTTCTTCTAAAGCTTTTGCCGCCCTCTCGGAGTCTGTATTGTAAGTATCGAGCCATTCTTTCATCCAAGTATATTCCCAAAGATTAGACGCTCTCGTGTCGCCATATCCCACTTGAAAAGACGCCCCCGTATCTTCGCCTTCTAATGTATCAGGCAGCGTAATGCCCTCCGGCCAATTCAAATTCTCAATGCTCGTCAGGTATTCCTTCTCGATAGCCGCAAAGTCTGTAAAGCCTCGTGCGTTTGTGTCGGAGTCCGAAGAAGAGGAGCAGCCCGCCAACATAACTGCCAGCAAAGAAATCGCAACATAAAGTAACAGCTTAGAAAGCATTTCAAATTTAGAGAGTGTTTGTTTCATTTTTTATTTCCTCCTTGAATCGAGTTTCATTATCTATGCGCCAGTGCAGGCTCTAATTTTGCCGCTTTCAGCGCTGGCAATAATCCGCCGAACAGCGCTGTAAGCACAGACACCGTAACCGCAGCAACAGCAGCGCTGATTGGATAACCCGGTTTTCCTACCGGGGAATCCACAGGAAGCAGCGAGCCGATACAATGCACCAAAATCAGCGATAGTAAAATGGCTGCAAAGCAGACAAAGATTGATAAAACCAACTGTGAACCTAAAACCAAAGCTACAATATTTGTTCGTGAAGCGCCTATTGCTCTGCGAATCAGCAATTCGTGGGTACGCTGTTCCAGTGAAGACAGTCCGATATTGATCTGCCCTAATACAGAAACAAACAGCAGTAAAAGCGAAGTAACCAAAAGCCCTAGCTGCAGTATGGATAGTACAGAATGATAGGTATTCCCAATGTCGCTCCGTCCAGCATTTTCCAAATGACCGCCGATGGTATCAGCCAAAATATCACTAAGGGCAGAATGTATCTGATCGGCGGTCAACCCTGTTGTGGGATGCCAATATACATTTACGCTTTGAACTTGCCACATTACCGGGGCGAAATGCAGCATTGCTGCAGAATCCGCATAGACAGCAGGCAAATCTCTGCCATCATTTACTACCCCAACAACATTGAAGGGGGTTAATGCGAGTGTGCTTTTTACATTTCCCGCAGCATACGGCGAATCAATAAAATAATTTTGCGCTTCTTTTTTGTCCCTGTCGGGAAAATTGGATTCCGTTATGATGAATGAGTAAGCAGGCGACCAGCCATATACTTGTGCGTTTACAGAAATCAAATATTCCCGTCCAAGCGTACCCGCTAATACAGATCCGATCATTGCTATAATGCCCACAAGCATTGAAACGCTTGTCAGAATACTTCTAAGCGGAGAAAGACGAAGGTCTTTAAGTATCATTTTCAGCATAAGTTATCCTCCCTCCATCCATCTCAAAGATCGTGTCACAAGTATCTGCAATATCAGGATCGTGCGTTACTAATAGCAGCATAATACCGTTTTCTTTTACGACACTATGTAACAATTCCATAATCTGTGTTCCTGTTCTTTTATCCAACGCTCCCGTCGGCTCGTCACACAAAATGGCTTCCGGTGATACTGAGAGCGCCCGTGCGATCGCGACTCTTTGTTGTTCGCCGCCAGACAGATTGACGGGATATTCATCTCCCTTGTTTTCTAAACCCACACTTTTCAACAAGTCTGTAATCATCTCGTGCCGTTGCTTTTTCGTAAGCGCCTTTTTCGCATAGAGCAGGGGCAATTCGATATTTTCCCACACCCTTAAATGCTTAATCAATGAATAGTTCTGAAATACAAATCCGATATTGTTGGCTCGCAGCATAGACAATTCACGGTCTTTCAGATCTGAAACAGAAATGCCATCCTGCGGCACAATCCCCGCAAGTGTATTGCCGTCTGCGGCAGGCTCCGCCAAGTCGATTGCTTCGGTCGGACCTACGCCGTCATACACCTGAAATTTTGCTTTCATATCTGCGTGTACAGGCAGGGTACTCAAAAAATTCTCTGCCTCTACATTGAGGGCAAATCCCGTATAATGTATTGTCGCCACAGGATAATTTCCCGGTACGCTTTCACCGGAAGGCGCAATAGAAGTAATCGTACCATCAATCGGGGATTTCAATTCTTTGCCGTTCACAGTTCCAATGACCTGTCCGGCGGCGATTTTTTCTTCAGCCTTCATCCCGGTATTCAATATGCCGTTTTCAGGCGAAGAAATAATAAAAGGTACTGCCGGGACAATCGTCGTCTGCGCTGAAACGGTTGGAGTGATTGTCCCCCGAAGAACGGACACAGTTTGGTCTGCCGGCGTTATGCTGTCTGTCAAACGATTCTTTTCTATCTGCCCGGTTGACGAGCAGGCGGATAGTGTAAATGCAAAAAGCAAAATAAAAAATAACGGCATTTGTTTTCTTGGCAACTTTATCATTCCTCCTTTTTGGCGTATTAAAAAATACGAGCCTCTATCTCGATACATTGTACCAAAATAGAAGCCCGTATTTTTTTGATTTTCCGCAAGATATTCCTCTTTTTTTCTACGCAAATTCTTACAATTTTCCTACGACAACGGCAATGTGATTGAAAACTTGATTTGCTCCTCTTGGCTCTCTGCAACGATTGTACCATTGTGAAGTTCAACAATCTGCTTTGCAATCACCAAGCCTAATCCAGCTCCGCCGCTGCCTGTGCTTCTCGCTGCGTCAAGCCGATAAAACTGCTCGAAAATCCTGTTTAATTTTTCTTCCGGCAGGGTATCGCTGTGGTTACAAAAAATAATGCTGACCGTATCTTCCTGACATTGGGCGCGAATCGTAATTTCCGTATTTTCAAAACTGTAGATAACGGCATTTCTCAAAAGGTTATCAAGAACACGCTGGATTTTGTCTGCGTCACACTGAAGCATTATATCATCAGCGGCGCAAAGATTGCATTGCAGATTTTTTTCATTGAGCATAGGCTTAAATTCATATAGAAGCTGCTCAAGCAGACGGGTCAGATTAATTTTCGTGTATTGCAAAGTAATATTGGATATATTAAAGCGTGTAATCTCGAAAAACTCATTGATTAAATCTTCTAACTGTTCCGCCTTATCAAGAGAGATGGAAAGATACTTTTCCCGGAGTTCCTCTGAAATTTGCAATTCGTCCCGCAGTAAAGTCAGATACCCAATCACAGAAGAAAGCGGTGTTTTCAGATCGTGCGCAAGATACATAATCAAGTCGTTTTTCCGCTGTTCGTTTTCTTTTGCAAGCCTTGCATTACTTTCAGCCTCTTGTTTTAACTGATTGATGTTAGCGGCGATTTCACTCAACTCCGGGGACAGTTCAATATAACTGACATTCTGATCAAACATTTTTCTTGTTGCAGCCTGTACCTCATACACATAGGCCACTACTTTTTTCAAAAGCCGGTATGTCAAGTATATAATACAGCCACCCAACACGATTACAGCAACTATATAAAGATACACTGTTCTGTAATACAAGTAATAGTACAAAACATACTTGCGGAGAATTTCCTCTGCCATAATTCCTAAAAGAAAGGTACCTTCTAAAATAAGCACAGAGCAAACCGCACATTGAATCACATACCCTTTGAACAAGGTAGAGAGAAGATAGTTTTTATCTTTTTTATTCGATTTCATAACCTACCCCCCCAAACGGTTTTAATGAACTTCGGATTCTTTGGAGGCTCATTTAATTTTTCTCGAATCCGCCCAATATGCGCCATTACTGTATTGTTGCTGTTGCGAAAATATTTTTCTTTCCATACAGCTTCAAATAATTCCTCTGAATCAACAACCTTGCCCTGATGTTCGCATAGATACCACAGAATCGAAAACTCTAATGGAGTCAACGATATTTCTTTTCCATACAAATAGCACTTATGGCTGGCTCTGTTTATCAGCAATCCTCTGATGTCATACTCGTCTTTTACTTCAGGCTGGCTCAAATTCGGGTTGTTATAATTCTGATAACGCCTTAACTGTGTCTTTACTCTTGCCGCAACCTCTAAAGGATTAAAAGGTTTCGTTATATAATCGTCTGCGCCAATCGTAAGTCCCATAATCTTATCGCTGTCCTCAATCTTTGCAGTGAGCATAATAATGGGGAAGAAAAACTTTTCCCGGATTTTTTGACAAAGCCGAAATCCATCAATATCCGGCAGCATAACATCAAGTATCGCTAAATCAACATCTGAGTTCTCAATACATTTCATAGCGTCTGTGCCGTTATAACATTTACACACAGAATAACCATCATTGCTCAAATATACTCCAAGCAGACAACGATTTCTTTTTCGTCATCAACAAGCAAGATCGTTTCTTTTTTCATAAATCTGAATCACCTCACTTTTGTAGGTCTGCCTGCGCCCTCGGATAAACCCAGCTCAGATATATCATAGCTTTTGCGGACGCTGATGTTTGATAAACCCAGTATGTAGTCGGCGGACACCTTAAATTCCTTTGCTACACCTATGAGAATATCGCTGCTGACCGTCTTTGTTTCGCCGCTGATAATGCGGCTCAACTGAGAAGCGGAAACGCCTATCTTCTCCGCAAGTTCCTTTTGTTTGATATGGTTTCTGCTGCATAGAGCGGAAATCCGCCGTCCTGCATCATCTCGATTGTCCACGCCCTTCATGATTTCCACTAGCTTATAGGCATTATCGAGGTTGGAAGAAGCCGAACCTTTTTCCTCGATCGCTTTTAACTCTTTTTCTGCGTTTTCTCTCAATTTATGCCTAAAATTCATCTGCCATTCTTTAACTCAGATATAGCGTCAGCTTAATTTTTTCGTCTACTAAAACATACCCTCCGGGCACACCTAATGGCCATTCGGCCGTTTTACAAGGTATACTTTAATATATTTTTAAAACCGCTACTTTTTATGGTATTCCTAATTTCTCTTTAAGAAGCTGTATCCCCTCGACTACTGCATTTACACGTCGCGTTTCCATTGCATCCGCACATTTTTGTATATCTGCAATTTCAGTCGGCGACATTCTAAAGCCTACTTTTTCAGTTCGGGGATTATCCGTTGGTCTACCCATTTTTTTCTTTTCTACGGTTCATCACCCCTTTATTCCTTGCCTTTTTGTTTAATAAATGATATTATTTATTTGGTATGGGGGCAGTGGCAAGTACCGCCCCTTTTGTGGTTTAGCCCTGTTTAGAAATAAATGGGGCTTTTAGTCTTCCAATGTCTTTTGCAGATTGTCAGCGATTTTTGTAAGTTTTTCATCTTTCTTCTCGCTTTCCTTTTCTTCCATTGCGTCTTTCAGAGCGTCTAACAGAAATCTTACAAAACCATTGAACTGTTTGTCTGTCATTCCCATGTCTACCATTTGTTCTCCTTTCTGGCTTCCTGCCTTGTTAAACGTTTCCTTAACTGTAATTATATTATATATTATGGTCGACCAAAAAACAATAGTTTTTTAAACGAAAAGAGCGCATTTCTGCCCTTTTATTTTTTATATTTCCTCTCTCTTTTCATCACTTAATTTATCTGCGATATTACAAGGAATTAAGAATCTCAGATATTGCACAGATAGAAATCAATAAACTAGTGTGCTGACCGCATTATATTTATACTAATTGTTTTGCCGCTGTTTCATCGAATTTGGGATAAAGCGATACCAGTTTGGTTCTGGCTTTATCCGTAGTAAATTGCCATTGGATACATG